>SLBA01000002.1 GCA_007126575.1 Gemmatimonadota bacterium | reverse complement strand
GGGATCATCCGGGTGGGTGGGCGGGTCGCCGCCGGCCCCTCGGACTGGCTTCCCCCCGAGAAGCGGGGGATCGGGATGGTCTTTCAGGACTACGCCCTCTTCCCCCACCTGACGGTCGGCCGCAACGTGATGTTCGGCCTGGACGCGGTCCCGCGGCGGGAGCGTAAGAAGCGCGCCTCGGAGGTCCTCGAGATCCTCGACCTCGGGCCCTATTTCAACCGATATCCGCACGAGCTTTCAGGGGGGCAGCAGCAGCGGGTGGCACTCGCCCGCGCGATCGCCCCGGAGCCCCTCCTCGTGCTGATGGACGAGCCCTTCTCGAACCTCGACGCGCACCTGCGCGACCAGGTCCGCGACGAGGTCGTCGAGATCCTGCGCCGCGCCAATGTGACCTGCATCTTCGTCAGCCATGACCAGCGGGACGCCCTGGCGATCTCGGACCGGGTGGCCGTGATGAACCAGGGACGGATCGAGCAGGTGGGCTCACCGCGCGAGATCTACAAACATCCCGAGTCGGTCTTCGTGGCCACCTTCGTGGGTCGGACCAACCTCCTGCAGGGCGTGGTCCAGAACGAGAACGGCTGCGTGCTGACCGACTTCGGGTCCTTCTGCAGGGTCGACCGCCTGGGAATGCCCAACGGCACCCAGGTGATGGTCTCGGTTCGGCCCGACGGCTTCGAGGCGAGCGAGGCCGGGGGGCTTCGCGGGCGGATCCTCTCGACGGTGTACACGGGCGCCCACGTCGAGGCCGAGGTGGCGATCCCCTCGGCGCACGGCGGGGATCGCAAGCTCGTGATCCACCTGCCGCCCTCGCGCGGGTACGCCGTGGGGGAGCAGCTCTCCTTCCGACTGGACCCCGATTTCGCATCGGTCGTCCGGAATGCGTGTCAGACGCTGGGCTTCGGCTCGCCGGTGGCCGCTTCGGCTCCATCGCTGGAGGCCGGAGTGGCCTCCGCCTCCGGCACCTCGTCCCAGGCCGCTCCCTCCTGATCCGGGGCCGCCCGCCCCAGGTGGTGCGCCGCCCGCCAGGCGTGGTACATCAGGCGGTCGAGGCGTAGAAGGCCATCCACTTCGCGTCGGATCGCCTCGGCGTCGAGCGTTCCCGCCGCCGCTTCCTGCAGGAGCCGGGCCCGACGCTCCTTTCGTTCGGTGGCCACGGCCGCGGAGCAGCTCTCGAGTTCGGCCGGATCGGCCGGTGACTCCTGGTCGAGGTCGATGCGTCCGCGCCAGCCTCGCAGCGCCCTCGACGCTCGGACGCCGAGCTCGGGGTCGACCTCGCCCGAATCGAGGAGCGCCCTTCGATAGCGCTCCAGGTGATCGGTCGCGTGAAGGGTCGCCAGGTGCCGCCCAAAGAGTTCACGCTCCCCCATGGGGGTGTGAATGCTCGTCAGAAAGGCCCGCAGGCGGATGAGCGCCTCGCCCACCGACTCCTCGTCGGACCCCCCGCCACGCCCCCGGACCGTGACGTGGTCGAGCGCGTCCGCCCCCTCTTCGAAGAGTTCGTGTGCGATCTCGACGCCGGCCCGACGGGCCGCTTCGACGGCCACCGAGGGGATCTCGGTGAGCGAGGGGTCGAGGGAGCGGGTGAGTCGGATGCGGGTCTCGGGGACGAGCCGTTCCACCCAGCCCGCGAAGGGGGTCAGGAAGGGAAAGAGGACCACGACCCCCAGGAGGTTGAAGGCGCTGTGGAAGAGCGCGATCGCCACCGCCGGATCCCCGTCGCCGACCACGGCGACCGATCCGGCCAGCAGGAGGGGCAGGAAGACGAGCCCCAGCGCCGCCGTGAACACGTTGAACAGGATGTGTGCGGCGGCGGTCCGCCGCACGGGGACCGACCCCCCGATCGCGGCGAGCGCCGCCTTCACCGTGGTCCCCAGGTTCTGCCCGATCACGAGGAGTGCGGCCTGGTCCAGCCCGATCGTGCCGGAGTGCAGCGCGGTCAGGGTGGTGGCGACCGCCGCGGACGAGGACTGCATCACCACCGTCATCACGAGGCCGATCCCCACCAGGAGGATCCGCCCGGTCAGGGTGGCACCGGGAAAGGACCCTGGGTCCAGCGATTCGGCCAGCCCCTCCATTCCCACCTGCAGGGTGTCGATCCCCACGAAGATCAGGCCGAAGCCGACGAGCGCCATCCCCGCGTGCGCGACCCGCTCGCGGCCCAGGAGACGGATCAGGGCGCCGACGCCCACGAGGGGCAGCGCGATGGCCCCGACCGAGATCTTGAGGCCGAGCAGGGACACGATCCAGCCCGTGCTCGTGGTCCCGAGGTTGGCGCCGAAGATCAGCCCCACCGCCTGGGGGAAGGTGAGAAGCCCCGCGCTCACGAACCCGATCGTGGTGATCGTGGTCGCCGACGACGACTGGACGAGGGCGGTGACCGCGGCGCCGGAGCCCACGGCCCGTGCCGGGGAGCGGGCGAAGCGCTGCAGACCTGAGCGGAGGGCGTCGCCCGCCGAGGCCTTGAGCCCCTCGGTCAGGAGGATGATCCCGGTCAGGAAGATCCCGACGCCACCCAGGATGACGGCGAGGACCGCGAGGCTCACCGGTCCTGCCGCTCCCCTGCCTCCCCCTCTCCCGCCTCGGTGGCGAGCAGCGCTCGGTATCCCTCACGGAAGGAGGGATACGCGAAGGTGAAGCCCGACTCGCGCAGGAGCCGGTTCGAGCAGCGCTTGTTCGATCGGTCGCGCCCCAGCCCGGGGTCGACCGTCGGCTCGGGTGCGCCGACCATCTCGGCCACCCCCCGATAGACCTCACAGAGGGGTGTCGGGTGATCGTCGACCCCCAGGTAGACCGGCTCGAGGGCGGGAAGGGTCAGGAGGTGCTGGAGGGCCCCCGCCGCATCGTCGCGGTGGATCCGGTTCGACCAGATCGGGCCCTCGCCGGGGCAGCGGGCCCGGCCCTGGCGGACCATCTCGATGAGCCGGGTGCGCCCGGGACCGTAGATGCCGCCGAGGCGGAGGACGGTCGCGGGAATCGGGGACTCGAGGGTGGTGTGTTCGCCGTCGAGGACCTCGGAGCCCCGGAAGTTCTCGGGAGCGGGCGGGGTCCGCTCGTCGACCCAGTCTCCCCCGCTGTCTCCGTAGACGGCGGTCGACGAGACGAAGAGGAAGCGCTCGATCCCGGTACCGGCCGAGCGGGTGAGGGCGGCGAGCAGGTTCTCGACCCCCCGCACGTAGATGGCGCGGTAGCCCTCGGCACTCGAGACATTGGCCGCCGCGGCGTAGACGACCTGGTCCACCTCGGGAAGGCGCTCCGCCAGGTGGGGGTCGAGAAGGTCGGCGGCCAGGGGGCGGATCGGTTCCGGAAGCACCGAAGGATCGCGCCGGAGCCCCCAAACCTCGTGCCCCTCGGCCCCGAGACGGAGCCCCAGCTCGGTACCCACATACCCGCACCCGGCGATCAGGACCCTCATTCGCACCCCGTCATCGGCGCGGTGAGAAGCGGAAGGTCCCGCTGCTCGTCCCATTGCAGTCCGAGACCGAGACATTCCCCGACAGGGCCCGGTCCCTCGGGTCCTTGATCCCTTCGAAGGTCGCCTCACCCGGACAGGTGATCGCGTACGGCACATCGGCGCTGAACCCCGAGGGCGTCACCCGTCCCTCCCCCGACGCCTGGATCCCGGCCTCGGCGAAGTGGAAGCTCAGCTCCAGGTGATCGGCCTCCTGATCGATCGTCAACGACCCGAAGAGCTGCTGGCCCTGGATGCTCAGGGTGCCCGTGTACTCTCCATCAATCCGGAGAATCTCGGGCTCCGACTCCCCCAGTCCGAAGGGAGCGCACCCGACCGAGAGCAGGGCCAGGACGAGGACGGCCGCCATCGGCGCCCCCTTCCCCGCGAGAATCGCGGGGAGCATTGCCGAAAGAGCCGGCCGTTCGGGACCGGAAACCGATACACGCATCGTCCGCCTCCTCGGTGAAGTTCAGTCAGGCCCGAATGGTCCGGCCAGACGAGATGAGGGCTCGGTGACTTTTCCTCGCTCGCCAAGGCCTCGCGGCCGGACCAACCTTTCGGACCGGCCTTGAAAGGCTGTTGAAGAAATACAGGGTGCACCGTTGGGAGCCCCAGGGAGCCCACTCGTAGGCGGCTCGCTGAAGGCATAGCGGTGGCTACGTCGAGGCGAGCCAACGACCGCGGGGGGCCCCTGCGGCCCCAACCCGAGGGGGCCGGGGGGGTTGCGGCCCGGAGCACCCTGTATTTCTGCAACAGCCTTCTAAAGAGCGGCAGAATGGCGGCTCGGCGCAAGGGGTGAGCGCGGCTTCGATGTGCTACATTGGGCCCACACCCGCGGGATGATGGCCTTGCCACCCGGAAGTGACGAGTTCCCCAGAAATGGGACCGATCCCAGGATCGACCCACCGAGCCACCGCGTCATGTCGTTCATTCTCCCGCTCTCCCGAGCCGAAAGGTCAAGCTACAGCCGCATACGTACGTCGGCCTTCATTACCAGCTGTGACGCCCCACAAAAGAAGGATGACAGCGGCTCAAAAGTGATCGCCGGATTCCCTGTCAGCACGCTGGCACCACCGGTCGAGGCAGGGGCGCAACGCCATCCGAAGCATTCCCCTTGCTCGGTACCAGGGTCGGTTCATCGTTCCTTCGGCCCGCTTGGTCTCGATCGCGATGTCGACCAGCCGCCAGCCGCGTAGGCGAAGTGTCGCAACGTCTCGCTGGGCAGGTGCAAGTTCGCTGACGACTCCGGCCACGATGACCTCTAGCAATGGATCCGAGTCGGCCAAGTGTTCAGCCGCTGCTTCTTCCACCTCATCCAGCCGTTCGCAGTCCCGGATTCGTTCAGTGCGCCGCCGGTTGCGAGCCTCGTTGCGTACGATCCGCCTGAACCAGTCGAGCAACTCCTCGTCCCTCGGAAGTGAAGACTTCGGCCGGATCTCGCCGCACTGCACCTTCATCCAGGCCGTTCGTACCGGCCACTTCCTATCACACTACACCTGCTGGAGGTGACTGTCAGCTTTCCTCGCATGGTCGAACTCTTCTACCTGAAACGACCCTGCCAAGGTAAACCACACACGTCGTCAGAGCGAGCATGTGGCGACTCATTGCCTCCTTCCGGCGTCCGTTCACGGACACCTATGCCCTTGGCGTCTATTCATTCTCCTGATTCAGCACGGGCATGCGGGGAAGGGGTCGGGGTGGCTCCGCTGGCGGATAGTCGCGCCGACCAGTACAGTTGGAGGGCCGCTCGCCGCTAACCACGGACGGGACGAATGCCTCTTTTCACCGCAGGAATCGATGCGTTTCATTTTTGTGGCCGCGCTTCTTCTGGCCCTTCTGCCGGTGTCGAGCCCGGTGCGAGCCTGGGCCCAGCCCTCTCCTCTGGGTGGGCTCGATGCCTACGTGGAGCGTGCGATGGAAGCCTGGGAGGTGCCGGGTTTCGCACTTGCCGTCGTCCAGGGCGACTCTATCCTTTACGCCCGAGGGTACGGCGAAACGCGGCTGGGCGCGAGCGAACCCGTCGATGAACATACGATCTTCGCAGTCGCGTCGACCACGAAGGGCTTCACCACCGGCGCTCTCGCGATGCTGGTGGATGCGGGTCGACTCTCCTGGGACGATCCGGTGTCGAAGCACCTGCCGGGGTTTGAGGTCGCGGACCCGTATGTCTCGCGCGAACTGACCGTGCGCGACCTGCTTACGCACCGAGCCGGCGCGGCCCGGCGGGACAACCTCTGGATCGCCTCTCCGTTCGACCGTGCCGAAATCCTTCGCCGCGCCCGGCATCTGCCTCAGGTCGATCGCTTTCGAGAAAGCTACGGCTACAACAATATCCTCTACATCGCTGCCGGAGAGGTGGTCGGCGCGGCGAGCGGCATGAGCTGGGACGACTTTCTCGAGTCACGGATCTTCGGGCCGCTGGGCATGGCCCGGAGCACGACCCGGGCTGCGGTAGTGGAGGCGCGTGGGAACTCGGCGCATTCCCATACCCGAATCGACGGAGAGGTGCATGCGATTCCGCGGCGAGACTACGATGCGATCGGGGGGGCCGGGGCGGCATGGTCGAGCGTGCACGACATGGCCCAGTGGATTCGGCTGCACCTGAGGGGAGGAACCACGAGCAACGGGCGACTGATCGACGAAGCCCGGTTTGCGGAGTTGTACCAGCCCGAAACGGTGATCTCGATCGACTCGACGACCGCCCGCATGCATCCGACGAACCATTTCGCGGCGTACGCACTCGGTTGGAGGGTGCAGGATCTGCACGGCCGCAAGCTCGTGCATCACTCGGGGTCGATCAACTACACCCGGACCCAAGTGACCATGGTGCCCGCGGAAGACATCGGGGTGGTGGCGATGGCCAATCTGAGCTCGAGCAATTTGCAGCTGGCCGTCACGCACTGGGTTCTCGACGCGCTGCAGGGCCGGGTGCCCCACGACTGGAGCGCCGAGTATCTCGAATTGGCCGAACGCAGCCAGGAGGCGTCCGCCCGGTCGGCGGCCGAGCTCGAGGGATCACGGATCGAAGGGGTCGGTCCGTCCCTCCCGCTCGACCGGTACACGGGGCACTACGACGATGCACTCTTTGGCGAAATGCGGATCACACACGAGGGCGGGGCCGCGGACGCCGAAGCTGCTACGGGCGGTCAATCCACGAGCGCGGATCCCGAGGCCGGGCGCCTGGTCCTCCATTATTCGCCCGAGTATGTGGCCGATCTCGAGCCATGGCACCAGGACATCTTTCGTGCCGAATGGAGGACGCCCGGAGCCGGCCGCACATTCGTCCGCTTCGACATCGACACCCGAGGACGGGTGACCGGAGCGATCGTGGATGGCTTCGCGCACTTTGATCGGACCGGTGGTCTTGATCCGACCGTCACGGAAATCGGCGCCCTGGTCTTCCCCACGGTCTCGCCCCGCATTTCTTCAGCAGCTCCCAACTGAAGCGAGCGCAGGCGTACCCGACGAGCATACGGGTCTCGGACTCCAGAGCCATGACGGCATCGACGAGTTTGCCGTGCCTCGGCCCGGCACGCGAGTCCAGGTAGAATGAGAGCCCAACAACCTGAAGAGGGGGAGGGCTCGGTTCCATCTGGGTCTGACAGGTGCACGAGAGAAATGGCCCTTCATCGGCCGGGTAAGCCTCACCCAGTACAAATTCTCATGCACCGTTTATTGCGGAATTCCCGATATCGCGAAAAGCGAGTGGGCGCGGAGGGATTCGAACCCCCGACTTCCTGCTTGTAAGGCAGGCGCTCTAAACCAACTGAGCTACGCGCCCGTTGTATGTCGTTCGGAGGCCGGGCCCACGGGTTTCGCCGGGCGACCCGAGCCATGCCCTCAACGGATCAATGCCAGCGGAATAAGGACCAGGTAGGCCAGAACGAGAAGGAGTGGGGCCGCGGTGATCGAGCCCTGGGCGATCAGCCAGAATCCGAGGATGGCGACCAGCACCCCGGCCGCGCCGAGGCCCAGTCCGGCTCGCGTGAGCCCCAGGGGGCCGGGTTCACCGGTTCTCGACTCGGGCGCAGGGGCCTTCGACCGCCGTCTTCCTTTCTTCTCGGTTCGTCTCGCCATGGTGGATGGATGCTACTCCGAAGGAGGGGAAGGGTCAAGATCCGCGGGAGCACCCGGAGGTCGGCTCCGGACGAGTCGCGCCTCTCCCTCGAAGCCCCCGATCGGCGGATGGCGCGGTGGTTCCCAGTAGGCGGGCAGATCGGGGGGCTCGGTCGCCCGAAGCGCCGCCATGCGCTCGCGGTCGCGGCGACGACGGATCCGGAAGAGGACAATCAGGATGAGTCCCAGGATCCCCCAGAACACCACCGAGTTCTGAAACATGAGAACCCATCCGTAGCGCTGCTTCACATGCCGGACCCACCGGGTCTCGAAGGTGCCGGTGGCGAGCCCGAAGGTGCGCCGGAAGCTGCCCTCGAAGTCCCGGGTCTCGGCCCACCGACTCAGGAAGACCTCCATCCCCCGGGCTCCGCTGTCCTGGATGAGGAAGCTCACCGCGCTGGCGGAAAGCAGGTACGCGAGCTCGGCATCGGCCCGCTCCCGCGGCCAGACCAGGCTCAGGGAGTCGAGAGGGGGCGCGGTGCCGCGCGCCAGCGCCACCCGAAGCCGCCACATGGCCCCCACGTCCCATCCGCCGGAGGACCATTGGGCGTAGCCCTCGTCGAACCAGCGCGGGATCCGCAGCCCGGTCAGGTACTCGTGCAGCCCGAGGTGGGCCCATTCGTGACGCAGGGTCCGGGCCTCTACATCGCCCCCCGTCCAGGGGTTCCCGAACAGCGGGATCACGATCCTCGAGCGGGAAGGGATCGCTACGCCCGCCCCCCAGTGCGGCACCTGCCCGCCGGTGAGTGCGTCGAAGGTCTCCCGGTCGGGAGCCAGGTAGATCACCGCGCTCGACGGCAGCCCCGGGGGGAGGCCGGGCAGGTCCGGAAAGCGCTCCAGAACCTGGATCGCCTGGTTCGCGCGCCCCTCGTCGCCCTCCCAGTGAACCACCCGGAGGCGGTCGCCCAGCGATGGGTCGACGGGCACGACCACGCGGGCCTGTTCCGCTCCGGGGAGATCCGCGGGGAGTAGGGACTGGGGGCTGAAGAGCTGTGGAGGCTCCCCGCCGGCCCAGAGGCTCAGGACGAGGAGGAGGCGGATCATCGGTCGGGCGAGGAGGTCACCAGGTCGAGGTTGGTCCGCACCACCTCGTTGTGGGGGTTCAGCTCGAGCGCCTTGCTCCAGAGCTGAAGGGCCCAGTCCCGATCCCCATCCTTGTAGGCCAGGTTCCCGAGCTTCAGGTAGACGTCGTCGCCCATCTCCGGGTCGAGGCGAACAGCGCGCTCGAAGTGCGCCCGGGCACCTGCCTGGTCGCCCCTGCGGTACGCCAGGTCACCCAGGTTCTTGTGGCCCTGGGGCGGGGCCGGAGGCTCGGACACCGCGCGCAGGAACAGGGCCTCCGCAGCGGTGGTCTCCCCCTGGCTCTCGAGCACGACGCCCAGGTTCACCAGCACGGCGCCGTGACTCGGATACGACCCGAGCCCCTCACGTCCGAGACGGAGCGCCTCGTCGCGGTCGCCGGCCGAGGCGGCCGCCAGGATCGCGTATGCGTAGTAGAGCGCGGGGGGGCGGGTCCCCTTGGGCAGCCCCGCCCGGTACCTGCGAAACACCTCGGTGGCCCGGCGCGCCCGCTTCGCCTTGAGCATGAGGATCGCGCGGGTGAGCAGCAGTTCCGGATCACCGGCACGCAGCTCCGTCGCCCGGTCGAGCAGGGTGAGCGCCTCGTCGGGCCGGTCGAGGAGCTCGAGGGCGTAGGCCCGGTTGCGCAGCCCCGCATAGCTCGACGTCACCTCGTCGGGTGCGTTCGAGAAGTGCTCCAGCGCTTCCTCGGGTCGACCCTCGCGCAGCGAGATCAGCGCCAGTCGTCGTCGAGCCGTGCCCTGCGTGGGCTCCAGCTTCAGGACCTCGTCGTACTCTCGGCGTGCGTCCTCGAGCATTCCCGCCCGGTCGTACGCCTGGGCGAGGTTGAGGTGCTGGGTGATGCTCTCCTCGGTCTCGGTCTCGGAGCGTCGAGGCTCCTTTCGCCCCGTCCGCTGTGCGAACCCCGCCTGCACCAGACCGAAGATCGCCTTGGCCGCGTCGAAGTCGACCATCCCGGCCTCGGCCGCGAGTTCCTCTACGGAGCGGGACCCGTCGATCAGGGGAATGATCCGCTCCTGCTGCGAAGTGAGTTCGAGGGCCTCGTCTCCGTGAGGGTCCCGGTCGAGGGCGAAGACCAGGTCCATCGAGGGGACCTTCTTCTCGATCAGCGACCATTCGTCGACCCTCCGGGCCCCCTCGAGCAACAGGCTCTCCGGATTGATCGAGACGACCGCGATCTCCTCCTCCTCGGGCTTCTCGTCGGGAGCGAAGTGAAAGGAGCCCCGTTCCCAGGTGAACAGGTGGTAGACGGCCTCCTCGATCTGGATCGTGATGTGCCGCAGGAGGTCCTCTTCCGACAGTGCCCCGCGCGCCACCAGGATCTGTCCCAGTCGCTGGCCCGGTTCGCGAGCCTGCTGCTCCATCGCCTGGGAGAGGTCTTCGCGGTTGATCACCCCCGCCCGCACGAGGATCTCCCCCAGTCGGTCCGGACGGTTCAGGACGTTCGCGTACACCACGCGTCCGTTGTCGAAATACACGTACCCGAAGGACGAGCGGTCGGTGACCGTCAGGCACCCGGTCTTGCGGCCCATCGCCAGGAGCTGGCAGATGTCCGCCAGCCCCACATCTTCGAGTTGGCCTTCAATCGCCATGGCGCCCCCACCGTCCGGAGCCTCGAAATCCCCTCACTCGATTCCTCACCCGTCCTCCTCGACGATCCGCTCGTTCAGGTGCGGCCACACCCAGACCACCCGCTCGCGGTGCGGAGACCACTCCTCGCGGTCATCGGCGACACGGGCGGCGGTCTCGAGCACACCTCCGGCGTCCGAGGCCCCCCGGGCCGCTGCGGCCTGCTCGTCCTCGACAACCCCGGCGAAGGCCCGGAGTGCCGAGAGGATGTCCTCTCCCTCGGAGGGATCCGGCCCACTCGAGGCGGGGTGGCCCGGACGTTCCTCGCCCTCGGCCGCCCTCGACGTCGAGCTCCCCTCGTCCTTGCCGAGGTCGACGACGAGCCCCCCTTCGAATCGGGTCCGCAGCCGCTCTTCGACCCCCTCGAGCCCGCCCGGCGGCCGGTCACCGGTCAGGATGATCCGCCCTCCCTGACGCTTCAGCGCTTCGAACAGGTGGAAGAATTCCTCCTGCGCGCGCTCGGTGAAGGCCAGCCCCTCGACCTTGTGAAGGAGGAGGAGATCCACGGTCCACCAGCGCTCACGCCATGCCCCGGCGACCCCGTCGGAGATCGCCCGAATGAACTCCTCGGCGAATTCGGGGACCGAGATCATCGCCACCCGGGCGCCGGAGTGCTGCGCCCGGTAGGAGCGCGCGACCCCCTCGAGGAAGAGGCGGAGTCGGCCCTCCTCGGTGGAGTGGAGGTACAGCGGGTTGTACTGGGGGCGCTCTCCGGCCATCGTCTCCTCGGCGGCCCGCACGGCCAGCCGAGGGAAGCGGTCGGCGAGTGCCCCCAGGTCGGGGCCAGGGGTGACCGAGGGGAAGGAGCGGGCGCGCTCGCGGGCCGAGGCCAGCAGGTTCTCGGCCTCTTCGATCCGCTCGGGATCCCGCAGGAGGGTCGCCGCCGCCTCGGGCCAGGGATTTCCCAGCCTCTCGAGCTCGGCCTTCATTTCACGCAGACGATCTACGTCGGCCCGCAGTTGGCGGAGGACCTCGCGCCAGTCCTCGGGCTCCGCCCGGCCATCGAGGTGACGTCGCAGGCGCTGAGACGAGAACCCGGCCGCCTCGACCGCCTCGATGACCTCGCGGAACGCCGACTTCCAGGCAGGCTCCGGCGGCGGAGCGGACTCCTCCGGTCGGGGGGGGGCGACCGGCGGCGCCGGAGCGGCCGTGGCCGATTCCTTCGCCGGCCCATCTCCCCCCCCCGGAGGGACACCGAGGATGCCGGGCACGTCGCCTTCCTTGATCGTGCGCTCCTCGAGCTCCTGCACGGCGAGCAGGCGGTTGAGGGCGCCCTGGAGCTCTCTCACGTTCCCGAAGGGGTATCGTGCCACGACCTCGGCGACGCCGGGAGCCAGCTCCGCCCCGCGGTCCTCGGCCTTGCGACGGATGATGGCGACCCGGGTCTCGTAGTCGGGCTGGCCGATGTCGACGATCAGCCCACCCGAGAAACGCGAGAGGAGGCGCGCGTCGAGATCGTTGATCTCGGCCGGAGGCCGGTCGGAGGCGAGCACGACCTGCCCGCCACGCGAGGTCAGGGTGTCGAGGGTGCGCAGGAGCATCTCCTGCGCCTCGGCCTGTCCGGTCAGGAACTGGACATCGTCGAGGAGGAGGACGTCGGACTCCCGATAATGGTCCCGGGCGATCCCCTCGTCGCCCTTCTGCAGCGCCCGCGTCAGGTTGTCGAGGTACCCCTCGACCGTCTCGTACCGCACGGTGGCCTCGGGGTTCATGCGCTCGGTGTGCTGGGCGATCGCCGAGAGGATGTGTGACTTGCCCAGCCCCGACGCGGAGTAGAGGAAAAGGGGGTTGTACCCCTGTCCGGGAGACTCCGCCGCCCGGTGAGCCGCGGCGGAAGCCAGGCGATTCGCCGGGCCGACCACGAAGGTCTCGAATGTCAGCCCCGCATCCAGTCCGGTGCTCATCGGGCCCCCTCCCCATCGGAATCATCGGATGATCCAGCGTGCTTCTCTTCGTCGACTTCGCCGGCGTCGTCGGAAGCATCCTCGATCGAATCCAGCGATCGGGTGAGCGACGCCTCGAATTCGAGAGGATCGGTCACCGACCATCCGGCGTCATCGACCCAGGCAATCTCCCGGAGGAGGGATTCCGCCTCCCCGGGGAGCGTGGCCACCCCCTCTTCCAGAACGAGCAGGATGATCTGTGTCGAGGGGCGCGCCAGTGGAATCAGGATCACGACCCCCCGGTCGGTCTCCATGCGCAGGACCGATCGCCCCGGATCTCCGGCCATCTCGGAGAGTCGGGCCGAGGTCGCGTGAAGGGCCGCGGCGAGGGTCGCCAGTCGGGTCAGGGCCGAGCGCCCCTCGACCCCATGGCGTGCGATCACGCGCCCCGCCCGGTCCAGCAGAACCACACGGCGCAGCGAGGGGAGCGATCCCAGCTCATCGACGATCGTCTGCAGGTACCCGGCGGTCTCGACCGCCTCGGACCGACTCAGTGGTGCCTTCGGCGTCATCGATCCTCCTTCCCGTGCGCCCATTCGATGATCCGCTCCAGATCCGGTGGGAGGGGAATCCGCAGGTCGAGAAGCTCGCCGGTCGACGGATGTCGGAAGGCCAGCCGCCGGGCGTGCAGGAACTGGCGATCCGCCATCGCCTCGAGCTCCCGTGCCCACCCGCGAACCGCTCCGCTCATTCCACGGCTCCACCCGGCACCGTAGGTTTCGTCTCCGACGATCGGGTGCCCGATGTGGGCCAGGTGAACCCGGATCTGGTGGGTCCGCCCCGTCTCGAGCGCCACGTCGAGCAGCTCGGCCGCGGGGAGTCGGTCCACGACCCGGGCGTGGGTCACCGCGCGCTTCCCGTCGGCGACCACGGCGCGCCGGGTGCGCTCCGCCGGATCCCGGCCCAGGGGAGCGTCGATGGTGAGGGGGGACTCGGAGAGATGCCCCCAGCTGAGCGCCCGGTAGAGCCGCCGCACCTTGCGCTTGCGAAGTGCGTCGGAGAGGGCCTGGTGGGTGGGATCGTTCTTGGCCACCACCAGGAGGCCCGAAGTCTCCCGATCGAGTCGATGGACGATCCCGGGTCGCAGCTTCCCCCCGATCCCCGACAGGTCGGTGACGTGGTGCAGGAGCGCGTTGACCAGGGTCCCGCGCGGATGTCCCTTCGCCGGATGCACCACCATCCCGGCGGGCTTGTTCACCACGAGGAGGTCCTCGTCCTCGTACACGATCTCGAGCGGGAGGTCCTCGGCCTCGGCCGTGATCGGTTCGGGCTCGGGGACGGACATTTCGATCCGGTCCCCGGGAGCGAGCGGTTCGGCCTTGCGGGGGCGCACCCCATTTAGGAGCACGTCGCCACTTTCGATCAGCGCCGCCACCCGGGTCCGCGACAGCTCCACCCGCTCCGAGAGCCAGCGGTCGAGGCGGTCGCCCTCGGAGTCCGGACCCACCTCGAACGCCCTCCGGTCCCCCGAGGGCGAACCCTTCGAGGGCGACGGGACCGAGGACGGGGCCATCATGGCGACCTCACCCGGGACCTGCACGGCGCAGGGCGACCCGTATCGGGATCCCGTCGACCTCGTCCGAAAGGGCGTCCGCGTATCCGGACGCCGATGCCTCGCCCTCGGCGAGGGAGAGGGCCAGGGTCTCGCCGGTGATGAACTCCCGGTGGCTGTCGAGCGCCCGGGAGACCTCCTCGGGACCCTCGATCGCCAGCTCGATGCGGTCGGTAATCTCGAGCCCGGCATCCTTGCGCAGCCGCTGAATGCGGTTGACGAGCTCGCGGGCCATTCCCTCGGTCCGAAGCTCCTCGTCGAGCGTCGGGTCGAGCGCCGCCGTGTAGCCGTCTTCGGATTTCACCACCAGGGCGCCCGCCGCCTCCTCGACCACCTCGAGCCAGTCAGAATGCAGGAGGACCTCGTCGCCCCCCACCGAGATCGAGACGGGCTCTCCGCGGCGGAAGGCCTCGAGCTTGTCGGCCGGCAGCTCCCGGATGGTATCGCCCGCCTCCTGGCTGTTCTGCTTGAAGTGGGGTCCCAGGACCTGGAAGCGGGGTCGGGCGGCGAGCCGCACGAGCTCCTCGGCGGAGTCCAGGAAGGAGACCTCCTTCACATTCAACTCGTCCTTGAGGACCGCAAGGACCTCATCGCGCGGCCGTTGGCCGTCGGGGAGCACGGCGTAGAGGGTTCGCAGCGGCTGACGGACCCGGATCCGCACATCCTCGCGCGCGGCCCGGCCCAGCGATACGAGGGCGCGGACCCCCGCCATCTCCTCTTCGAGGCGCTCCTCGAAGCGTCCCTCGTCCGCAATGGGAAAGCGCGTGAGATGAACGCTCTGCCCCTCGGTGAGCGCTCGGTGCAGCCAGTCCGCGAAGAAGGGGGTGATCGGGCCCAGAAGGCGCGCCGAGACCGTGAGGGCCTCCCAGAGCGTCCGGAAGGCGGCCCGGGTATCGTCGGCATCGCCATTGCCCCAGAAGCGGGCCCGGGAGCGGCGCACGAACCAGTTGGAGAGGTCCTCGTTCAGGAAGTCGACCACCAGGCGGTAGCCCCGGGTGAGCTGGTACTCGTCCAGATCGGCGTCGACGGCCGCGACCGTGCGATGCAGCCGGGAAAGGAGCCATCGATCCAGGAGGCTCCGGTCTTCGGGTGCGGGATCCAGCTCTCCGGGCTGCCAGTCCTCGACGTTCGCGTAGAGCGCGAAGAATCGGTAGGTGTTCAGCAGGGTGTCGAAGAGCTTCCGCGAGGCCTCGCGGACCCCCTCGGGATCGTAGCGCTTGGCGGCCCACGGGTTCGACACCGTGACCATGTACCAGCGCAGGGGGTCGGAGCCGAACTCCTCGATCGCCTCCCACGGGTTCACCGTGTTCCCCTTCGACTTCGACATCTTCTGCCCGTCGGCGTCGAGGATGAGGCCGTTGACGATCACGTTCCGGTAGGCCGGGCCCCGCTCGAGCATCGTGCTGATCGCCAGGAGCGAGTAGAACCAGCCGCGGGTCTGGTCGAGTCCCTCCGAGATGAAGTCGGCGGGAAAGTGGCGCTCGAAGCTCTCGTCGTTCTCGTGGGGCCAGTGCCACTGGGCGTACGGCATCGCGCCAGAGTCGAACCAGACGTCGAGGACCGCCGGGTCGCGGCGCATGGTTCCCGACCCACCGGGCGCCGGCCAGGTCAGCTCGTCGATGAAGGGCCGGTGCGGATCGAAGTCCTCGGGGAGCCCTCCGACCTTCCGGTCGAGCTCCTCGAGCGATCCGACCCACTCCACCTCACCGGGGTCCTCGTCGTTCACCCAGACCGGGATGGGGGTGCCCCAGAAGCGATCGCGGGAGAGCGCCCAGTCCACATTGTTCGCCAGCCATTCGCCCATGCGGCCTTCACCGACCTCGGGGGGCAGCCAGTTGATGGCGGCGTTGTTGCGCAGCATCGAGTCCTTGAGGGTCGACGTACGGGCGAACCAGGAGTCGCGGGCCATGTAGATGAGGGGAGAGGAGCAGCGCCAGCAGTGCGGATAGGAGTGCTCGATCTCGTCGATCCGGAAGAGCCGGCCCCGGTCGCGAAGCGCCTCGACCAGCGCGGGATCCGCCTCTTTCACGAAGCGCCCTCCCACGATCGGAATCTCTTCGCGGAAGCAGCCGCGGTCATCGACCGGTCGCAGGAGGGGGAATCCATGCCGCTCCCCGGCGGCGAAGTCGTCGGCTCCGAAGGCGGGTGCCATGTGGACGATTCCGGTACCGTCCTCGGCCGAAACGAAGTCCTCGGCGACCACCCTCCACGCGAGTGGCCGGTCCTCTTCGGGTACGGGCACGATCTCGAGGGGGCGCGAATAGCGCTGCCCGACCAGCTCCGCGCCCGAGTAGCGACGGAGCACCTCGGCAGCCTCGCCGAAGAGGGCCTCGAGCCGGTCCTCGGCGATCACCACCCGGCGCCCCTCCCAGGCCACCTCGACGTAGGGAAGGTCGGCATGGACGGCGAGCGCGGTGTTCGAGGGCACCGTCCACGGGGTGGTGGTCCACGCCATGAAGGTGCGGCCGTCGGGATCCGGGGCCCCCTTGGCGTCGACCCAGTCGCACAGGAAGTAGAGCGACGGGTCGGGGATGTCCCGGTACCCCTGCGCCACCTCGTGCGACGAGAGCGTAGTTCCGCACCGCGGGCAGTAGGGCACACTCTTGTGTCCCCGGTAGATCAGCCCCTTCTCGTTCAGCTGCTTCAGGATCGCCCACACCGACTCGATGTACTCGGTGTGGAAGGTGACGTACGGATTGGAGTAGTCGAGCCAGTACGCGATGCGCTCCGACAGCCGCTCCCACTCCTCCTTGTAGGTGAAGACCGAGTCCCGGCACACCTCGTTGAAGCGGGCGATCCCAACCGCCTCGATTTCGGGCTTGCCGGAGATGCCCAGCTTCTTCTCGGCCTCGATCTCGACGGGAAGGCCGTGGGTGTCCCACCCGGCGATCCGCGTGACGCTCCGGCCCTGCATCGACCGATACCGGCAGACCAGGTCCTTGACGGTTCTCGAGATGATGTGGTGCAGCCCCGGCCGGCCATTTGCGGTCGGGGGGCCCTCGTAGAAGACGAAGGGCACGCCCTCGGCGCTGGCTCGCTGGGTAGCCTCAAAGAGGTCCTCGTCACGCCACTGCTCGAGGAGCGTCTCTTCGAGGGCGCCGAGGGATTCGGGAAGGTCGGGATAGCGCATGCGGGCAGGGTCTCAGCTCTGGAAGGTCGGGTCGGACTCGGTCACTTCGTCGGGGGCGCCGTCGTCCGAGCCATCGATTTCAGGGAGGTCTTCATCGGCCGATTCGGCACCCTCGCCGTCGACCCCCTCGTCGGCATCGACCGGCTCCCTGCGCTGGAAGACCCGGAGCGCATCGAGGTCGAGGTCCTCGAGGATCGGACGCTCCTCCTCGACTCGGACCACGTCGAGCTGCTCTTCGAGAAGGGAGCGAAAAGACCGAAGGAACCGGCGCCGGGAGCGATTCAGGTCGTCGAGTTCGTGCTGCCGGTCGTGGATCGCCCGCTCCGCCGCGTCACGGATCCGCTCGGCGTCGTCTTCGGCCTCCCTGCGGGTCAGGTCCGCCTCGCGGTGGGCCTGGCTCTCGATCTCCTCGCGCAGCGACTGGGCCGTGACGAGCGCCTCCTGAACGGCCCGCTCCCTGCCCTCCTGTCCGGAGAGCTGCTCCGCGAGTCGCTCGACCCGTTCGCTCAGGGTCAGGTTCTGCTTGACGACCTCGTCGAGCCGCTCGGCGACCATCTCGAGGAAATGATCGACTTCCTGCGGGTCGTACCCGCGCATCGCCTTGCGGAAGTCGCCCCGCTTGTTCCGCACGTCGAGGGGCGTGAGATCGATCATCCGTCACGCTCCCCGAACAGCACCGTCCCGAGTCGTACCATCGTGCTTCCCTCCTCGATCGCGAGCTCGAAATCATTTGACATTCCCATCGACAACTCCTCTCCCTCGTAGCCGTCCAACTCAGCGATCAACCGATCGTTGACCTCTCTCAGGGTGCGAAAGGTCGAACGCAGCACCGCCTCGTCGTCGGTATACGGAGCCATGGTCATGAGCCCCCGCAGCTCGATGCTCGACATCTCCAGCATCTCGCCGACCGCGGCGACCGCGTTGTCGGGGGTCAGCCCCCCCTTCGAATCCTCTCCAGACGTATTCACCTGGACCAGCGCCGCAAGGACCGGGTCGCCATCTTCGGCGGTTCGCTCGAGCCGTCGGGCCAGCTTGAGCGAGTCGAGCGAGTGCAGCAACTCCACCAGCCCCCGTACTTCGGGCGCCTTGCGTCGTTGAAGACGCCCGACCATGTGCCAGCGACAGTCGCGATCCCGAAAGGCGGGAACACGCTCCACCAGGGCCTCGACTCGATTCTCGGCCAGATCCCGCAGCCCCGCCGCCAGCGCTGCCTCGACCACGGCCACCGGGTGTCCCTTGGTGACCGCGATCACGCGGGTGTCGGACGGGTCGCGACCGACTCGATCCGCAGCTGCAGCCATCTGGTCTCTCACCCTGGGGAGGGATCCGGCGAGTCGTTCACTGAACATACGCTCTATTCTAGGGAGGTGAGGGGAGGGAGGGAACCACCGGCGCTCGGGAATCGACGCACGAAGGCCCCGCCGGTCACCTCTGACCGACGGGGCCTCGAACACCTGTGCGGGACGAAGGGTCAGATCAGCGAGCCGAGAAGTTGATCGGAACCTGAATCCATACCGGGACCGCAATGTCGCGGTTCAGCGCCGGTGAGAACTCGAAGACCGGAGCGACCCTCATCGCGGCCTCGTCGAGCGCCGCGTGTCCGGACGACTCAGCGACCTCGAAATTCTGCACCTCGCCGTTCTCGTCGATGAAGAAGTGCATCATCACGGTGCCCCCGATGCCGTTGTCCCGAAGCATCGCCGGATACTCGTTCGCGAGCGCACGCTGCACCTGCTGCCCGTTCAGCGTTCGCGGACTCACGTCGTGTGGCGTGAACTGCGGCTGCTCGGACAGGTCGGCGCCACCGTCGCTGCGCGGCGGAGGCAGATCGTCCGGGAGGTTATCCTCGAAGGTCGTCGGCGCGATCGTGATGTCCTCGTCGATCTGCGCGTCGGTCACGACGGGGTTGGCCGGGCGCTGAATCTGCTCGGGCGGAGGCGGAATCTCGATCTCCGGTGGCAGGTCCATGACCTCGAACTCGTCCATCGTGAAGCTAACGTCCGCGGTCGACATGTTCGGAAAGAGGAACATCACCGCCGCATGCAGCAGCACTGCGGCCGTCATGGACCCCCAGAACCACGATCCGAATGACCGCTTGAAGCGATCGTTCGCGGTCTCGAAAGGAAGCTCCTCCTCCGGTGCCTGGGTTTGGGGCTCAGTACTCATCGTCTCTCCCTTGCCATACGGCGTTCAAGATCCGTGGCGAATACCACGTAGATGGCTCCTCCGGCCTTGATCTCCTCCATCACCCCGTCCACGAAGCGGTACGGGGCACGTGCGTCGGCTCGCAGTGAAATGCGCAGCCGCCGCTGGGAGTCGATCCAGGCGGGCGCCACCAGACTGGAGACATCGGACATCGCGACCGGCTGATCGTTGATGAAGATCCCTCCGTCCTGCTCGATCCAGATGTACATGATGTTCTGGCGCTTCTCGTCGATCTGCTCCGTGGCCTGCGCCGAAGGCCACTCGATCGGGCGCTCCCTCTCCTGGCGGAACACCGTCGTGACCATGAAGAAGATCAGGAGCAGGAAGGCGATGTCGGCCAGAGAAGAACTCGGAATCTGGTCAGACGCCTTCGACTTTCGCTCGAGCCCACTATTCCTGAGCGGCATCGTCAACCCTCTCCCATCTGGAGCGAAATTCTGGTCGCGCCGGCGGTCTGCAGCGCATCGAGCACCTGCACCATGTAGCGGTGCTGGGCCTCGGGATGCGTGCGCACACCGGCGATCAGGTTCTCATTCTGCGCCACTTCCATCCGCCAGATGTCCTCCATCGCGGCGGGGGCGACCCGTGTCTCCTGCTGACTGTCGCCCCGTCGGTAGAGGACGGAACCGTCGGTCTGAATGTTGATGTGCAGGATGTTGCGCTGCGACACCTCGACCTCTTCCTGGGCCTCGGGCAGCACGATCTGCAGCCCCTGGTCCTTGGGAAACACCGTCGTTACCAGAAAGAAGATCAGCAGGAGGAACGCGATGTCCGCCATGGACGAGGAAGGTATCTCGTCACTGACCTTGGTCTTCTTGCTCAGGATCGCCACGTAATCTCTCCAATCTCCAGCGATGGTCTTGTAAGGGTTGATACCGGGTACCAACCGTCGAAGTTCCGGCCTCGGACCCGCTTCGGGATCCGCGCCCGTGTCAGGTCATTCGCGCTCCGGTCACTCCCCGGCGTCCGAGGGGTGCACGTCGGAGTCGCTGTCGAGGTCCGGTGCCGGGGGACTCGCCGTCGGTGACACCTGGTCGACCGGGCCTCGCATGCCGCCTCCGGCCGAGACCGGGACCCGGGAATCGATCACCTCGAGGCGCCCGTCCTGTTCCATGTCCCACACCAGGTTGAGGAGCTGCTGGGTCCCCTGCTCCATGTCCATGATCAGCTTGTCGACCCGGGTCACGAAGAAGTTGTAGGCCACGTTGACGGGAATCGCAATCAGGAGCCCGGTCGCCGTGGTCAGCAGGGCGACCTTGATTCCGGCCGCCACCGCGGAGGGATCCACGTTGCCCATCTCCTCGATCGAGGCGAAGGCCATGATCATTCCGGCCACCGTCCCCAGGAAGCCCATCAGCGGGGCGACGTTCGCGACCGTCGCCAGGATCACGAGTCCCCGCTCCAGGAAGCCCAGCTCGATCGTACCGGCGGTGTTGATCGCCTGCTCGATCTCGTTTTCGTGGACACGCCCCTTTTCGATCCGGCGGAGTCCGGCGAGGAGGATTGCCGCCGCGGGACCCGGAGTTTCACTCGTGAGACGGATCGCCTCACGGAACCGGCCCGCCTCGCTCAACTCCCTCACCTCGTCCAGGATCCTCTGCGTGTCACGATGGGCGACCCAGAGTGTCCACGCCTTCGCGATCGTCACGCCGAGCGCCACCAGCGAACAGAGCAGCAGCGCGTACATCATCGGACCGCCGTCCGCGAAAAGGGTCAGAAGATTGTACTCGAAACCGTTCAAACCGGGCTCCTTTTCTCACTCAGGCTCGGAGGCGGGTCGGCCCGCCCGCTCCCAGCGTACACACAGGATTGTTGGATTCGGGGATTGAAGCCGCCAATGTATCCGCCATCCCCGGCAGTGTCAAACACGAACTCGTAACGTCTCACGATCCCTTCACCGAGGAAAGCCACGAGGACTTCGAGCCTTCCGGCTCCACCCCCTCGAGGGCCTCCCGGAGCTGCTCGGGGGTGACCCCGAGTTCCAGGTGACCGCGCCGCGCGATCGAGATGCGGGCGGTCTCCTCGCTGACCACGATGACGAAGGCGTCGGACTCCTCGGACAGACCGATCGCGGCCCGGTGGCGGGTGCCGAGCGACTTGTCCGCCAGGGGAGTCTGGGTCAGTGGCAGGATCGCTCCCGCCGCCTTGATCGAGTCCCCGGCGATGATCACTGCTCCGTCGTGCAGCGGCGAGTACGGGGTGAAGATCGTGGTCAGAAGATCGGCCGAGACCTTCGCCTGAACCGGTCGCCCCGTCTGCGCATATTCGTCCAGCCCGACCTCCTGTTCGAGTGCGATGATCGCCCCCGTACTCGTCCTCGAGAGCTTTTCGACCGCTTCGACCAGTTCGTCGACGATCTCGCGGCTCTGGATCTTAATGAAGATCCGGAAGAACTGGCTCTGCCCCATTCGGGCCAGGGCCGCCCGCAACTCGGGCTGAAACACCACCAGCGCCGCAATCGCCCCGTACTGGAAGAGTGTCTCGAGCACCGTCCGGATGAGTTCGAAGTTCAGAACGACCGCCAGGGCATAGAACCCGACGAGAAGCCCGACTCCCAGCATCATCTGCATCGCCCGGGTGCGCTGCAGCAGCAGGAGGATCCGGTAGGTCAGGATCGCGACGATCGTGATCTCGACCAGATCTCCCCAGCCCGGCCCCAACAGCCGGAACTGCTCCCAGAGCCAGTTCACCTCGTCGTCCTCGCCTTCCGCCCGGGGGTCAAGCCGCCCCGATGACGCTCACCGGAGTCCGCTCTCTGATTAACCCCACGGCCCTCCTGCGGGTCCGCCGTGCGGATCGCGGTCGCCACCTGCAGCGCCTCGAGGGTGGCCCGCACGTCGTGTACGCGAAAGATGCGGGCCCCACCGAGCAGGGCGAGCGCGCAGGCGACCGCGGTGCCGGTGACCCGCCCGGCCGGGGGGCGGTCCAGGACCTCGCCCAGGAAGCTCTTGCGCGACGGTCCGACGAGGAGCGGGTATCCCAGCTCCGAGAGGTCGGCGAGGTCCCGGATGATCTGCAGGCTCTGCGACGCGGTCTTGGCGAAGCCGAGCCCCGGGTCGAGGACGATCGCCTCGGGGGGAAGGCCCGCGTCCAGCCCCCGCCGGGCCGCCTCGCCGAGTTCACGGGCCAGGTCCTCCATGAGCGAGGGGTATTCCGCCCGGGACGTCATCGTCTGCGGGGTCCCCCGCATGTGCATGACCACGGCGCCGGCGCCGGCGCGGGCGGTGACCCCGGCGAGCTCCGGGTCGAAGTCGAACCCCGACACGTCGTTGACGATGTGCGCCCCGGCATCCAGGGCAGCCCGCGCGACCTCGGACCGCCGGGTGTCGATCGAGATCGGGACCGTCCAGCGGCGGGCGACCGCCTCGATCGCCGGCACGACCCTGCGGATCTCTTCGGCCTCCGGCACCTCGTCCGCCCCGGGCCGGGTGGACTCACCGCCGAAGTCGAGGAGCGCGGCGCCCTCGTCCAGGTGGCGTTCGGCCCGTTGCAGGACCCGGTCCACCGTGGGCAGTTCGCCCCCGTCCGAGAAGGAATCGGGTGTCAGGTTCAGGATCCCCATGACCAGGGGACGATCGAGGGGCAGGACGCCCCCTCGGATCCGCCACCCCCGACCCTGCGCCCCGTCCCACCGCGACGGAGCCCGGTTCATCGGCTCGGGGCCTCCACTTCCTCGTCCTCCTCGAACCCGGTCGCCGAGACCGGGGGGCCGGGGGGAACGGCCGCGGGCTCCCCGTCGGGGGCGGTGGGCGAGCCGGCCACCTCGGACGACCCGGACCCCGAGTCGGGACCGTCCACGACCTCGGGCTCGGGAAGCGGCTTGCCATCGGCCAGCAGCTCGACTTCTTCCCGGTTCAGGGTCTCGCGCTCGAGGAGCGCCTCGGCGATCGCCTCGAGCAGCTCCTCCTCGGCTTCCAGCACGGTGCGCGCCCGCTGGTGCGCCTCGTCGAGAATGCGCTTCACTTCCTGGTCGACGAGCTGTGCCGTGTGCTCCGAGATGTCCCGGCGCTGCTGGATCTCGCGCCCCAGGAAGACCTCCTGGTCGGAGTCGCCCACGGCGATCAGGCCGACCACATCGGACATCCCGAAGCGGGTCACCATCCGTCGGGCCATCTGGGTGGCGCGCTCGATGTCGTTGCCCGCCCCCGTCGTGACCTTCTCGGGCCCGAAGGTCATCTCCTCGGCCACCCGTCCGCCATAGAGCATGCAGAGCTGGCCCTCGAGCCAGTCCTTGGTGTACGAATGACGGTCTTCCTGAGGGAGCGACGCAGTGATCCCCAACGCCCGCCCGCGGGGCACGATGGTGACCTTGTGGATCGGATCGAGCCCCGGTACGCGGAGGCCGATCACGGCGTGGCCCGCCTCGTGATAGGCGGTGAGCCGGCGCTCGTTCTCGGTGAGGACCATGGAGCGCCGCTCGGTCCCCAGCATCACCTTGTCCTTCGCCTGTTCGAAGTCCTCCATCGAGACCCGGTCGGCGTCGCGTCGGGCCGCCAGAAGCGCCGCCTCGTTGCAGATGTTCGCCAGGTCGGCCCCGGAGAGACCGGGGGTCCCCTTCGCGATGATCTCGAGGTCGACCTCCTCTCCGAGAGGGAGCTTCCGGGCGTGCACCCCGAGGATCATCTGGCGCCCCTTCACGTCGGGCGCGTCGACGACGACCTGCCGGTCGAATCGACCCGGACGCAGAAGGGCCGGGTCGAGCACGTCGGGGCGGTTGGTGGCCGCCAGAAGAATGACCCCCTCGTTGGCCTCGAAGCCGTCCATCTCGACCAGGAGCTGGTTCAGCGTCTGTTCGCGCTCATCGTGCCCACCCCCGAGGCCCGCACCCCGGTGTCGTCCCACGGCGTCGATCTCGTCGATGAAGATGATGCAGGGCGCGTGCGCCTTGCCCTGCTCGAAGAGATCGCGAACCCGCGAGGCTCCGACCCCCACGAACATCTCCACGAAGTCGGACCCCGACATCTGGAAGAAGGGCCGGCCGGCCTCTCCGGCGACGGCCTTCGCCATGAGCGTCTTTCCGGTCCCCGGAGGACCCACGAGGAGGACACCCTTGGGGAGTCGGCCTCCCAGGCGCCCGAATTTCTGCGGATCCTTGAGGAACTCGATGATCTCCTCGAGCTCGTGCTTCGCCTCCTCGGCACCGGCCACATCGGCGAAGGTGACCTTCGGCGTGTCCGGCGAGATCAGCTTGGCCTTCGACCGGCCGAACTGGAACGCCTTGTTCCCCCCACCCTGCATGCTGCGCAGGATCCAGATCATCACGATGATGAAGATGATCCAGGGGAGGATCATGAGGAGACTGCCCCACCACGGCGCCTCATCCCACTCCGCGGTGACCGCGATTCCCTGTGCCTCGAAGGCCTCGACCCTGGCCTCGGAGACCTCGGACGGGAGCTCCGTCTTGAACTCCCTGAATTCGACCTCGTCCCGGCTCACGGGCGTGCGGAACTCACCCTCGACCTTCACCCCGTCGGTGATCAGGATCGAGTGTACGTTCCCCCCCTGCCACTCGGTGTTGAACTCCGAGGTGGAGAGCTGGAGGACGGTGTCCTCCTGGCTCCAGAAGAAGTTGATGAGCAGGAGCGGCAGGAGGATCAGGAGGATCCAGAAGGATGCCGTCCGCGAGAGACGGGACCACTTCGAACCCTGGGGATCCGGACGCTGAGGACCTTGTTCGGCCATAGGAAACGCAGATTCGGTTGCCGGGCCGGAGCCCGCCGGAGCCTAGCGGCCCCGAATGTCAGAGACTCCCGATGAACGGGAGGTGCCGAAAGTCCTCGGCGTGATCCAGACCGTATCCGACGACGAATTCGTCGGGACAGTCGAATCCGACCCACCGGGCCTCGGGCTCGAGCGCCACCAGGCGCTTGTGCAGAAGCGCGCACACCTCGACGCTTTTCGCGCCGCGCCTCCGCAGGTCGGGAAGCAGCTGCTTGAGCGTATTCCCGCTGTCGATGATGTCTTCCACGATCAGAAGGTGCTTGCCCTCGAACGACGTGTCCGGATCGTAGAGCAGATTCACCCGTCCCGAAGAGACGGTCGCCTTTCCGTAACTCGACGCCACGAGGAAATCGAGATGGAGCGGACGGTGAATCGTGCGCACCAGATCCGCCATGAATATAAAGGAGCCCTTGAGGAGCCCCAACACCAGCAGCGGCTCCGACGCGGGATAGTGGTCGCTGATGCCCGCTCCCATCTCGGCCACGCGGGTCGCGATCTGCCCCTGCGAGAAGACCACGTGTCGAAAGGTGTTCGCTCCCGCGCGGTGCGCGACCTGCTCAGGCGCCGTCGCCGACATCAATTACCCCGATCGTCCAGGTTTCAGAGAGTGTGTCCGGGGCGGCGAGCGGTGCCCGCCAGTGACCCGGAATCCAGAGTACAAGGCCGCTCCCGTCCACCAGGAGGGGCAGTCGATCTCGGTCGCCCCGGGAAATCCGCAACTCCCCCAGGAGCTTTTTCAGCTTCTTCCGGCCGCTTCCCAGCGGCACCCGGTCTCCGGGCGCTCGACCCCGTACCCGAAGCGGGGGGTGCAGGTCCCCGCGACGGAAGGCGGCGGTCCAACCCGCACCGCCCGGCTCGAGCGGAAGGGGTGCACCGGAGGGCTGCGACCCCTTGCCGGGAGCCCGGGGGCCCCACACCACCCGCCATAGCGACCGTCCGAGCCGGAGCTCGACCGATCCGGCTTCGGACGACCCGAGGGGGATCAGCGCCTCGGACGCCTCCCCCTCGCTTCCCGGGTCCGACACCCGACGTCGGAAGCGCAGGAGTGAAAAGTCCCGCACGAGGACCACGGACCCCGGAAGCTCGATCGCCCCCCCGCTCGAACCTTCGCTGATAAACTCAAGCGCCGCCCCGGTTCCGGCTTCCGAGAGGCGGGATCCCAGCCTCTCCGCCACGGCTCTCAGGAGCTCGGACCGAACCGGGGGAGGATAGGAGAGGAGGTCGTCGCGGGCAACCGGGATCTCGCCCGGACCCTCGAGGCCCCCGCGGGCGTTGGCGGCGATCTCCCCGCGTTCGAGGAGACGGTCCACCTCGGGGCCGAGCAGGGTGTCGAGGACCGCCTCGACCTCGCGGGCTCGCCGCGAGAGACGCAGGATCGCCGCGGGCGCCCCGGGATGGACCTGGCGGGCGAGGGGGAGGAGTTCGTGCCGGATGCGGTTGCGGGCGAAGGCCGGATCCCGGTTCGACGGGTCCTCGATCGGTTCGAGCCCCCGTCGCTCGGCGTGCGCCCGGATCACCGCGCGGTCGACCTCGAGGAGGGGGCGCAGGAGGTCGGGGGGCCGGCACGGCTCCATGCCGCGAAGGCCGCGGATACCGGTTCCGCGAAGGATCCGGAAGAGCACGGTCTCGCGCTGGTCGTCGGCGTGGTGCCCGAGGAGGATCCAGCGCGCTCCGACCTCGTCCCGAACCCCCCGAAGGAAGCGGAAGCGGAGGCTACGAGCCTCGGCCTCGGAGCGCGGGGGGGCCGGGGCCACACCCCGATGAAGGGGAAGCCCCCGTCGCTTCATGACGGCCTCGAGCCGGTCCGCCTCGTCCGTGCTCTCCGCCCGCATGCGGTGATCGAAGTGCGCCGGGTGCAGCTCGAGTCGCGGAAGCTCGGGGGCCACCGCCTCGAGCCCCTCATGGAGGAGGTCGAGGAGGGCCAGCGAATCGACGCCTCCGGAGAGGGCGACCACCACCGGCTCCCCCCCCGCGAACCATCCACCCTCGCGGATCGTCCGGGCCAGGTGCCGCTCGAGCTCGCCCGCTCGCCACGCGCTCATGGCGAGTCGACGCCCTCCGCCCGCTCGAGCGCCGCGGGAGGCAGGGGTCGGCCGTGCATCTCGTGCAGTACCCTCGCGAGATGGTCGGGTCGGTCGGTCTGGACCGCGTCGGCGCCCCATTCCAGGAGGGTCCGCATGAGCTTCGGGTCGTCGATGGTCCAGACATGGACCGGGAGGTTCCGGCGGTGCGCTTCGCGAATGAACCGGGGGGTCGTGACCTGTCGGCCCTCCCAGACGTAGGGGACCTGCAGCGCGTCGGTGCGGGGCGTGTAGGGCCCGCCCCCCGGGAGTCGATGCAGGAGGTAGAACCACTGGATCTGCCGCCGGGAAGCCGAGACGGGACCGGGGTACCCCATCCGGTCGGCGCGTCCCTCCTCGTGCTCCGAGGCGAGCAGCACCCGGTGCTCGGCCCCATGCCGAAGGACCATCTCCATGAGCGGGCGGGCGCTCTCGGGGCCCTTGGCGTCGATGTTCAGTCGCACCCCGGGGAGCGCTTCGAGGAGCTCTTCGAGCCGGGGAATCCGGACCCCTCGGTCCCGAAAGGAAGTCTGCCCCCGAAGGTCATCGAAGTGATACCCGGCGTCGAGTTCGGCCACCTGGGCCCACTCCATCTCCCGAATGGCCCCCGACCCGTCGGTGGTGCGGTCGACGGTGGGATCGTGGATGACCACGAGTTCGCCGTCGCGCGTCGAGTGCACGTCGAGTTCGAGGACGTCGGCGCCCCAGTCCTCGACCGCGGAGCGGAAGGCCGCCATGGTGTTCTCGGGAGCCAGTCGAGCTCCTCCCCGGTGCGCAAAGAGGAGGGGGGCGCCTGCCAGGTACGGGTGACCGGGGCGGCGGGACATGCGGAAGGCCCTCCCTGTGAACTGAGGTGGGTTAGAGGCCCGTGGCGTCGGGCCTACTCGTCCCCCAGGGGACCGACGTCTTCGGTCTGGATCCCGTGGAAGGTCATGAGCACGCGATCGAGGAGCCCTTCGGTCATGCGGAGTTCCAGTGCCGCACGATCACCCTCTTCGCCGACCTCCCCATGCGCCGCGGCCCGGAGCTCGACGATCCGGCCGGAAAGGAATCGGAGGAAGGCTTCGACGACCTGGGGTCGGGGCGAGGGTCCGACCGGTGAGTCCGAGGGCACCTCGGTCAGGAGGAGTCCCCGGACGAAGGCGAGCACCCCGGGGAAGGTGAGCTCCGGTACGGGCCCTCCCTCCATCCGCTCCTCTTCGGTGATGTTCTCCCACTCCAGGTCGTTCCAGTAGAGCTCCTGCGCCTCTTCGAGGAGGTATTCGTGCTGCCTCTCGGTGAGGGGCTCGTCCGCCTCGGGGACCGCGGGTGCGCGAAGGGGGCGTCCCGTGTGCTTCTGGATTCGGGCGCGTCGGGCTTCGAGGAGCTGCTCGGCAGTGGTTTCGGTCATCGTCCGGAGACATTCGGGTTGGGGGTTCGGTCCGCCGGAGTGGATCCGCCGGGCCGCGTGCTCTCAACATACGTCCCTTCGGGGATCGGGGCATCCCCGACGATGTCCGACGGTCCCCGCAGATGGAAAGCCCCCCGAGTCATGGACCCGGGGGGCTTCACACTGCGCGGCACTCCGATCGATCATCGAGTGCCGGAGGAGGGACTCGAACCCCCGACACGCGGATTATGATTCCGCTGCTCTAACCACCTGAGCTACTCCGGCAGAAGAGACAGAAAGGCTATCTCGGAATGCCCCCTCTGTCAACCGTCTGGGAATCCCCTTCCCCACTTCCGGCGAAGCGGTAGAGGACCTCGCCGTCGCGGATCATCCCGAAGCGCTCCCTCGCGATGCGCTCGAGTGCGCGGGGGTCGGTCTCGAGGGCCTCGGCGCGGGCCTCGAGGGCGAGGGTTTCCGCCCGCAGGTCGTCGCGCTCGATCTGCCGTTCGGCGATCTCGTGATGGATCCGGTTCAGGTCGAGCACCGAATACCCGCCCCCGAAGATCGCGTAGTATCCGGCCAGCAGGAGAAGCGCGGGAGCCGCCAGTCGTCTGATCATCATGAGGTCCACAGGCCGCGGCCCGGGTAGCGCGCCTTCGACCCCAGGCGCTCCTCGATCCGCAGCAGTTGGTTGTACTTGGCCACGCGGTCGGTCCGCGAGGCGCTGCCCGTCTTGATCTGCCCGGCGCCGGTCGCCACCGCCAGGTCGGCGATGAAGACGTCTTCGGTCTCGCCCGAGCGGTGCGAGATCACCGAGCGGAAGCCGGCGGCAGAGGCCATCCGGATGGCGTCGAGGGTCTCGGTCAGGGTTCCGATCTGGTTCACCTTGATCAGGATCGCGTTGCCCACCCGCTCCTCGATTCCGCGGCGCAGGTGTTCGACGTTCGTGACGAAGATATCGTCTCCCACCAGCTGCGTGCGAGCCCCGATCGCCGAAGTCAGCTTCGACCAGCCATCCCAGTCGTTCTCGTCGAGGGGGTCTTCGAGCGAGGCGATCGGGTACCGCTCGGTCCAGCGCGTCCAGAACTCGACCATCTCCTCGGGGCTGCGCTTCTCGCCCGACGACCAGCGGAAGACATAGTCGCCGTCGGAGTGGAATTCGGACGCGGCGGCGTCGAGCGCCAGTACGATCTCTTCACCCGGCCGGTACCCCGCCCGCTCGATCGCCCGAAGCACCACTTCGACCGCCTCCTCGTTCGACGAGAGGTCGGGGGCGAACCCGCCCTCGTCGCCCACGGCGGTGCTGCGACCCTGGTCCGAGAGGACCTGCTTGAGGTGGTGGAAGATCTCGACGCCCATCCGGAGCCCTTCGGAGAAGCTGTCGGCCCCGACCGGCATGATCATGAACTCCTGGATGTCGACGTTGTTGGGAGCGTGGGAGCCCCCGTTCAGGATGTTCATCATCGGAACGGGGAGCAGGTCGGCATCCGCTCCACCGAGCGAGCGGTAGAGGGGCATCCCGCGGGCGTCGGCCAGGGCACGGGCCGAGGCCAGCGAGGCGGCGAGGATCGCGTTCGCCCCGAGGCGTGCCTTGTTGGGCGTTCCGTCGGCGGCGATCAGCGCGCGATCCAGACCCTCCTGGTCTTCGGCGTCTCGACCCCGGAGCTGCTCCGCGATCTCTCCGTTGAGATTCGCGACCGCATCCCGCACGCCCCTTCCCAGGTAGCGCTCCCCGTCGCCATCGCGCAGCTCCACCGCCTCGTGCTCACCGGTCGATGCCCCGGAGGGCACCGCGGCGCGGCCCCACCCGCCTCCGGTGAGGAAGACCTCGGCCTCGACGGTGGGGTTTCCCCGGGAGTCCAGAATCTCTCTTCCCCGAACGGCATCAATCGTGGTCGAACTCACTGCACACTCTCCTCATGCTCCGGATCCTCGGCACTCGGCCGGGAATCCTGGATTGGGGTTTCGGACCCGGTGACTCCGGGCCCGTCCGATTGGTCGAGCAGCGAAAGGATCGCATGCCTCCCCTTCGCCACCAGCTGGTTTCGATCCTTCATCTCGAACTCTTCGGCGGAAATCGGGGTGCCCACCCGGATCAGGATCTCACCGGAGCGGATCTTCCACGACCCCTTCGGCATTACGGCCCTCGATCCCGATATCCCGAGGGGGAGGATCGGGACCCCGGTCTGGATGGCAAGGACGAATGCCCCCTTCTTGAAGTCCTGAAGGCGACCGTCGTGGGAGCGGGTACCCTCGGGAAAGAGTATGACGGCCAGGCGCTCCTGCCGCACCTGCCGGCCCGCCCGCTTCAGGGCGTCGATGGCGCGGGAGCGATCGTCGCGGTCGATCGAGATGTGCCCGCACCCCGTCCAGGCCGGGCCGAAGATCGGAATTCGGGCCAGCTCCTCCTTTCCGACGAAGCGAAAGTGCACGGGGAGAAAGCCCGCAAGAGCGAAGACGTCGAACCAGCTCTGATGGTTCGCCACGACGATGTAGGGCTGATCCCAGTCCACCCTGTCCTCCCCCTCGAACCGGACCCGGGCCCCGGCCAGTCGCACCAGGGCTCGCGACCAGAATCGTGCGAGCGGCTCGCAGTGGCGGCCCGCCCAGGGGAGCCGCAGAAGCGACGAGAGGACGAGCCAGCCGGCCAGTACGACCGTCAGGACCAGCCCCACCACCATGACCACCGCCGTGCGAATCAACCCTGCTCCTCTTCTTCGGCTTCGTTGAAGTGGTCCCAGCCCCCGCGCTCCGGCCGGCGGGGTTCTCCTCCGGGCACATCGCGAATCCGGAGACCTCGACCCGGCTCGACCGTGCCGATCCGGGTGAGGGAAAGATCGAACCGTTCGCGAAAATTCTCTACCTCTGCCCCGGGATGGTCGGGGGGAATGGTCACCAGGAGTTCGAAGTCCTCGCCCCCGTGAAGCGCGATCCCGGGGCCCTCGGAGGCCACCGCGGGGTGCAGGGGGATCCGCCACGCGTCGATCACCAGCCCGACGCCCGAGGCCGCCGCCAGGTGGCCGCCGTCTCCGGCCAGACCGTCGGAGAGGTCCAGCCCGGCGCTGGCCCCCAGCGCCGAGGCCAGATGGCGGGCCTCGGCGAGTCTGGGCGTAGGTCGTACGAAGCGCTCCCTCAGCTCCGGAGGGGGCTCGAGCCCCCGTTCCCACTGGGCCACCGCGGCGGCCGCGGCGCCCAGCCGGCCGGTGACCCAGAGCTCGTCACCGGGTCGGGCCCCGCGCCGGAGGAGGGGGTGCTCCGCCCGGCCGACCGCGACGACATCGATCACGACCGGGCCGGGAGAGCGGGTGAGGTCTCCCCCGAGAAGGGGCACCTGCAGGGCGTCGAGGAGTTCGCGCACTCCGCCCATGATCGGAAGGGAGGCCGCTCCCCCCGGGCCGGGAACGGCCAGGGAGACGAGGACCCCGACGGGATGAGCCGCCATCGCCGCGAGGTCCGAGAGCGCCGCCGCACACGCCCGGTATCCAGCCTCTGCCGGTGTAACCCAGTCGAACCGGAAGTGGACCCCCTCGACGGCCATGTCGGTCGAGAGAGCGATCCCCCCATCGAGGACCGCCGCGTCGTCGCCGGGGCCGACGCGAACGCCCGGCGCGGCGGGAAGCGCTGCGAGGAACGAACGGATCGTCTGGAACTCGCCCCCCGGCCCGAGGCGCACGGCGTCGCGCTCCCTACCCCCGGTGCTCATCGGCTCAGTGCGCCGGGGGCAGGTCGAGGAGCACGAAGGGCAGCGACAGATCGGTCGATCCGGGACCCGTCTCGCCCATCGCCGCGGGAAGCGCATCGGTCACGTCTCCGGGGAGAAGCGCGGGGCCCATCGCGAGGTGATCGGCGGCCCGCCCCGTCCAGTGAAGCGCGAGAGCCGCCGCGTCGGGAGCACCGAGCCCCCGGGCCAGGAGCGCCCCCGACACCCCGGTCAGGACATCGCCCATCCCCGCCCGGGCGAACTCCGAGGACCCGCTGAGCGAGACCCGAACCCGTCCCGGACGGCCGTGCGCCACCACCGACGGGGTCCCCTTGAGAAGTACCGTCGCCCCCCACCGTTGGGCGCACTCCCGCGCATGCCGCAGGGGATCCGCAACGATCGCGCTCGCCTCGATTCCGAGGAGCGCCGAAGCCTCGCCCGGGTGCGGTGTGAGCAGTCGGGCTCCGCTGCCCCCGTCCGGGATCCGCTCCGCCCACCGTGGGAGGTCCCCCGAGGCCAGGAGAGTGAGGGCGTCGGCATCGAGGAGGATACGAACGCTTGAGGGCAGGGACTCGAGCGCACGTTCGAGGGACGCCGCCAGGGTCCCCCTTCCCATTCCGGGACCAGCCGCGAGGGCGTCGGAGTCGGAGAGGGCCTCCATGAAGGCGTCGGTGTCCGAGGCGTCGACGACGACCGCCTCGGGCACCGTGGCGTGCAGGAGCCGGACCTGATCCGGGTGAGAGGCGACCCGCACGTAGCCGGCCCCGGCCCGCAGCGCAGCGCGGGCCGCCATGATGATCGCTCCCCCCATCCCCGGCGCCCCTCCAAGCAGGAGGAGTCGCCCCTCGCCCTTCTTGTGACTCCGGAGCGCCCGCCGGGGCGCCCGAGTTCCCGCCCATTCCGGCGTGATCAGCTCCGCCCCCGCCGCACCCTCGGGCCAGGGGGGAAAGCCGATCTCGAGCGCCACGATCCGTCCGCTCATCGCCCGCCCCGGGTGAAGGAGGCATCCGAGCTTGGGCGCGCCGAAGGTGAGGGTCAGGTCGGCACCGGGAAGGCCACCGGGAGCCGCCCCCGTATCGGCGTCGACGCCCGAGGGAAGGTCGAGAGCCACGATCCGGGCCCCCCGCGTGCGGCGGGCTCCGAGCTCGGCGAGGATGCGACCGAAGGGGGGCCGGGGGGCGCCACGAACCCCGGTGCCGAGGAGGGCGTCGACCAGCACCGGGCACTCCGCCAGAGCGACCTCGACCGCCTCCCAGTCCTCGACCGGCGACTCGGCGTCGATCCGGATCAGGGCCGGGGAGTGCCCGTGAAGAAGGGGATCGGGGTCCTGCCGGTCCCCGACGACCACCACCCGCACATCGCGGCCGGCCAGGTGGAGGGTGCGGGCGAGCACGATCCCATCGCCCCCGTTATGACCGGGACCGGCCAGAACACAGATCGGGGTTCGGGGCGAAAGTGAGTCCAGCACGAGGGCGGCGCTTCGCCCTGCGTTCTCCATGAGCACCGGAGAGGGCACCCCCCGGTTCTCGATCGCCTCCCGGTCGAAGGCCGCCGACTCGGAGCCGGTCGGAAGGGGCAGCGGGCTTCGTGCGAACAGGGGTCGGGGGGACCCGGACCCCGATGCCGGAGGGATCACTTGTAGCTCTGGCCGATCGCGCGCCCGAAGGTGATCTCTCCGTTGTCGATCCGGATGTTGAAGCCGCACTCGGGATTGGAACAGACCCACGCCTTGTAGCGGATCGGCGCACCCTCTCGGCCATAGTCGGACAGCGGGATCAGAAGCCCTGCATCACACTTCTGACATGCGGGAAACCGCGTTTCACCCTCCATACTCCACCCCTCCCGGCAGCAGGGAAGCCACCACCGTCCGCGGCGTCCTCACCCGGCGGCTCGGCTCCGTCCTCGGTTCAACCCCCGGCGGCCCAGGGATAGTTCCGTTCGAACTCTTCCTCGAAATCGAAGAGGTTCCGGAAATCCTCGGGCCGGTCCCCCTCCTCGGCGACCAGAACTTCGGCTTCGACCAGTGCGAAGACGATTTCGCCCAGGTCGTCGGTTCGATGGATCCCCCAGTGCTCGAGCACCGAGCGGGCCGTGGGACCGAATTTTCGGATCGCGAGGTCGCGCACGCCCCCGGCCAGTTCGGCCCCGGTGATGTGGCGCGGCTTGTCCAGATCCTTCAGGACGTGCTGAAGCGCCGACAACAGAAACACGTACGCCTTCGGATGAAAGCGGGGGTTCCGCTCCCTGAGGCGATCGAGGATCTCGTCTGCGAATTGCACGTCGGTCATGCGGGGAATCTCACATCCGAGCCGTCGGCACGCCAGTGTCGGGCTCCGGGGCCGGTCCCATCAGTCGGCCCCGCCCGGGAAATCCGGATAAAGGGGAAAACCCGTGCAGAGCTTCCGGATCTCGCCGCGCACGGTGTCCCGGACCGCCGGGTCCTCGGGCGCCGAGAGCACCCGAGAAATCCAGTGACCGATCTGGCGCATCTGGTCCTCGCCCATCCCTCGGGTCGTGAGCGCGGCGGTCCCGATGCGAAGTCCGGACGTCACGAAGGGCGAGCGGGTCTCGCCCGGCACGGTGTTCTTGTTGACGGTGAGTCCCGAGGCTTCGAGCGCCTGCTCCGCCACCTTCCCCGTCAGCTCCCCGCGATCCCGCAGGTCGACCAGGACCAGGTGGGTGTCGGTTCCACCCGAAACGAGCTGGAACCCCTGCTCCATCAGCGCCTCGCCGAGCGCCCGGGCGTTCGACACGACCTGGCGTGCATAGGTAGTGAAGGCCGGCTGGAGGGCTTCGCCGAAGGCCACCGCCTTTCCGGCGATGACGTGCATCAGGGGGCCACCCTGCGTGCCGGGGAAGACCGCCTTGTCGACCGCACGGGCGTGCTCGGCCTTCGAGAGGATCATCCCGCCGCGGGGACCCCGAAGCGTCTTGTGGGTGGTGGTGGTCACGACATCGGCGTGCGGAACCGGGCTCGGATGCACCCCCGTCGCCACCAGCCCCGCGATGTGCGCCATGTCCACCAGGAGAACCGCGCCCGCCTCGCGGGCGATCGCCCCGAAGGCCTCGAAGTCGATCTGCCGCGGATAGGCGCTCGCGCCCGCCACGATCATCGTCGGTCGAAGTTCGAGCGCCTGTCTGCGGACGGCGTCGTAATCGATCCGACCGTCCTCCTCACGCACCCCGTAGGCCGACACGTCGTAGAGGATCCCCGACGCGTTGACGTGCGAGCCGTGGGTCAGGTGACCCCCATGGCTCAGGTCCATGCCCAGCAGCCGGTCTCCGGGCTTCAGGAAGGCCAGGTAGACGGCCATGTTCGCCTGGGCGCCGGAGTGGGGCTGCACGTTGACGTGGTCGGCCCCGAAGAGCTGCTTCGCCCGGTCCCGTGCCAGGTTCTCGACGACATCCACGAACTCGCACCCGCCGTAGTACCGCTTGCCGGGGAGTCCCTCGGCGTACTTGTTCGTAAGCACCGTGCTCACGGCCTCGAGCACCGAGCGGGAGACGAAATTCTCGGAGGCGATCAGCTCCAGCTGCTCCGACTGCCGGGCACATTCGGCCCGCACGGCCGCGAAGATCTCGGGGTCCGCCGCCTCGAGATGCGGGTAGGTGACCGCTCCGCCCTCGACCCCGACCACCCCCGTCGCCCCGTTCACAGGTAGCTGCGGGAGAGGTGACGCACCTTGTCGATGCGGGCCTGGGCGACCCGGTCGGCGGCGACGGCGTTCGGCACACCTTCCTCTTCAGCCAGCTCGAAAATCCGAAGGAGGGTCGCGTAGATCTCACCCGCCTTCCGCTTGCTGCGGTCGGCGCTCCAGTCGTGGAGCTCACCGTAGACGTTGATCAGTCCCCCCGCGTTGATCACGTAGTCGGGGGCGTAGAGCACCTTGCGGCTGTGGAGTTCCTGCCCGTGGCGGGGCTCGGCGAGCTGATTGTTCGCGGCACCGGCCACGATCTGCACCTTCAGCACCTTGAGGGTGTCGTCGTTGACGATGGCTCCGAGGGCGCAGGGGGCGAAGATGTCGGCGTCGACGGCATAGATCTCATCCGGACCCACGGACTGCGCGCCGAACTCCTCGCGGGCCCGCGCGATTCGGTCCTGGTCGATGTCGGTCACCGTGAGGCGAGCCCCCTCCTCGTGCAGGAAGGCGCAGAGGTGGTACCCGACGTTGCCGAGACCCTGCACGGTCACGTGCTTGCCCTCGAGGGCGGGGGACCCCCAGGTGCGCTGGGCACAGGCGCGGATTCCCTGGTAGGTCCCGTAGGCCGTGATCGGGGACGGATCCCCGGAGCCCCCGTAGATGCCCACCACGGAGTCGGTCTCCATCCGCACGAACTCCATGTCGTCGACCGAGGTCCCTACGTCTTCGGCGGTGTAGTAGCGCCCGCCCAGCGACTCCACGGCTCGACCGTGCGCACGAAAGATCATTTCCCGGTCGCGGGTCTTGTTGTCTCCGATGATGACCGACTTGCCGCCCCCGAGGTTCACCCCGGCGATCGAGGCCTTGTAGGTCATCCCCTGAGAGAGACGCAGGACGTCCGTCAGCGCCTCCTGGTCCGAGGAGTAATTCCAGAAGCGGGTTCCGCCCAGAGCGGGTCCCAGCGTCGAGTCGTGGATGGCGATGATTCCGCGGTAGCCCAGCTCGGGCTCCGACCAGAAGACGACCTGCTCGTGACCATGTTCGGCGAGGTGCTCAAAAACGTTCATCCTGAACGGCTCCAGGTTACGCGTGGCGTGTGATCCTGCTCTTCGTCGAAGGCGGGGTTCATCGGGAATCCCGCCGGTGCGTCGTCGTGCATTCGCGATCGGGGACTCAGCGGCCCTCGACCTCGTTCAGGAGATCCCGTGCGACCAGCCAGCGCAGGACCTCGTTCGAACCTTCGTAGATCTCGGTGCCCTTGGCGTCGCGCATCAGCTTCTCGACCGGGTAGTCCCGCATGTACCCGTAGCCGCCGAAGATCTGTACGGCCTCGTCGGTCACCCACATGGCGGTCTCGCTGGCCGAGATCTTCGCCAGGGCCGCCGCCGAAGCGAGCGAGGCGGGGAGGTGAAGGGCGTCGTCGTCGGACGGACGTCCGCCAGCACCCTCGCCGGACCCGCGATCCTCCCATCGACCCGCGGTGGCCAGGAGGAGCGTGCGCGACTGCTCGATCCGCAGCGCCATCCCGGCGAGCTTTTCGCGAATCGCACCGAACTCCGAGAGGGCGTGCCCGAACTGCTCGCGTTCCCGGGCGTACCGGATCGCGTGCTCGTAGGCCGCCTGGGCGATCCCGACCGCCTGGGCAGCCACCGACAGGCGCCCCACGACCAGGCAGCTCCGAGCCACCTCCCAGCCCTTCCCGGCTTCGCCGAGGAGGGCATCGCCCGACAGCTCGACGTCGGAGAACTCCAGCGAGAGGGTCTCCGAGGCCGACATCCCAAGGGTGCGCTCCCTGCCGACGTTGGCGATCCCCGGCGTCGATCGCGGAACGAGGAAGGCGGACAGTTCCTTGCGCCCCTCGCCCGTCCGGGCGAAGACCAGGAGGAGCCCGGCACGGTCGCCATTGGTCACCCACCGCTTGCGGCCAGAGAGCGACCACCCGTCGCTCGTGCGCTCGGCCTTCGTCGTGAGCGCGGTGGGGTCGCTGCCCGCGTCCTTCTCGGAGAGGGCGAAGGCCGCGAGCGTCTCGCCGGTGGCCAGTTCGGGGAGCCATCGGCTGCGCTGCGCCTCGGTGCCGTGCTCCAGGAGTGCCCGGACGACGGGGCCGCCATGGACCGAAACCGTGAGGGCGACCGACGCGTCCCCCCACGAGAGCGACTCGAGGGCGAGGAGCGCCGTGGGAAGATCCAGGTCGAGCCCCCCGTACTCCTCGGGGACTCCCATCCCGAGGAACCCCAGCTCCCCGAGCTTCCGAAAGATCTCGATCGGCAGTTCGCGATCGGCGTCCCAGGCGGCCGAATGCGGACGGATCTCGCCGTCGGCGAATTCGCGCGCCATCGCGCGGATCTCGAGGGCCTCGGGAGCGATCGTGGCCATCTCAGCCCTCGTAGCGGTAGAAGCCACGGCCGCTCTTTCGTCCGAGCCAGCCCGCCGCCACGTACTTCCGGAGGAGGGGGCAGGGGCGGTACCGGTCATCTCCGAGCTCCCGGTGGAGCACCTCGAGGATGTTGAGGCAGGTGTCGAGGCCGATCAGGTCGGCCAGCGCCAGGGGGCCCATCGGGTGATTCATCCCCAGCTTCATGACGGTGTCGATCGCCTCGGTCTCGGCCACCCCCTCCATGAGGGCGAAGACCGCCTCGTTGATCATCGGCATGAGGACGCGGTTGGAGACGAATCCGGGATAGTCGTTCACCTCGACCGGAGTCTTGCCCAGTGCCCGGGACAGCTCCATCACCGTCGCGGTCGTCGCGTCGTCGGTCGCCAGACCCCGGATCACCTCGACGAGCTTCATGACCGGGACCGGATTCATGAAGTGCATCCCGATGACCTTCTCGGGTCGTTCGGTGCAGGCCGCGATCTCGGTGATCGAGATCGACGACGTGTTCGTGGCCAGGATCGTCTCGGGTGCCGCGAGGCGGTCCAGGTCGGAGAAGAGCTCGTACTTGAGCTCGGCCCGCTCGGGAATCGCCTCGACCACGAGGCCCGAGCCCTCGACTCCGACACCCCGATCCGTGGTGAACTCGATCCGGCCGAGCGCGGCATCTCGCTCCCCGGCCGAGAGGATCTCCCTTTTCACCTGTCGGTCGAGGTTCTTCTCGATCGTGGCGCGCGCCCGCTCCAGGTACGACTCCTCGAGGTCCACAAGGGCCACCCTCAGCCCGCTCTGGGCGCAGACGTGGGCGATCCCGTTGCCCATCGTCCCGCTCCCGATCACGGTCACCTTCCCGATTCCATCTGCCATAACCGTCGTCCTCAACCCGCCTGTGAGTGTATGTCTGTCGGTCCACTCCGGAGGCGTGCTCCGGGCTTCATCCCGTTGTTCATCCGATCATCCATCCGATCAGGTAGAGGCCGAGGAGGCCTCCCCCGACCTCGATCATCCAGGCCCCGGCCCGACCCCCGTGCCCGGGTCCGGTCGAGCGCTCCCGCGGACCGCCGTCTCCGGCCCCCGGGTCGGGGCCCAGGAAGCCGTCGAGCCGATCCCGCAGTGTGCCGGACCCCGGCCACCCTCCGATCATCGTCGACAGGCCCAGGAGGATCGCGAGGACCCCGGCCGTGAAGACGCAGAGGAGCCAGAGCTCCCCCGTCGACTGCATCTGCATCAGCCCGCCGCGCAGCTCGAGGCTCGAAAGCCCCGCCGCCGCGAGGCCACAGACCGCCCCGATCCCGAGGGCCGCCCCCAGAGCGGTGCCGTGGTAGCCGATCCCTCTCATCCGGCCCCCTGCGTCGGTCCGAGCGCGAGAGCCGTCAGTCGCGGGTCACCGACAGGGCGACCGCGTTCCCACCCCCCAGACACAGGGTCGCCATTCCCGACTCCACGCCCCGGTCCTCCATCGCGTGCAGGAGGGTGATGAGGATCCGCGCTCCCGAGCACCCGATCGGATGGCCGAGCGCGACGGCCCCACCGTGCACGTTCACGCGCTCCGGGTCCATCTCGAGCTCCCGCATGTCCGCGATCGCCTGCACCGCGAAGGCCTCGTTCACCTCGAAGAGGTCGTAGTCGTCGATCGTCGTGCCGTCGCGCTTCATAAGGTTCCGGACCGCGGCGATCGGCGCGAAGAAGAGATCCTTCGGCTCGGTCCCGCCCGCGGCGTACCCCCGGATCCGGGCCTGCACCTCGAGCCCGTGGGCCTGCGCGAACTCGAGCGAAGTCACCACCAGCGCCGCCCCACCATCGTTCAGCCCCGGAGCGTTTCCGGCCGTGACGACCAGCGGGTCGATCCCGTCCGGCGCATCGTTCGAAAAGGCTGGGCGAAGCCGGCCGAGGGCCTCCATCGAGGTATCGGCTCGCGGCGACTCGTCGCGATCGATCCGGGTGGTGCCGCGGCGGCCCTCGATCTCGACCGCGACGATCTCGCGGTCGAACTTGCCTCCCTCGATGGCCGCGACCGCCTTGCGATGGGAGTCGAGCGCGAAGGCGTCGGCGTCTTCGCGGGTGATGCCGGCCCTGGCCGCCGTGTACTCGGCATGGCCGCCCATGTGGCAGTTCCCGAAGGAGCACCAGAGACCGTCGTAGATCAACCCGTCCTGGAGGGTCTGGTCTCCGAACTTGACCCCGTTGCGAAGTCCGCGGGCGTAGAAGGGGACGTTCGACATCGACTCGAACCCACCCGCGACCGCCGCACGGATGTCTCCCGCCCGGATCGCCTGGGCTGCGAGCATGACGGCCTTCAGCCCGGACCCGCAGACCTTGTTGACCGTAACGGCGGGGATCGTGGCCGGAAGTCCCGCGTGGATCGCCGCCTGGCGTGCCGGAGCCTGCCCCCCTCCCCCCTGAACGACGTTGCCCAGGATGACCTCGTCGACGAGCTCGGGATCGATCCCCGAGCGCTCGACCGCCGCCTTCACCGCCTGGGCCCCCAGCTGGGTGGCGGCGAGCGGGCTCAGCCCCCCCAGAAAGCGACCGACGGGGGTACGTGCGCCGCTCACGATCACTGGGATGCGGGACGGGTCGGCCATGACTGGACTCCTTTGCGTTCTATATGGGTTCGGAAACTGCCTGAAAGGTGAGACGGATCGTGGATCCGGGCTCGGGCGGAGGGATGTGCGGACGCCGTCTCCACCGCAGCCAGAGAAAGATAGGAAAAATCCCCGGAGAGGTCACCCTTTCGGGGCGAACCCTGTGCCCCTCGGGGGCTCTCGCGGACTCTGCCTTACCGAGGCCCGCTCCCCCCCTCACTCCCCACGCAGCGAGCGACGATCCTCGGCCAGGCGGCCCCAGGCGATGACCGGGTCGTGCTCGAAGATCAGGAGCCAGTCCTCGTGCAGCGCGCGCTCCCAGGTCTCGCGCTTGGATTCCAGCGTCACCAGGGGCTCGAGATCGTAGCCCATGATCCAGGGGAGTGGCAGGTGCGCGGTAGTCGGGCAGAGATCGGCGAGGAAGCACGCCCTCTCCCCCCCGGACTCCAGGAGCACCGAGTGGTGATGGGGGGTGTGGCCGGGCGTGTGCACGAGGCGGAGGCCCCCGGTGATCTCGGCGTCGGTCCCGACGAAATCCCACAGGTTGTAGCGCGAGATCGGCTCCAGGTTCTCGCTCAGGTACGAGGCCCGTATGCGCTCGTTGGGGCTCCCGGCGAACCGGAACTCCTCTTCGTGGACCACGTAGCGGGCTCCCGGAAAGGAGGGCACGATCTCGCCGTCGTCGCGCCGCGTCGTTCCCCCACCCGCATGATCGAAGTGGAGGTGGGTCATCAGGACGATGTCGATGTCCGACGGCTCGTGACCGGCCTCGCGAATCCCGAGTTCCAGTCGGGTGGGGGCGCCCTCGGCCGGGTCGCCCTCGTTCTCGATGCCGTAGATGCGCCGGAACTGGTCGTCGCCCTTGTTCCCGACCCCGGTATCGACCAGGATCAGCGCCTCGGGGGCCTCGACCAGGAGGCAGCGCAGCGCCAGCGGGATGCGGTTGCGCGCGTCGGGGGCGATGCGTCGCTCCCAGAGGGGCCGGGGCACGACCCCGAACATCGCGCCCCCGTCGAGTCGCTGGAGGCCCGCCTCGATGGCGTGGACGCGGAAGGCTCCGAGATCGAGCGACCGCACGAGGGGAAACCCGGACGCGGTCGGAAAACCCGGCGGATCCCCCTCGGCGGATTCCGGCTTGGTCTTCTTGGGATTCTGGTCCTGGGTCATGGCCCGCTCCTCGACGTTCGATGGATGGAGAGCGCCGGGGGCATGCCTGCGGTCAGCCCCGGCGTCGCTTCGTCGCCTTCCGCGCCGACAGGTGGTGCTGGAGTCGCTCGAGATCCCCGACCCCCTCGCTCTCGGCCCGTTCGATGAGCAGGAGGAGGAGCCGGGCGGTCGCGAGTGCATCGCCGAAGGCACGGTGGCGATCGTGAATCGAAATCTCGAAGTGTCGGGTCAGGGCGTCCAGAGCGTAGCTTCGGAGTCCCGGGACCAGTCGGCGGCCCATCTTGACCGTGCAGAGGCGCTCGAGCTCGGGCGCGTCACCCCGGGCGGCCAGCAGCTCTTCGCGGATGAATCCCCAGTCGAACGAAACGTTGTGGGCCACGAAGATCCGACCCTCGAGCACCTCTCTGAGGTCGTCGGCAATGACGTCGAACGGAGGGGCACCCCGGACCATGGCGTCATTGATCCCGGTGAGCGCCTGGATGCGCGGGGGGATGCTCCGACCGGGATGCACGAGGGTCCGGTAGGCCTCGCCGATCCGCCCCCGAATGACCGGAACGACGGCGACCTCGGTGACCCGGTGTCCCCGGCCGTAGCCCCCTCCGGTCGTCTCCACGTCGACCACGGCGAACTCCAGCTCGCGCAGAGGCGTGCCCGGTGGAGACGCCCCCTCGGCGAGACGCCAGACCCCCTCGCTGTCGACCGTGAAGCGGGGATCGGCCCCGAGGAGGGCGAAGACGGCCGCCGACGCCGCCGATGCGTTTCCCCCCTTCAGCTTCAGGACCTGCCGGGCCAGGTCGAGGGTGTGCAGGGGGGTGTGGGCGAGGGCCAGTCCCGCACGCTCGAGAAGCGAGCCTCCCCTCTGTGGGGCGGTCACCGGGGCTCGCTTCGGGTGAGCGCGAAGGAGAGCAGTTCAAGCTCCATCGCAAGGTTCACCTCGTTGACGACGACGTGCGGGGGAAGCTCGAGCCGGGCCGGGGCGAAGTTCAAGATGGCCCCCACCCCCGCCCGGACGACTCGGTCCGCGAGTGCGGGGGCCGGTGCCGCGGGGACCGTGAGGATCGCGATCTCGACGGCCTCTCCGGCGAGCACGCTCTCGAGTTCGTCGATGTGGCGGATGGTGGTGTCGTCCCAGCGGAGTCCGACCTTCTCGGGGTCGTTGTCGAAGATCGCCACGATGCGGAACCCGCGCTCCCGGAAGAAGGGGTAGGTGTGCAGGGCCGCGCCGACGCGCCCGGCGCCCAGGAGGGCGACCCGCCACTCCCGGGTGAGCCCCAGGATCGCCTCGAGGCTCCCGATGAGGGGGACAACCGGGTACCCGAGGCCCCGCTTCCCGAACGACCCGAAGGTCGACAGGTCCTTTCGGACCTGCGGGGCCGTCGTGCCCGCCCGTCGGGCCAGCTCCCCGCTGGAGGCCATCTCGGCGCCGGAGGCTTCGAGAGCCTCGAGGCTTCGAAGGTAGGCCGAGAGGCGGCGGACCGTGGACTCCGAGATTTTCCGATCTGGGGAGGGCACGTCGAAGGGATCCGGAAGGTGGGAGCGACACGTCGGGCCCGAAGGAGTCGAGCCCGCTTGTGAATAGATTCACAACCCAAGGTAGAAAGCTCCGGGATCACCCGTCAATGTCACCCTCGACCGAGGGATCCGACTCCGGGCTCCCGGGAAAGAGCCAGCGGGAGAGTTCGATGAACTCGGTCGGACTCAGGGTCTCGGGTCGGCGCTGCAGGTCGAGGGTCTCGCCGAGGCTCTCGAGCCGCTCCGGGGGGAGCGCCAGGTCCGGGTGATCCCGCAGGGTCCGACGCAGCTGCTTTCGTCGCCACTGGAAGACGGCGCGGGTGAGTGTGCGCAGCCGGTGCTCCTCGTCGGGGCTCAGGGGAAGGGGCCGGATAGGCCGGATCCGGACCACCGCGGACTCGACCCGCGGGCGGGGGCGGAAGGCCCCCGGGGGAACGCGCAGGACGGTCTCGACCTCGGCGACCGTCTGCACCCCCACCGAGAGCGCACCGTAGCCCGAGGTGCCCTCGACCGCCGCGATCCGCTCGGCGACCTCCTTCTGCACCATCAGGAGGATATCGGCGGGACGGGGCCCCTCGAGCAGGTGGAAGAGGATCGGGGTGGTGATGTTGTAGGGAATGTTGCCGATCACGCGCAGCGAAGAGGGGTCCGAGGTGACCTCCGAGAGGCGGGTCTCGAGAATGTCGGCGTGGAGGACCCGCACATGATCGGTGTCGCGGAACCGCGCCTCGAGCTCCTCGGCCATGAGGTCGTCGAGCTCCACCAGGGTCAGCTGCCCGGCCCGCTCCGCCAGGAGTCCCGTGAGCGCGCCTCTTCCGGGACCGATCTCGAGCACCGCGTCGTCGGGATCGATGGCGGCGAGCTCGACGATCCGACGCTGGATGTTGCCGTCGACCAGGAAATTCTGACCGAGGGCCCGCTTCGGACGGCGACCGGAAGAGGGGGGGCCCGCCACTAGAGGCGAAGGACGATCGCGGTCCGGTCGTCGCCGTCAGTTCCCTCGCCCCCTCCATCGAGGGCAAAGAGCGCGTCGACGATCTCGTCCGCCCGCTGATGGCGCAGGCGTGACGCCATCCGCACCACCCGCTGCTCGGCCGCCATGCGTGAGGTGGCCAGGAGGGTATCGGAGAGTCCGTCGGTGAACAGGAAGAGGAGGTCGGTGCCCGGCGTCCACGGGACACGAGCCGCCTCGTACTCGTCGCCGGGAACGATCCCCATCGGGAGGTTCAGCGCCTCGAGCCGCTCCTTCGATCCATCGCCCCGGATCATGAAGGCGTGCGGGTGCCCGGCGTTGGCGTAGACCAGCTCCCCGCGCTCAGGATCGAGCACACCGTAGAAGAGGGTCAGGTACATCTCGGTGCTCTCGAGCTCGTCCCGAAGGGCCTCGCCCATTTCGGAGAGGACGGCCTCGGGCGCCTCGTGCTGCGAGGCGTAGATCGTCGCCGCGCTGAGCGCGAGCGCCATGATGAGCGCCGCCGGAAACCCGTGACTCGACACGTCGCCGATCATGACCCCGAAGCGGCCCCCGGGAAGCTGGAAGAAGTGGTAGAAGTCCCCTCCCACCACCTCGGCGGGCTGGACCCGGGCCGCGACGCGCTCCGGATCGAAGCTTCCGACCGCGGGCAGGAGTTTCATCTGCAGGTCGTGGGCGAGCTCCATCTCGCGGGTCACACGCTCCCGTTCGACCGACTCCCGCATGAGGCGGTTGTTCTCGAGCGCCGAGCCGACCTGCGAGGCGATCGCCGAAAGCAGCTTCTGGTCGGAGGCCGTGAAGCGCCCCCCCCGGCGACGCCCGATCAGGTTGATCACCCCGACGGTGCGCGGCTGGCCGGTCGGGGGGGTGAACCGGATCGGCACCGAGAGGACGGAATCCCCGATGGTCGCCGAGCTGCCGGAGCCATCCTCGCCATTCGCGCCCATGTGGTCGGTGGTGAGGATGAGGGCGCGCCCCTCGCGAAACACCTGGCTGGTGACCGCCGTGGCGTCGCCGATTCCGATCGGCCCCAGGAGGCCCCGGTCGCCGACCGAGGCGATCAGCTTCAGGTGGTCGTCTTCGGGCTGGTACACCCAGAGCGAGCCCCGCCCGGCCCCCATGACGTCGCAGACCTCGGTGAGGATCAGCTTCGCCGCGTCCTTGAGGCTGAGCAGCGACCCCAGGGTCTCGGCGATCGAGTAGAGGAGGTTGATCTCCTCGTACCGCTCCGAGACCTCGTACGTGAAGAAGCGGATCTCCTCGACGCACTCGTAGAGCTGCTCGAGGGTGGCGCGCAGGACCCCGGCGGCGGTCACATCGGTGCCGCCCTTCGGGCATCGCAGTTCGAGGGTGAGTTCGACTCCGGCCCGAGTCGGCACGGCGAGCAGGAGAGAGTCCGGAGACGGCTCGCCCTCGATCTCCTCGACCGGAAAGAGGTGGAAGGACGAATCGGCCTCGCGCGGAAGCCAGAGGTGCAGGTCGAGCTGAAAGGACCGGCGGAACTCCTCGATCACCTGCGACACCGACTCGGGAACCAGCTCCCGAGTGGTGCGCTCTGGGGTCATGCGGATGCCTCTCGCCTGATCGGTTCGGTCTCGGGCAGGCGCAGGATGAGGGTCACCGCGTTCCCGCGCTCGTTGAAGTAGACTTCGTCCATCAGCTTGCGCATCAGGAAGATTCCCCGGCCCCCGGGGCATTCGATGTTCTCGGGCGCCGTGGGGTCGGGCACCGTGGCCCGATCGAACCCGTGCCCCTGGTCGATCACCCGGGCCTTGAGAGCACTTCCCCGCAGGGCGACCTCGACCCGCACCCGCTTCGAGGGATCCCGGCCATTCCCGTAGATCATTGCGTTGGCCAGGGCCTCGGTGAAGCTCACCCGGAAGTTGAACCGGAGCTTCCGGCCCGTCTCCTCGCAGGTGGCACAGCGTCCCACCACGAACTCCACCGCCTCCTCGATGCATTGGAGGTCGTTCGGGAGTTCAAACACCAGTTCTCGATCCATCCTGCCTCCCGGTGCTCATCGAATCCATCACCCCACGGAGGATTCCGAAGGGCCTGCTGCCGGGACGGTCCGCTCCCGGCCCGTCTCGCTCAGAAGCCCTTCAGGCCCTCCTCGCGGGAATCCGCGATTCGGAAGAGGGTGTCGAGCTTCGTGAGCTCGAAGAGGGTCCGGAGATCCTCGTTCAGCGTCGAGAGCCGAAGTTCGCCTCCCTGCTCCCGGATCTTCTTCGAGAGGCTCACCAGCACTCCCAGCCCCGAGGAGTCGATGTATCCGGTGTGGGTGAAGTCGACGAGGAACTTGCGCTCTCCGGATTCGACCTGGTCGAGAATCGTCTGCTTCAACTCCTGACGGTTTCCCACGATGAGCTGGCCATCCACATCGATCACCACCACATCCCCTTCTCGGTTCACCTGAAAGGCCATGAATGCTCCCTTTGCGTGCCCGGCGCCGGGAGCGCGCGGGCGGATTTGGGCTCCGGAGCTCCCGGAGCGTGCCAGTATGCCTGAAACGTAGTCAAAAACTATTCAAAATGTCGAGGACGGGGCAAGACGCTGCGCCCACCCCCCTCTCGGGGGCCTCATCGAGCCATGAGCGAGGTGATGCAGGCCACGTCCACGATGTCGCCCGGCGACGACCCCCTCGAGAGGTCGTTGCACGGCCTCGCCAGCCCCTGCACCACCGGTCCGATCGCGCGGGCCCCGGCCAGTCGTTCCACCAGCTTGTAGGCGAGGTTGCCGGCGTCGAGGTTCGGGAACACCAGGACGTTCGCGTCGCCTCCGACCGCGGAGTCGGGGGCCTTGCGGCGGGCCACGGCCTCGATGAGCGCCGCATCGCCCTGGAACTCCCCGTCGGAGGGGATCCCGGGCTCCATGTCCCGAAAGAGCTCGAGCCCCTTCCGAACCCGCTGCACCGAGGCACCCCCGGCGCTCCCGCGGGTCGAGTACGAAAGAAAGGCGACCACCGGGGAGTCTCCCACGACCGACCGCCGCGCCCGGGCGGCCGCCGCGGCGATCTGCGACAGCTGCGGGCCGGTCGGATCGGGCACGACGGCACAGTCGGTGAAGGTGAGCACCTCGGGGCCCCTCCCCCGAAAGTCGTCGACGATCATGTAGAAGGACGAGGAGATCGTCTCGATCCCGTCGGTCGGGCCGACGCACCAGAGCGCCGCCCGCAGGACGTCTCCGGTGGAATGGACGGCGCCCGCGACCGATCCGTCCACCGCCTCGGTAGCCACCATCAGCGCCCCCCGGAAGAGGGGGTCCCGAACCCGCTGTCGTGCGTCGGCCTCGGACATTCCCCTCGCCCGGCGACGGTCCCAGAGATGCGCCACCAGCCCGCCGGTGCCCTCGGTGATCCGCGGATCGACCGCCCGGACGGTGTCGGGATCGCCCCCGACATCGGCGAGTTCGTCGAGGATCCGATCCCGATCGCCGAGGAGGACCGGAGTCAGGAGTCCCTCGGCCTGAATCTCGGCGACCGCCATGAGGGTCCGCGGCTCTTCACCTTCGGGAAAGACGATCGTGCGGGGACGATCGCGGGCCCGGGCACGCAGCTTCTCGAGAAAGCTCACGTGCGCCCCCCGAAGGTCGCGCGGAGCCGCTTCAGAACGGACGGCGAAACGAAGGGAGAGACGTCTCCCCCGAGCCGGGCGACCTCACGCACCAGCGAAGCCGACAAGAAGGCGAGATTCACATCGGGCGTCAGGAAGATGAACTCCATGTCCGGATCCATCTCGCGATTCATCTGGGCCATCTGAAACTCGTACTCGAAGTCCGACACGGCGCGGAGCCCACGGACCACGAACCCCGCCCCGCTCTCCCGCACGAAGTCGACGAGGAGCCCCTCGAAGCTCGTGCACTCGATCCGGGGCTCGTCGGCGAAGACCTCGCGAAGCATTTCGAGGCGTTCCTCGAGGGGGAAGGCCGGAGTCTTCGCATGCGTTGACGCCGCGGCCACGGCGACGATCACCCGGTCGGCGACCCGCAGGGTCCGTCGGGCGATGTCCTCATGGCCCAGCGTCACGGGATCGAAGGAGCCGGGATAGAGGGCCGTGAGCGTGCCGGGTCGAGTCATGGGATGGATTCCTCGGCTGGGGTCCGGGGGAAAGCGGGATCCTCGCGGGCTGCGGGATCGGGGGCGGTGATCGTGCTCAGGAGAGTATCACCGTAGCGGCGCTGACGCCGGAGGGACACCGGGGGCAGGGCCTCGCTGCGGGAGTGCTCGAGCCAGAGCTCCGCGGCGAAGGGGGTGCGCTCGAAGGACTCCAGGAGCCGGCCCGCGAGCCCGCTCCCGTAGGGCGGGTCGGCCAGGGCCAGGTCGAAGGGAGGCGAGATCCGTTCGATCTCGGTGAAGACGTCGCCCGTCACCACCCGGCAGCGGGGTCCCGCTCCCAGCGCCTCGATGTTCCGACGCAGGACCTCGAGCACCGGGCGGGACCTCTCCACGAAGACCACCTCGGCGGCGCCCCTCGACAGACATTCCAGCCCGAGGGCGCCCGACCCCGCGAACAGGTCAAGCACGCGCGCTCCGGGAAGGGCGGGGTGCAGCGCCGACATCCACGCCTCTCGAACCCGGTCGGTGGTGGGGCGCACCTCCCGCCCCGCGGGGGTCTGGAGCCGGCGCCCTCCCCACTCCCCGGCGATGATTCGCGGCACGGCTCAGGCACTCCCACCGGGACGCAGGTCCATGAGTCGGGCCTGCAGGGTCCGACGCCCCCGGTACTCGTTTTCGCGAAGCTGGAAGGCGAGCTCCACCCGGCGCGGGAGCGACTGTGGAGGGAGACGCTCCGCCAGCCCGAAGCCGATCGCCTCGACCGAGCCTCGGTCGGCGGCGAGCCGCAGCTTCAGGTGCCCGCGCCCGACCTCCATGGGGGCCCCCTGGATCTCGGCGTCGCGGGCCACGAAGACCGGGCGCGGGTTGCCCATCCCGAAGGGTCCGAGGTAGTCGAGCCAGTGATGCAGCTCGGGGGTCGCCTCGTCGAGCGAGAGCCGGAGGTCCGCCCGAAGCCGGGGGGCGGGGACCGACCCGGACAGCTGCGTGCGCACCGCGTGGTTGAAGGCCAGGCGGAGGGGATCGACCGAGCTCCTGCGCACATCCATCCCCGCAGCCTGCCGGTGGCCGCCGAACCGATCCAGGTGCTCGTCGCACGCGAGGAGCGCATCGTAGAGGTGAAGCTCCGGGATCGACCGGGCACTGCCCCGGCCCGCGTCGCCGTCGAGGGCGATCAGCACGACCGGTCGGTGGATCCGCTCGACGACCCGTGAGGCGACGATTCCGATGACGCCGGGGTGCCACCCCTCTCCGGCGAGGACCACCCCGAAGTCGTCGGCGGGGTCGAAGCTGAGCGCCAGCGTCCGGAGCGCCTCGTCGAGCGTACGCTGGTCCTCGGCCCGGCGCTCGGTGTTGAGCCGATCCAGTTCGTCGGCCAGTCTTCGGGCCCGATCCCGGTTCTCGGTCAGGAGGAGCTCCAGGGCATCGCCCGCGTCGCCCAGGCGTCCCGCCGCGTTGATTCGGGGCGCAAGCTGGAATCCGACCTGCCCGGCCTCGAGGGATCCGTCTCCGGTCGACCGTTCCATTCCGCAGACCGAGAGAAGGGCCCGCAGCCCCTCCTTCGAGGTGTGGGCCAGGTATCGGAGGCCGAAGCGGGCGAAGATCCGGTTCTCGCCCACCAGGGGGACGAGATCGGCAATCGTGGCCAGCGCGACCAGGTCGAGGTGCGGCAGGAGGAGCTGCCGGTCCCGCCCGCGCCGCTCGAAGAGGAGCTCCATGAGCTTGAAGACGACGCCGGCCCCGCAGAGTCCCTTGTCGGGGTAGGTGCAGTCGGTCCGGTTCGGGTTCACCACCGCCACCGCCGCAGGGAGGGTGGCGCCCGGGGTGTGGTGGTCGGTGACCACGACATCGATCCCGAGTTCGCCCGCGTACCGGATGGCGTCGTGCGCGACGATCCCGGCGTCGCAGGTCACCAGGAGGGTGGCCCCGGCCCGTTGGGCGCGCTCGACCCCGGACCGGCTCAGGTCGTAGCCGTCGCGCAGGCGGTGCGGGACGAAGGGAACCACGGTCGCCCCCAGAGAGCGCAGGGACCGAGTGAGCAGGGCGGCAGAGCAGACCCCGTCCACATCGTAGTCGCCATGCACGAAGATCGTCTCGCCCCGGTCGATCGCCCGTTCCAGTCGCTCGACCGCCCGTCCGGCATCGGCGAGCCGCACGGGCGGGTGCATCTCCTCGATGCGCGGACGCAGGAAGTCCCGCGCCGGGCCGGGCTCGTGGATCCCCCGCCCGGCCAGGACCGCGCAGAGCGCCCGGGGCAGCGAGAGCGCATCGACGAGGCGGGAGACCACCTCGTCGGAGGGCGCGGGGCGCAGTTCCCAGCGTGGCGGCGGCGGCGGCGGGAGAGAGGGCGCCGCGGTCGGGGTCACGAGTCGACGGAGGCCTCCGAGGCCTCGACATCATCGGTCTCGGAAGACGCCCCGGAATCGTCGGACCCGGCCGGCACGACCGGCTCGGGGTCGAGTTCCTCCTCGGGCTCGCTGGTCAGGATCACCCCGCAGGCCTCGCAGCGGTGCAGGCCCTCGTCTCTGCGGATCTCGTTCTGCTGCTGAAGGGGCACGATGCCGAAGCAGTGGCCGCAGGCGCCGTCCTCGGTCAGCGCGGCCACGACCACGGCCCGGCCGGATCCGTGGAAGCTCTCGTAGACCTGGCGCTCCCGCGTCCCGAGCATCCCGAGCAGGGTGTCCCGCCGGGCAGACAGCTCCGCGAGGGACTCGTCGAGCCCCGAGCGCTCACCCAGGAGCTCCTCCTGACGGGGGAGCACCTCGGCGCGAGCCGCATCGGCCTGCTCCTGCAACTCTTCGACGAGAAGCTCGTTCTGGCGCACCTGCTCGAGGAGCTGCATCGCCTCCTGCTCGTCGGCCTCGATCGAGCGCTCGACCATCTCGAGTTCGGTCTTGACCGCGGTCTCCTCGCGCAGATTCGTGACCTGGGTCTGGCGCTCCTCAAGCTTTTTGGCCCGCGCGCGCTTGTCGTCGGCGCTGCGCTCGAGTCGTCGAGCGTCGGTCTTCATCTGCTCCAGCCGTGTCGACGCCTTCCCGTGCTCGTCTTCGAGACGCAGCGCGGGCTCCTCGACTTCGGCGAGCAGGGGGTCGAAGTCGCGGATCCTGCTCCGGATCTCCGACATCCTTCGATCCAGCTTCTGGAGCTCCCTCAGAGAGCCCATGGTCGTTGTCTTGGTCATCCACCCATCCGATTCTGGTCACCAGTTCAGTCCGCGGGTCGTTCCCGCCGAACCACATTCCACCGCCCGGGGCGATCCTTCTGGAGCCTCTGCAGCTCCTCGAGAAGCTCCCGCTCCTCCTCCGGGCTTTCGGCCGCGTTGAGGGCCTTCCGGAGCTCCACCTCGCGCACGCGGAGACTTCGATCCCGAAGACTTGCGATCGACTCTTCAAAGACCCGTTGGGTATGCTCGAGTTCCTCGGGGTGCCCCAGCAGCTGCTCCATGGTGCGTACGGCTTCGGGAGCCATCCCGGGCGGGGGAGCCGTCAACTCCGGCTCGTCGACCAACGCCTGAAAGATGGCCTGATAGACCGGGTTCTGAAACTCCCCCGGGCCAATCCGCTCGAGCGCGCGGTCCAGCCAGTCCCTCGCCTGGAGGAGCACGAGGAGCAGTTGACGCTCGGCGCCGAGGTCCGGAGGCGGATGCCGAAGCCGCCCCTTCGACCGCCCGCTCCCGGGCTCCCGCCCCCGGCCGGACCCGGCTCCGCTCCTCGGGTTGAAGGCCGAGCGCCCCTCGCCTCTCCCGACCGGGCTCGACACCGCCTGGATCTCGCGCTCCAGGGTGTCACGTCGGACCCCGGTCTTCTCGGCGACCCGCGACACGTACATGTCCCGCAGGGTTTCGTCGGCGGTGGCCCGCAGCGTCGGAAGCAGCTTGTCGACGGCGGTGCGCTTCCGGTCCAGCGATCGAAAGAATCCCTTCTCCTCGAGGAGCTGCAGTTTTCGATCGATCACATCGACCGCCTGGTCCAGGTACCGTTCGAGCCCCGCCCGGCCCTCGCTCCGGATGACCGAATCGGGATCCTCGCCCTCGGGCAGGGTCACGACCGACGGGTGGATCCCGGCGGCGAGGAGGACGTCGGCCCCCCGAAAGGTGGCGCGCAGCCCGGCCTCGTCCGAGTCGAAGAGGAGGAGCACCCTTCGGGTATACCGCTTGAGGAGCCGGGCCTGCTCGACGGTCAGCGAAGTCCCCAGCACGCCCACGGCATGGTTCACGCCGCCCGCGGAGAGCGCCACCACATCCATGTAGCCCTCGACCAGGAGCGCCACTTCCTCCTTCCGGATCGCGTGCCGATTCCATCCGAGCGCGTAGAGGCCCTCGCCCTTGTGATAGACCGGGCCTTCGGGAGAGTTCAGGTACTTCGGCGCCCCCTTTCCCGAGGCTCCCAGGATCCGCCCACCGAAGCCCACGACCCGGCCCCCGACCGCCTCGATCGGAAAGATGATCCGGTTGCGGAACCGGTCGTAGGGTTCGGGCGCCCGCTCGCTCTCGACCAGGAGTCCGTTCTCGACGAGGACGCTCCGGGCGATTCCATGCACCTCGGCGGCGGCGCGCAGCGCCCCCCAGTCGTCGGGAGCGTAGCCGATCCCGAATCGCTCCCGGGTCTCGTCGTCGATCCCCCTTCCCCGCAGGTACTCCCGGGCCTCGGCCCCGGCCTCGGGGTCGGCCAGGGTTTCCTGGAAGAAGGTTCGGGCGAAGGCGTTCGCCTCGTAGTAGGGCCGGAGGGGGTCCTCCCGCCCCTCGTCGCCCGCCGAGACCTCCCTCACCTCGACCCCGCTTCTTTCCCCCACATACCGGATCGCGTCCGGAAAATCCATCCCCATCCGCTTCATCACGAAGGTGAACACGTCTCCCGACTCGTCGCAGCCGAAGCACTTGTAGAACCCCTGGTCGGGGGTCACGTAGAACGAGGGCGCCCGGTCCTCGTGGAAGGGGCACTTCCCCTTGTACTGCTTCCCGGACCGCTTCAGCTCGACGACCTCGCCGATGATCTCGACCAGGTCGGCGCGGGCGCGGATCTCTTCGACCACGTCTTCGGGAATCACCGCGAAGCCCTCATCGGACGCCACTCACCGGAAGACCGCCACGGTCACCCCCGCCCCACCCTCTCCGACCCCGCCGGGGCGGGCCTCGAGAACGCGGGGGTCCTGTGCGAGCAGCTCCTGCACCCGGGCCTTCACCGCGCCCGTCCCCTTTCCGTGGATGATCCGCAGTTCGTGCAGGTCTCCCATGATCGCGCCGTCGAGAGCGCGGCGGAGCTCCAGGTCGACCTCGCCGACCCGAAGCCCCCTCAGGTCGGCCTCGAGACGAACGTCGACCTCGGGAACCGAGCTCATCCCCCTCGCGGGGTCTCGACGCGCCTTCGGGCCCTCGGATTCGGAGGCCCCCGGGATCACCTCGACCTCGGAGCGTGCGACCCGAAGTCGCAGCCCCCCGACCTCGATCGCCACCCGGTCGTCCTCGACCTCGCGCACCACCCCCTTGGTGCCACTTCCGAGTAGCCGGACCCGGGCGCCCGGCTCGACCTCGACCCGCCCGGCACGTCGCGTCTCGTCCGGGGAGGAGGGCCGGCGCAGGCGCTGCTCCTCGGCCGCCTCCTCGACCACCCGGCGGGCCCGGCGCTCCACCTCCCGCTGGTCCTCGGCCCCCGACGCGCGCACCTGCCGGATCGCGTCCTCGACCTCGGCACGGGCGTCGAGGAGGAGCTGGCGGGCCTCCTCCCTCGCCCTGGATTCCGCCGTCCGCTCCCGCTCGCGAAGCTCCGCCTCGCGCACCGCGGCCTCCCTGCGCTCCCGCTCCGCCTCGGCCCGGAGCGATTCGGCCTCGGCCAGCGCCTTCGAGCGTTCGCGCTCCTTGACCTCGAGCTGCTCCAGGAGGGCCTCGACCTCGATCTCCCCCTCGTCAAGATGGGATTCAGCGCGATCCAGGACCTCGCTCGGAAAGCCGAGCCGGCGAGCGATCGCGAGCCCGTAGCTGCGACCCGGACGCCCCTTCTGGAGCTGATAGGTGGGCTCGATCCGCTCCGAGTCGAAGAGGAGCGAGGCGTTGACGATCCCGCTCCCGGGTCGATCCAGCCGCTTCATCGCTCCCAGGTGCGAGGTCACCACGGCCCGGGCTCCCCGCTCGACGAGGGTCTCGAGGAGGGCGCGGGCGAGCGCGGCCCCCTCGGCCGGATCGGTCCCCGTTCCCATCTCGTCCATCAGGACGAGGGTGTCGGGTCCCGCCCCTTCGAGGATCTCGCGGGCATTCGCCAGGTGCGCCGAGAAGGTCGAGAGGGACTCGGCGATCGACTGCTCGTCGCCGATATCGGCGAACACGTCCTCGATGATCGGGAGGCGGCTCCCCGGTCCGACCGGAGGGAAGATGCCGGTCTGGGCGAGGAGGGGGAGGAGCCCAACGGCCTTGAGGAGGACCGTCTTGCCCCCGGTGTTCGGGCCCGACACGACCATCGCCCGCTCGTCGGCCTCCAGGTGGAGGAAGAAGGGCACGACCGGGCCGACTCCCTGTTCGATCAGGAGGGGGTGCCGTCCGTCGAGCACCTCGAACTCCTCTTCGCCCCGGGGAAGGATCTCGGGACGGGATGCGTCCCATGCGCGGGCCGTCAGCGCTCTCGCCCAGAGGGTGTCGAAGTCCACGAGGACCTCGAAGGCGAGTCGGAGCTCGCCGGCCCGGCCGCGCAGGCGCCCACTGGCGTCGCGCAGGATCCGTTCGACCTCGATCGCCTCGTCGCGTTCGAGCTCCGAGAGCTCGCTCATCAGGCGCAGGGCGAGCGGCGGCTCGACGAAGAGGGTGGCTCCACTCCCGGACTCCCCGTGGATGATCCCCCCGACCTCGGACTTCCCCTCGCGTCGGATCGGAATCACGAAGCGGCCGTCGCGCACCGTGACCGAGGCGTCGGGAACCCGGATCCGGTCCGAGAGGGTGCGCAGGTAGGCTTCGAGCCGGGAGACGATCCGGGAGCGGGCGGCGCGCAGCTTCGTGCGGATCGAGCGGAGCTCGGGGCTGGCCCGGTCCCGGATCCGGCCCTCGTCGTCGACCGTTCGCTCGAGGCGGGCCTCCTCTTCGGGCCAGGCCGTGAGCTCCGCGCCCATCGCGGTCAGGTGGCGGGGGGCCGGGGAGGCCGCGCCGGGGTCCGTCGCGTCCTCGGCGGGGGCCTCGTCCAACGCGCGCCGGAGGCCCGCCGAGGCCTGCAGGAGGCGGAGTGCCACCAGAAGGTCTTCGGCCTCGAGGACCCCTCCCTCCATTTCGAGTACGCGAAGGGCCCGACGGGCGTCGGGGGGAAGGGGCGGCGCCCACTCCGGATGCTGTTCCAGATGGGCCCGGGCCTCGGCCACCCGTTCCAGCTCGGTCGTGACGGCGGCCAGGTCGGCCTGAGGACTTCGGGAGAGGAGTGCCTCCCGGCCCAACTCACTCCCGGCCCGTGCCGCGACGGCCCGAAGGACGAGGTCGAACTCGAGGACGTCGAGGGCGTGTCGGTTCATGCGCTCACCCGCTGAGCTCCTCCCGAACGATGCGGCTGGCGTCCTTGCCGTCAAACCGGCCCTTCAGCTGCGGCATCAGGCGACCCATGAGCGGACCCATCTCGGTCAGCCCCGAGTCCACCAGCTCGCGGACCATTTCGCGGACCTCGGACTCTTCGAGGGCCGGTGGGAGGAACTCGGAGAGGATCTTCGACTCGGCCTCCTCCTTGAGCGCCAGCTCCTCGCGACCTCCGGCCCGCATCTGCTCGGCCGCCTCGCGGCGCTGCTTGGTGCCCCTGGAGAGGACCTCGTGGATCTGCTCCCGGTCGAGCTCTCCTCCGACCTCGATCTCGCGGTTTCGGATCTCGGAGAGGACCGAGGAGAGGACGGTGGTGCGAAGCCGGTCCCGCTGGCGTCGAGCCTGGTCGAGGGCCGTGCGGAGCTCGACCTTCAGTGCGTCGGGCGCGGGTTGTTCAGCGTGATTCGCCACGGTGGACTCCAGTCAATGGGCGGTGGGTTCGACGATGTCTTCGGACCGCGGAACCCCGGGGGAGCCGGCCGCCGATCCCGCCGCCGGGCCTCCTTCGGGAAGCTACCCGTGGGCCCGTAGGGGGTCAACGAACCGACCGGTCATGCGGGTCGTTTCGGGGCCGGGGGTCAGCCGGGGGGCCACGCCAGCCTTCGGCCCCCGAGGACGTGGAAGTGCAGATGACCGACGCTCTGCCCTCCATCGTCGCCGATGTTGGTGACCACCCGGTATCCCCGCTCGGAGAGCCCCTCGGCGGCGGCCACCTCCCGGATCCCCTGAAGGAGATGGTGGGCGAGCTCGCCGTCGTCGGGGCCCAGTGCGTCGAGTGAGGCCACATGCCGCCTCGGGATCACCAGGACGTGGGTGGGGGCCTGCGGGCTCAGGTCGCGGAAGGCGAGGACTTCATCGCTCTCGAAGACCCGGTCCGAAGGGATCTCGTCGGCGGCAATCCTGCAGAATACACAGTCCATGATCATCGCTCCATCATTGTGGGTACATGGGCACTTCGGGCACCGGGATACCGCCGGGATGGGGCTCATACAGCCATGGTCCCGCCCCTGCGAACCCCTGATCGTGGGGGTCCGTCGCGACCGGGGCCGAGATGCGTCCCGTCGATCATTCGTTCAGCCTTCAGCCCGAGGAGGTCCCGATGCAGACTCCCCCCGAGCACCTCGTCCGAATCCTTCGACACCACCCCGCCCCTGCGGTTTCGATCGACGAAGCGCAGGAACTGATCGCCGAGTCCTCGGTCGAATCAGACCCGCCCGACGTCGAATCGATCGCCCGGTTTTCAGCCCGGGACCCTCAACTTCGTCTACTCACGCCGAACAGCCGAAGGTGGGCGGGTGCCGGACCCCGCAGCTGGATCCTGATCCGGCCCTCGATGGAGGCCCGGGCGTCCCGCTCGATCGAGGGCCGGCTCCGCAGTTCGCTCCGGCGGATCGGGGAGCACCTCGAACCCGGGTCGATCCGGGCGCTCGCACGGTGGGAACGGCTTCTTCGAGAGGAGCGGAAGGTGCGCAGCGCGCTGCGGCGGCGCCTGCGCTCCCGATCCGCCGAGGCCGGTTCCGATCCACAGGTCAGTCCGAAGTGACGAACACCCCCGTCCACCAGTCGGCCTCCTCATCGACCCCCTGGAGCCGCAGGTCGGCGGCGTTCGCGGCGGCGGTGATCGCCTCGGATTCCGTCCGCAGGATCCCGCTCAGGATCAGCCACCCCCCGTCCTCGAGCCCGGCTCGAAGTCCGGGAAGAAGGGGGGTCAGAATCGAGCTCTCGATGTTGGCGACGATGCCGTCGAAGGGCGGCTCGCCGGGCAGCCCCTTCGCGCTGATCGGAGCCGCCCGAACCCGAACCCGCTCCTGGACCCCGTTCAGGGCAAGGTTCTCTCGCGCCGCCTGACAGGCCCAGGGGTCGAGCTCCACAGCCAGAACCTCGGCCGCGCCGAGGAGAGCGGCGGTGATCGCGAGGATCCCGGAACCGGAGCCGACGTCGGCCACTCGATCCCCGGGGCGTACCCACCGGTCGAGCATCCGGATGCATCCGCGGGTGGTCGGGTGATCCGAGGTGCCGAAGGCCATGCCGGGGTCGATCGTCAGGAGCATCGTCCCCGGGGGGACCTCGGGACGCTCCCAGCTGGGTGCGACCACGATCCGGCCGGTGATCCGGCGCGGTTTGAAGTGACTCCGCCAGCGGTCCTCCCAGGCCTCGTGCGGCTGCCAGTCGACCTCGAGGACCAGTCCCTCGGTCCCGGACACCCGTTCCAGCTCCCGGGTCACCCGTCGGACGAAGGACTCCGGTTCGTCGGGCGGGGGTGGGAGGTGGACGCTCAGGCGACCGTCGCCCTCCTCGACACCTCGCGCACCGAGCTCGAGGAGCGCCTCGACCATCAGGTCCCGCTGGACCTCGTCTTCGGGACGGGGCACCCTCAGGACCATCCAGCGGTCCGGAACGTCCCCGGTCACGAGGTGAAGGCCTCCTTGACGCGGGACCAGAATCCCCGACGGCTCCCCGATCCCTCGTCGGGCGGGGTCTCGGGAGCGGGGTCCTCGAGCGCCTTCAGTTCGCGGAAGAGTTCCTCCTGTGCCGAGCTGAGTCGCTCCGGGGTCCAAACCCGGATTCGGGCAATCAGATCGCCCCGTCCCCCTCCGTTGAGATCGGGCACGCCCTCTCCCCGGATCCTGAGCGCCTGCCCGGACTGGATCCCAGACGGAAGATCGACCGGGGTGGTCCCGTCGACGGTGGGCACCTCGATGTCCGCTCCGAGCGCGGCCTGGGCGAAGGTCACGGGAACGTCGATGATCAGGTGGTTGCCCTCTCTCGAGAATCGTGGGTCCGACTCGACCTCGAGGAGCACCAGGATATCGCCCCGGGGGCCTCCTCGCGATCCGACGTTGCCCTTCCCCCGGATGGTGATGTAGTTCTCGGAGGTGACCCCGGCCGGTACTTCGACCTGGACTTCGCGCTGCTGTCTCTCCCGCCCCTCACCGTGACATGCGGAGCAGGGATTCGAAACGACGGTCCCCTCCCCCCGACAGGTTCGGCAGGTGGTCAGCGAGACGAACTGGCCGAAGACGGAGTTCTGGGCGACGCGCTCCTCGCCGGTTCCACCGCAACTGCCGCACGGCTGTGGAGCCCTTCCGTCGGACGAGCCGGAGCCGTCGCATCGCTCGCAGGGTTCCAGCAGAGCGACACGAATCGTCTTTTCCGTACCGTGAACCACTTCGGACAGGGTGAGGGGGAGCCGAACCCTCAGGCTCTCTCCCTTCCGGCTCTTGCGACGGCCTCGGCCACGGCGGCGACCGCCTCCGAACATCTCTTCGAAGCCGCCGCCACCCGCGCCGAAGTCCCGCATGAAGATCTCGATCGCGTCCTGGATATCGAAGCCCTGGAAGGGGCCGCCCGCACCGGGACCGCCCTTGACCCCCTCCTTGCCGAATCGGTCGTACCGGGCCCGACGCTGGGGGTCCTTGAGGACATCGTAGGCTTCCGAAATCTCCTTGAAGCGCTCCTCGGAGTCCTTAGTCCCCTCGTTCCGGTCCGGGTGGTACTTCATCGCCAGCTTGCGGTACGCCTTCTTGATCGTGTTCTCGTCCGCATCCCGGCTCACGCCGAGAAGTTCGTAGTAATCTGCCATATCGTGTGGTTTGAGAATTCAGCAATGGGACCGGGATATCCCCCGGGAGATGCCCGCCGCAACCCGATCACTCCAGGATCTGGTTCACCAGCGAAGAGGTGTAGTCCACGATCGCGATGACCTTGTCATAGGCCATGCGGGTGGGTCCGATGACCCCGATGACCCCCTTCAGGGTCCCCACGCGGTACTCCGCGGTTACGAGGGTGAACTCCCGGAGTTCGTCGCGCATGTTCTCACCCCCGATGGTGACCTGCAGACCGGTGGGATGCGGGCGGTCCCCGAGCACCGCCGCGAACAGATCGTGCTGCTCGGTGAGTTCGATCAGCCCCTTCAGGCGCTCGCCGGTCGTGAACTCGGGCTGCGTGGCCAGGACCGACGTGTGCCCCAGATGGATCGCGGTGCCCTCCACCTCCGGCCAGTCGAAGAGCTCGGATCCCGACTGCATGAAGACGTTGAGGATCTCCTCGGCCGCGTCGTCGGCGTGGGCCTGCGCATCGCGGATCCGGTCCGAGACCGTCTCACGGATCTCCCTGAGGGTCAGACCGGCGAGCCGCTCGTTGAGCAGGTGCGTGATCGTGACGAGGGTGTCATCGGGCACTTCGGTATTCAGGTCGACGTAGAGGGTTCGGACCAGCCCGCTCCGGATCTGCGCAACCAGGAGCACCTTGGTGGCCGAGACCCTCGCGAGCTCCAGCCGCTCGAGTACGGCCGCGTCCAGGCGCGGCGCCGCGGCGACTCCGAGCTCCTGCGAGAGGAGGCCCAGGGCACGGGTGGCCCGCCGGACCAGCCGCTCCACCTCGGAGGACCCGGGCCGGTCGAGCTCCTTGGCGAGCCGCTGCCGGTCCTCTTCCGAGAGGACGGCCGGCTGCATCAGGTGGTCGACGAAGACCCGGTAGGCGAGGTCGGTCGGTACCCGCCCGGCCGAGGTGTGCGGATGGATGAGGTACCCCTTCTCTTCGAGGTCGCTCATCGTGTTGCGCACGGTCGCCGGCGACACCCCGAGACTGAAGCGCCGGGTGACCGTGCGGCTGCCCGCCGGCTCCGCCGTCTCGACGTAGGTACGCACCACGGCGTCGAGGACCCGACGTTCTCTCTCCGTCAGGTCGTCTCCGAGCCGCGCGCGCGACTCCTCTGGATTCAGTGATTCGGCCATGGTACTCTCAAGATCAGAGATCGAGGGCCCCGCGTCGAGGGGCAGAGAGCAGGTCGGCCAGCTCGACCGCGATTCCGTCGAGCCGGAGAATCCCCCTGGACGTCAGTCGTATGCGTCCCGGGTGCCACTCGATCCAGCCGGCACGCAACCATGCCCGAATCCTCGGGTCATCTCCGCCGAGCCGGAGGGGAACCCTCATTCCCTCCCGGGTCGGCAGCCGGGACCAGATCCGCTCGAGCCGAACCTCGTCGCCGGAGAGGAGCTCTCCGCCGCTTCGTGGATCCAGCCCCCGGGACAACCGGGCCCGGTAGTGGCTCCAACTCGGCACGTTCCAGTGTCTTCGCGGGTTGCGGAAGCTCCGGGCCCCGGGTCCCAACCCCAGGATCGGCCACCGACGCTGGATCGCCATCGCCATCGTCGAGGCCGCTCCCGGGAGCGCCAGGTTGACCACATCGGTGGACTCGAATCCCAGCTGCGACGCCCTCTCCCGCAGCCCCCACCAGAGCTCCCCGGAGCGATCCTCCGCATCTTCGTCCCCCACCGAATCCTCGTAAAGCGAAAGGTGGGAGACACCCGACCGTTGCAGTCGATCCAGGAGATCGTGAAGGGGCTCGGGCTCCTCCCCCCCCGACCGAAGAACGAGATCCGCCGCCAGCACCGGGGGATCGAGATCGGCGATGCCCTCGAGCAGGGTGAGCCTCTCGGCGCTCCACCCGCCGGGGCCCGCCGCCGGGTCGGCGCGAAGGCAGAGCCGGGTCACGCCACCCTCCAGCCATGCCCCGACCGTCGACAGGGGGTCGTCGGACGCCCCCTCCGCCCATCCCGGCTCGACCTCGACCGTCCACTCGCCCACGCTCGAATCCGGAGCCGGCAGAAGCCCGCGCACGAGCCGGGGAAGCGCCCGTCCCAGCGAGGCGGGGGCCGCGCCCCCGATCAGGAGCGAACTCAACTCGGAGCTCACCCGGCCCCCCCGCTCCGAACGCATCGCGCGCTCCCGCCCCAGGAGTCTGGCCCACGTATCCGACGCTCCCTCTCCCCCCTCCTGGACGCCCCGGACCGCCCAGGGGACCTCCAGATACAGGTGCCGATACGTGCCGGACGGGACGTCGGCCGCTTCGAGGCGTCCGGTCTCGACCCGGGTGCTCACCGGGACCCCGAGGCCGCCACCCGCACCCACCCCTCGGGTTCCCGTCGGATCCGTCCCTCGACTTCGAGCCGGGTAAGCGCTGCGAGTGTCCGCGACGCGGGCAGCCCGGAGCGCTCCAGGATCGCCTCGAGAGGGAGGGGCTCGAGCCCCACGAGATCCCCCAGGCGCTCCTCGGCCGGGAGCAGGCGCAGGGCGGGGCTGGATCGGCCCACCCTCCGGGCCGCCTGGAGCAGCTCGGGAGACACCTCCTCGAGTTCGAGGGCGGCCCAGGGGACGGACTCCAGGATCTCGTCGGTCGAGGTTACGATGCAGCCGAGCCGCCGGATGAGGTCATGCGTACCGCGGGTCTGCTCCCATTCGACCGATCCGGGGATCGCCATCACCTCGCGGCCCAGGTCGAGCGCGTGATCCACGGTGATCAGCGCTCCACTGCGACGCCCGGCCTCGACCACCACCACACCCCACGAGAGGGCCGCGATGATCCGATTGCGTCTGGGAAAGTGATACGGCCGTGCCTTCTCGCCCGGGGGGAATTCGCTCACCAGGAGCCCCTTCCGAGCCACCGCTCGAAAGAGGCCGGCGTTCGCCACCGGGTAGGCGCGATCGGGTCCCCTCGCCAGCACCGCGACGGTACTGCCCGGTCCCCGGAGCGCACCCTTGTGAGCCGCGCCGTCGATCCCTAACGCCATCCCGCTCACCACGCCCATCCCTTCGGCCGACAGCTCCGCGGCGACCCGCTCCGCCGTTCGCCGGCCGGTCGCCGTCGCCTTCCTGCTGCCGACCATCGCGACCAGCGGTCTGCGCAGGATCCCGAAGTCACCGTAGCTGAACAGGACCGGGGGAGGATCGTAGAGGTGGTGCAAAGCACGTGGGTAGTCCGGGTCGAGGAACCCGGTGATCCGGAATCCGTCCCGCAGACAACGCTCGCGAATCGCCCGGGCCTCGTCGAGGAGACGGTTCGGAGTCCCGAGGGCGTCCCTGGTCTCGGAACGCCCCGCCTGCGCCACCGCGTCCGGGTGCCGCCAGACCTCGCGCGCCGAGCCCCAGCGCAACAGAAGGCGGATTACCCCCAGGTCCCCGACCCCGGGAAGGATCCGAAGGGCCAGGAGGGCGTCCTCCTCAGCCGCCTCGATCAGAGGGGGTCGGCGCCCCACCACTCGTCCTCGTCCTCCGGACCGGTCGGCGGATCCCCCACGGCCTCGTCCTCCCCCTCGGATCCGGGCTCATCACCCGCACCGCCGGTCTCGCGTTCCCGAATCACCGCGGACCCCTCTCCGTCGCGGGTCTCGATCACGGTCTTCCACAGCCCTTCCTGCAGGGCGTCGAGCCCGCTGCGGGACACCGACGAGATCGCATACACGCCCCACGCCTCGGGGGCATCGGGCTCGGGCGGAGGATCGTCCGGGCTCAGCAGGTCCACCTTGGTCAGGACCAGGCAGTGGGGCCGGTCCGCGAGCTCCGGCGAATACTGCCGCAGCTCCCTGCGGAGGCGCTCGTAGGTCTCGAGTGGATCGGGCTCGGTCACCGGAACCAGGACCGCCAGGGTCCGCGTGCGCTCGATGTGACGAAGGAACTGGTGGCCGAGCCCCTTGCCCTCGTGCGCACCCTCGATGATCCCGGGAATGTCGGCGAGCACGAAGGATCGAAACCCGGAGAGCGTCACCACCCCCAGATTCGGCGAAAGGGTCGTGAAGGGATAATCGGCGACCTTGGGCTTCGCCGCCGAGAGCGCCGAGATGAGCGTCGACTTCCCCGCGTTCGGTTCGCCCACGAGGCCGACGTCGGCCATGAGCTTCAGGGTGAGGCGCACGGTCCGCTCCTCGCCCTCCTGTCCGGGCTCCCAGGTCCGGGGGGCCTGGTTCGTGGCGCTCGTGAAGTGGATGTTGCCGCGGCCTCCCCGACCTCCGCGGGCGGCGACGAAGCGCTCGCCATCTTCGAGGAGCTCACCAAGGTACTCCCCGGACTGGGCGTCGTGGACCTCGGTCCCCGGCGGCACCTTGAGGACCAGGTTCTCGCCCCCCCGCCCCGTACGGCTCTTTCCCTGTCCGTGCTGGCCCCGCTCCGCCCGGTACTCGGCCCGGTACCGGAAGTCCATCAGAGTCGAGAGCTGGTCGTCGACCTCGAGGATCACACTTCCCCCGGCTCCCCCGTCCCCTCCCGCCGGACCGCCCCGGGGCACGAAGGACTCCCGCCGGAACGCGTCCGAACCGGACCCGCCGACTCCCCCGCGGACTTTGATGGTCACCTCGTCAACGAACATGGTCTTCCCTTCTCATTGAATGTGTTTCCGCGCATCGCTGCCCGATGCGTCGGAACGATTCCCGGATCGGTGCCGGGACTCCACCGATCTCCAGACCTCGAAGGCACGGCGGCCGGAGGCCACGTCGATCCCCTCGGTCGCCAGGCGCAGGGCCTCGTCGACCTCGGCGGGGGTGCAGCCGACCCGCAGCGCGCCCCGCAGGTGTGAATGCAGCTGCGGGCCGACCCCCTGGACGGCGAGGACCGCCGCGACGCACAGCTCCCGGGTCCTGAGGGCGAGTCCCGGCCTTCCCAGCACCTTTCCGTACCCCTCCTCGACCATCCATCGATCCATTGCGGGATGAAGGTAGCCGATGTTCTCCCGCAGTCCCTCGTACGCGCTCCCGTACACCACTCGACACAGCCGCTCCCCTCGAGCCGGCCACTCCGAGCGGTCCTCGTCGGACTCCGGTCGGTCGCCACCTGTGTGGCCGAGCGAGCGCCACTGCGCGAATCCGTTGAGCGCCCGAGGGAAGCCCACGAAGAGATGCGCCTGAAGCAGGCACTCCTCCACCTCGCGCTGCATCCCGAGCGCTGCGGCGGTCGAGAGCGCCTCCAGAACCCGGTCGTCGTCGCCCGCCGCCAGAGCGGCGCTCAGGGACACCAGCACCCGCACCGAGGACGAAAGCCTCGCTCCCGGCTCAACCCCGGAATCCTCGGGGCCCGTCCCGTTCGCGCCCACCATCCGAAGCTCGAGATCGGGCTCCAGCTCGGCCGCGGGCTCCCCACGCGTATTGCGAACACGCGCCGGCCTCCAGCGCTCGAGCCGCCCCCAGGCCTCGGCGTCGAGGAGCTCGAGCTGATCCAGGATCGCCAGGAGGGCGACCTCGGCCGCACGCTTCGCCCCGTCCTCGACCTTGAGCGCGATCCCGAGCCCCCGGCTCCGTACCCCGGCACAATAGACCCCCTCGGCGCCGACCTTGGCCACCACCCGCCCCCGGGTCGCTTCGACGAGCTCCGTGCACAGGCGGTCGGTCCCCGCCACCATCCAGGGATGCTCCGTCATCGCGCCGAGCACCGAGGCGGGACCCGGGTCTCCGGTGTCCGCCGCCTGCACGAAGGCGCCCATCGCCCGGGCCATCGCCTCGAGTGGGACCGCGAAGCAGACCACCCCGCACCCGTCGACCCCTTCGACGAGCTCCCCGCGGGGAACCCCGGTCCACCGGGCGATCTCGTGGGCCATCCGCTCCTGGACGGGGTGCCCAGCGGCCTGGTACCCCCGGGGATCCCACCCCCGATGACGCACGAGCGCGAGCATCCCGGCATGCTTTCCCGAACAGTTGTTGTGAATCCGCCCGGGCTCCCCTCCCTCCCTCCAGAGGGCCGCCGCGGCAGGTCCCCCCATTGGAGGGTGGGCCCCGCAGGCGAGCGCTCCGACATCGAACCCCGTGCGGGCCAGGAGCCGCTCCGCCACCCTGACGTGCTCCGGCTCTCCGCTGTGGGAGCCACAGGCGAGCGCCAGCTCATCCGCCTGAATCCCCAGCGCCTCGACCACACCGTCCTCGACGAGCGGGAGCGCCTGGAACGGCTTCGCGGCAGAGCGCATGTAGGTGACCCGGTCCACCTCACCCCGCACCGCGATCCGCCGCCCCCCGGCCTCCACGACCGCGGCGTGGACGCGGTGCACGGATTCCTGGGTCGAGGCCCGCCGCAGGATCACGGTCCCCGCCTTCCCGTCTGCCGTCATGAGTCTCGTCGTTCCCGTGCGAAGGAGTATGGTCCGGATCTCCGGGCGCTTCCATGGCAGAAAAGGTAACGCTCCGACCAGCGTGCCGACCTCATCCGGTCCACAGCCCGGGCAGCTGCGGGAGGTTGGTCCAGAGGAGCCGGATCCCGACCACGAGCATGAGGAGACCGAACGCCCTCCGCAGATGCCGGACCGGCAGGGCCTGGTTGATCCGGGTGCCGAGGGGAGCCAACAGGACCGCCCCCGGGATCATCGCCAGGGCCAGGGGAAGGGCCACGTAGCCGACCGACCCCCCCGGCAACCCCTCCACTCCCCAGCCGGCGGCCGCGTAGGAAAGGATCCCCGCCGGCGCCGCGAAGGCGACGATCCCGATCGAGGCCGCCGCCACGCGCTTGAGCTCGAGCCCCACCCAGTGGAGCAGGATCGGGATCGCCACGATCCCCCCGCCGATCCCCAGCAGCGCCGAGAGCAGTCCCACCCCGGCGCCCCCGACGACCGCCGCCCCCTTCGAGACGCCACCGCCCGCCTCGCGATGCGCGGTAACGGAAGTCCCGTCGTCGGAGCGGAGGAGGCGAAGGCAGGAAACCAGTAGGAGGACCGAGAACCCGACCCGAAGGAGGGGCCCGGGCATCGCCACCGCGAGCAGGGCCCCGAATACGGCGGCGATCCCGGCCGGGACCCCGAGGGGCAGGACCACGTCGAAGTCGAGGGTGCCTAGCCGCCGGTACGAGAGGAATCCCGAGACGGCGGTGGGAAGGATCACCGCCAGCGAGGTGGCATGGGCCAGCGCGGTCTGGTGCTCCGACGCCACCACGATCCCCGACCATTCGGGCATCGCCATGAGGAGGTAGAAGAAGGGCACCATCACGATGCCCCCTCCGATGCCGAGAAGGCCCGAGAGGACCCCGACGAGCGCTCCCATGGCGAGGGCGAGCAGGAGCGCCAGGAGGCTCACGTCAGGCCTCCGGGCGCCGGTCCGGGCGGATCGGTCCGACCGGGGCGATCAACGACCCGGGGACTCCGAGTCCGATCCGGTCTCTTCGTCGGCGCCCGCGTCCGCGTCTGAGTCCGATCCCGATCCCTCTCCGGACGACGCACGCTCGGACCCGAGCGAAAAGAGCGCGAGGGGGTCCTCGGTGCCCCGAAGGATCTCGAGACTGCGCTGCAGCGGACGGTCGTTGGGGAGTCGGCGCTGGAACTGGCCGGCATCGCCCCACCCCTGAAGGGCGATCTGTGACTCGAGCTGGAGCCGGGTGAATCGCTCCGCGTCGTTCCACAGTTCACGATCCAGTTCGAACCCCCGCTCCTGCAACAGGGCGTAGAGGTCATCGAGGTCGCCCTGGGTGACCTCGAAGTCCTCGTTCGAGTCCTGGCGCTGGAGGTAGGCCACGGCGAAGTCGAAGACGCCCGTGGTGTAGATGCCGGCGTGCTGGAAGAGGGCGCGAACCGCCCGCTGCTCCCGCAGCGAAAGGGTGTCCGGATTCACGAGGAGGTCGGGCACGATCCCCCCACCCCCGTAGAGCTGGCGACCGGCCATCGACTCGACCGTGGGCCGACCCGCTGTGTCGGGAGAAAAGACATACTCGCCGTAGAGTCCGAGCGAGACGGTCTGGGGCACGGGCTCGGCCGGGGCCTCCTCGACGGGCTCCTCCGGTTCCTCACCGGGGTCCGTCCGGCGCTCGATCGACCGACCGGCAGGAGTATACCAGCGCGCGGTCGTGAGCTTCAGGACGTTCCCCCCGGTCAGGGTGAACAGGGACTGCACGGAGCCCTTTCCGAACGTCGTGGCACCAACGACCAGGGCACGGTCGTGGTCCTGCAGCGCGCCCGCCAGGATTTCCGAGGCGGACGCGCTCCCGCGATCCACCAGCACCACCACCGGCATGCCCTCGTACCGATCGTCGCTCGAAGACTCGATCACCTCGTTCTGGTCCCGGCTCTGCCCACGGGTCTCGGCGATCGGGACCCGTCGGGGAAGGAAGAGGTCGGTGATCCCGATCCCCTGGGCAAGCAGCCCCCCCGGGTTCCCCCGCAGGTCGAGGATGAAGGAGCGGGCACCCTCGGATCGCAGGGAGTCGGCGGCCGCCTGCACCTCGCGTCCCGAGTTTTCCTGGAACATCCCGAGGGGGATGTAGCCTACGTCCCCGTCGAGCAGTGTGGCGAAGGCGACCGAGCGCAGCTGGATCTGCTGTCGGGTCAGGGTGAAGGGAATCGGGTTCTCGACCCCCGGCCGGAGGATCTGCACATCCACGTCGGATCCGGGACGGCCCCGGAGCACCTGCACGGCCTGCTGGCTCGACCAGCCCCGAATCGACTCACCGTCGACCTCGACGATCTGGTCCCCGGCTCGAATGCCCGCGCGCGCCCCGGGGGTTCCGGGGATCGGACTCACGACGGTCACAAGGTTGTCGCGGTCGACGATCTCGAGGCCCACGCCCCCGTAGTCCCCCTCGGTCTGGATCCTGAAGTCCTCGTAGTCGCTGACGTTCAACAGCGAGGAGTTCGGGTCGCCGAGCTCCCTCAGCAGTCCGTCGATCGCGATGTCGTAGAGCTGCTCGCGGTCGAGCTGATCGACGTATCGGTCCGAGATGTGATCCAGGACCTCCTGGAAGAGCCGCGACTGCAGGTAGACGTTCTCTTCCTGCGCCACGCCACGCTGCAGAAACCACCCCCCGGCCATGAGAGCCAGAAGGAGGACGATTCCGGGACCTAGGGGGGCGCGTCGAGAACTCATTCGGAGGGGATCGGCGGTTGAGTGAGAGTTGAAGTACTCGAACCCCCCGCGGTACCGAAGGGTTCCGGGAATCGAGCGGCGAGCACGGAGCGGATGCGGGCTTCGACCCCCCCGGGCTCGAGGCGCGCATCGACGAGGACCGCGCGATCATCCTCGGCGGCCAGGAGTCGGTACCCGCGCGAAACTCGTTCGAGGAATCCCTCGCCCGACGCCTCGATGCGATCGTCCACCTTACCCGCGGTCCGCTGACGCGCCCTCCCCTCGGCCGCCGGGAGGTCGAGGATGAGGACGAGATGGGGTCGAAGGCCCCCGGTCGCGAAGGCGTTCAGCCTCCGGACCTCGTCGAGGGGAAGCCCCCGGCCGTAGCCCTGGTAGGCGAAGGTCGAGAACTCGAAGCGGTCCGCGACCATCACCGCGCCGCGCTCGAGTGCCGGCCGCACGACGTCGCGCACGAAGGCCGCACGGGCCGCCAGCATCAGGAAGAGCTCGGACTCCGACCCGATCCGGAGTTCGTCCCGATCGAGGAGTACCTCCCGGACCGCCTCTCCGAGCGGCGTCCCCCCCGGCTCCCGCGACCGGACGGTTTCGACTCCGAGGGTCTCGAGCCACTGGACCAGTCGCTCGACCTGCGTGGACTTGCCCGCCCCCTCGACCCCCTCGATGACCAGGAAAAGACCCCGACGCCCCTCCCCGGGGGAAGCGGCGTCGGGGCCCTCCGAAGGATTCACGACCTCATTCTCCCTCGTAGTACTCGAGCCCCAGGTGGGTCAGGGGCTCCTCGCCACCCAGCCAGCGAAGCGTGTTCTTCAGCTTCTTGTGCTGGATGAAAAGGTCGTGCTCCGGATAGAGGCCCGCGGGCGTCTGCGGGCTCTTGAAGTAGAAGGACAGCCACTCCTGGATCCCGCTCTGCCCGGACCGCTTGGCCAGGTCGAGAAAGAGCGCCAGGTCGAGGATGATCGGGGCGGCCAGGATCGAGTCCCGACACAGGAAGTCTACCTTGATCTGCATCTTGTAGCCCATCCACCCCACGATATCGATATTGTCCCACCCCTCCTTGTTGTCGCCGCGCGGGGGGTAGTAGTTGATCCGCACCTTGTGGTACAGATCCTTGTAGAGATCGGGGTACTTTTCGGGCTGCAGGATGTGCTCGAGCACGCTCAGCTTCGACTCCTCCTTCGTCTTGAAGGACTCCGGATCGTCGAGGACGGCGCCGTCACGGTTGCCCAGGATGTTCGTCGAGAACCAGCCCTCGACGCCCAGCATGCGGGCCTTGAAGCCCGGGGCCAGGATCGTCTTCATCATCGTCTGGCCCGTCTTGAAATCCTTTCCGGCAAGGGGCACGCCCCGCTCGATGGCGGCCTCTTCCAGGGCCGGGATGTCGGCCGAGAGATTCGGGGCGCCGTTCGCATACGGAACCCCCTCCATGATCGCCGCATACGCGTAGAGCATCGACGGGGCGATCGCCGGGTCGTTGTCGCGCATCCCCTGCTCGAACGCCTCGAGCGTCGCGTGGACCGCACCCGTACGCAGGAAGATCTCGGTGCTTCCGCACCAGACCATCACCAGGCGTTCACACCCGTTCTCCTCCTTGAAGCGGCGGATGTCCTCGCGCAGCTGCCGGGCGAGGTCGAACTTGTTCTCACCCTTCTTCACGTTCGGTCCGTCCAGCCGCCGGACGTATTCCTTGTCGAAGACCGCCGGCATCGGCTTGACCGACCGCAGGAAGTCCTCCATCGGATCCAGGTGGTGGCGTTCGAGGACGCCGGCGTTCAACGCGCTCTCGTATCCATCGTCGGGGATCGGGTCCCATGTGCCGAAGACGAGGTCCTCGAGCTCCGAGAGTGAAACGAAGTCCTTGATGAGGGGCGTCCGGTCGTCGGTCCGCTTGCCCAGGCGGATCGTGTTCAGCTGGGTCAGCGAGCCGATGGGCTTCGCGAGGCCACGCCGGGCGGCCTCGACCCCCGCGACCACTGTGGTCGCGACGGCGCCGAACCCGGGAAGAAGGATGCCGAGGCGGCCGGTGGCCGGTTTAATCTCTGGTCGATCGCTCACTGATTGACTCCGTTCGCTCGTTGTTGGAGGGCGGGGCCGGCGCCTCGTCGAGAGGCACGCCCGCCGCATGTAGATAGACCCAGACGATTCGCTGGATCGCTGTAAGCACCGTGGTGATCGCCAGAATGACCAGGACCACCTTGAGTACGAGCCCGTCCCACATGAGCCCGAAGAAGAGGGATCCACCCCCGAGGAGCGCCACGCGCTCCGCCCGCTGCATGAATCCGACGCTGCAGTCGAGACCCAGCGACTCGGCGCGGGCCCGCGTGTAGCTGACCATGACCGAGCCCCCCATCGCCAGGGCGATCACGTAGATCATCCAGGCGTCGGCGAGTTCGCGCCCGTACTGATTGTAGAGCGAGATCAGTCCGATGAAGACGACGATCTCGCTCATCCGGTCGAGGGTCGAGTCATAGAATGATCCGAACTTCGACGCCAGCCCGCTCTCGCGCGCCACCCGACCGTCGAAGATATCGACGAGCCCGCCGAGGAGCACGAAAAACCCCGCCCAGCGCACGTGGTCCATGTGGTAGAGCAGCCCCGCGAAGACCGTCACCAGAAAGCCGAAACTGGTGAGGGCATTGGGGTGGACACCCCATCGCACGAGGGCCCGGGTCACCGGTTCGATGATCCGGTAGACCGGGCCGCGGAGGTCCTTCAGAGATGCCATGCGCGAAGTCGGTCCGGTCAGGAGGGAAGGATGATGCGGCTTTCCGACCCTTCCTGGATGCCCCTGGAAATGGTCTCGTTCACCCTCTGCAGGAGCTTGTCGAAGTTCGACTGCGCCGCGACGAGGCGCTGGTATTCGGGCTTCGACTGGAGGTCTCCGGCCATCTCCTCGTACCGATTCCGGTCTTCCTCGGAAGGCTCCTGGCCAGCCTGGAGCTGCGTGACGAGCGACTGCTCGAGCTTCTGCAGCTCGTTCTTGAGCGTGTTCAGCTCCCGATCCTCATCGAGTCCCGACACCGCCCGCTTCAGGGCCTTGTACTCGTCGGTCCGCCCGAGGGCCTCTCCGAGTTCCTTCGCCATCTCTTCGATCTTCGACATCCGTCAATCCTTGCTCTGAGGAAACTTCTTCTCCATTCCATCCGGAGAGGACGATCCGGTCCCGTCCGGCCATATCCCGAAGCACCACCGGCCGCTCCCAGCCGGGATGCTTTCGAATCCACTCCACGACCCGGGGGGCCTGGTCCGCCCCGACCTCGAGCGCCATGAATCCACCCGGTCGAAGGACCCTTCCCCCATCGGCCACCAACCGGCCATAGAAGGCCAAGCCGTCTTCGCCGGCCTCCAGCGCCATCCGCGGCTCGAAGTCGCGAACCTCGGGTGGCAGCTGCGTCCACTCCTCCGGGGCCACATAGGGCGGATTCGACACCAGTACGTCGAACCGGACCCCGGTCCCGATGGGTTCGAGGAGGTCTCCCTCGAGGAACTCGACGCGCCCGGCCAACCCGAGCCGCTCGGCGTTCCCACGGGCCACATCGAGCGCCGCTCCCGACCGGTCGACTCCGACCACCCGGCGAAAGGGGCCCTCCGAGAGGAGCGAGAGGGCGATGGCGCCACTGCCCGTCCCCACATCGATCGCCTCGAGACCCTCGCGGCCCCATTCCCGCACCCGCGAGAGGACCGCCTCGACCAGCTCCTCGGTCTCGGGACGGGGAATCAGCACCCGCTCATCGACCTCGAGCTCCAGCTCCCGAAAAGAGGCCACCCCGAGAATGTACTGCAAGGGCCGACGTCGTGCCCGTTCGAGGAGCCGAGGCCTGAACGCCGAGAGCTCCGCCGTGCTCAGGGGCCGCTCGTGATGCAGGTAGAGCTCGAGCCGCCGCATCTCCAGGGTGTCGGCCAGCAGGTGCTCCACGTCGCTGCGCACATCGGTGATCCCCTTGTCCTCGAGGTATCGGGTGCTCCAGCGAAGCAGACGCAGCACCGACCAGGGCTTTCCTTCCGCCGGTGGATCCACCGGATCCCGGAATCGGGGAGGGGATTCGGTCACATCACCTCCTCGAGGCGCTCTTCCTCGTCGGCCAGCCGCAGTGCGTCGAGCACGGGAGAGAGGTCGCCTTCCAGGACCTGGTCCAGCTGATGCAGTGTCAGCCCGATCCGGTGGTCGGTGACGCGGTTCTGCGGGAAGTTGTAAGTGCGGATCTTCGCCGACCGGTCGCCGGTTCCGACCTGCGCCTTGCGGTCGCGTGCGCGCTCGGCCTCCCGTTCCGCGATTTCACGGTCCAGCAACCGGCTCCGCAGGACCTTCATCGCCTGGTTGCGATTCTTCAGTTGTGATTTCTCGTCCTGACAGGTAACGACGAGTCCGGTGGGCAGGTGCGTGATCCGTACCGCCGAATCGGTCGTGTTCACCGACTGGCCCCCGGGCCCCGAGGAACGAAAGACATCGATTCGAAGATCCGAAGGATCGATCGACACCTCGACCTCCTCGGCCTCGGGGAGCACCGCCACGGTCGCGGCGGAGGTGTGGATCCTCCCCTGGCTCTCGGTCTCGGGGACCCGCTGCACGCGGTGGACCCCGGACTCGAAGCGCAGCGCACCGTACGCTCCGTCGCCGCGAACCGTCACCACCGCTTCGCGGATCGACCCCGGGATCCCCTCCGACAGGTCGATCAGCTCCACGGTCCAGCGCTGCGATTCGGCGAAGCGTCGGTACATGCGCAGGAGGTCGGCAGCGAACAGCCCCGCCTCGTCGCCCCCGGTTCCGGCACGGATCTCGAGCACCGCATCCCGGGCAGCGAGAGGATCCTTCGGAACCAGGAGCCGCAGCGCCCGATCGGCGAGCCGCTTGAGGCGCGACTCCAGTTCGACCACCTCGGCCTCGGCCAGCGCACGCATCTCGGAGTCGTCGGACCCCTCGGCAAGCTCGCGTGCGCCGCGCCACTCGGCGAGCGCCCCGCGCAGCTCCCCTGAGGTCCGGGCGATGGGCTCCAGTTCGGAGCGCTCCCGCCCGAGATCCCGGAGTCGATCCGGATCGCGCGACACCTCGGGATCACCGAGGCGCACGGTGACCGCTTCGAACCGCTCGACCGCGTCGTCGAGTCGATGGAGCAGGCGGTCGTCGATCGGAGGAGCCGTCACCAGAGGGATCGAAGCTGAGCGAAGTGGAGTCGAAGCCCGGAGGAGAACTCCCCCGGCCCTTCGAGAGCTACTTCTTGTCTCCGTACTTGCGGTTGAAGCGCTCGACGCGACCGGCCGTGTCGACCAGGCGCTGCTTCCCCGTGTAGAAAGGATGGCACACGGAACAGATCTCGACGCGGATCTCGTTGTCCTGCGTGGTCCGGGTCTCGATCACCGTTCCGCACGCGCACACGATGTTCGTCGGCTTGTATTGGGGGTGGATCCCTTGCTTCATCACTCGTCTCCAGTCCGGAAAAGTAACGGGCCTCGGATCGGCCCGTTGTGTACAGCCCGGGAAATATAGAAGAGGGCCGCAGCGGGTTCAACCTCACCCCCGCTGCAGCCCTCCTCCCGGCCGGGGGTTTCACTCCTTCCAGTTCTTGAGGCGACGCTCGATCTCTTCCTTGTGGTCGGTCTCGTCGACGATCAGATCCTCGAGCCGGACCTTGAGCGCCGTGAGGCCAAGCTCCTCGGCCTGCCTGACCCGCTTCTCATAGCGTTCGATCGTCTCGGACTCGGCGCGATGCGCGATCTCGAGCATCTCCCGGTTGTCGCGGGTGAGGGTGACGGGCAGGGCCTCGGTCGTGGGGGTCCCTCCGAGTGCGACGATCTTGTCCGCCAGGAACTGCGCGTGGCCCAGTTCGTCGGGAATCTCGTCTTCGAAGAACTGCCGGAGCTCCTGTCGATACGGTCCCGTGGCGAGACTGGCGAAGGAGCGGTAGGTGATGACGGCCTGGTACTCGGCGGAAAGGTCCCTGTTCAGCCCGTCGAGGAGTTCCTCCATCGTGGTTGCCATTCAGTCGATCTCCTGAGGTGCCGGGGTTGGGTGACGTCGGGTCGGGTGATCCGCGGAGAGGCCTCCGCCTCACCCACGGTCGGGAACCCCCGAGCCGGGTCCTCCGTTCCGGTCCGGTGACCGGCGCCAGACTCTCAACCATGCAATCCCGAGGAGCACCCCCGCCAGGGGGGCCGAGAGGCGTGCCAGGCGCGTCGCCGGTGTCGGGGGGCCGGACGCCGGAAGCTCGACGCGGACCCGCTCCCGGGCGGTCCCCGGCACGGGGGTCAGGGAGAGGGCGTCGCCGCGGGCGGTCCACGCCCCGGCCGACCCCCCGAGGCTGCTCCGGACCACGGGCAGCCCGTACTCGAAGGCACGCAGGCGCAGCATCCGCTCCTGCTGAAGGAGCGGAGTGTCATGCAGAAACGGAATGCGGCCTCCCCCGGTCAGCATGGCGTCGTTGCCCACGTGCAGGAGGAGGGTGGCGCCCCCGCGCCGGAGTTCGGCGACCGCCCGGGGGAAGAGGAACTCGAAGCAGATCAGGGCACCGACCGGTCGACCGGCATGGTCGAAGGGCTCCGGGGCCGGTCCCGGAGCGATGCCGGCTCCCTCGCCCCCCGGCCGTACCAGACGGGATCGCTCGATGACGGGTACGAGCCATCGCTTCCGGTGAACGAGCTCCGAGGACTCCTCGGTGCCCGGACGGACCAGGACGTTGAACCGGACCCCCCCCTCCTCCCATCGGGCCCCCACGATCGGGGGACGCGCCCCGATCCCCGACGGGCGGATGCGGGCGTCGGGCAGGACGCTCTCGGGCCAGAGGTCTGCGGGCCCGACCCGCACTCCCCGGGTGATCTCGGTGCGTCGCAGTTCCGGGTCCGAGAGCGCCTCGCGGCTGAGCGGCATCTGGACCAGGACCATTTCCGCCAGCCCCGAGACCCCCCGGCCGGCGGGTTCCGTCGCAGGCCCTCCGGCACCGACGCCGTCGGACCCGACGGACGGGCCGATACCGGCGAGCAGAACCAGCACCCCCAGCCCACCCAGCCATACCGCACCCGACCTCCGCTCCACCCGTCGCGCCTCGGTCGGGGTGCGATCGGTTCCCGGTGGGCCGAGGAGGATCACGAGCGCGGCTGCCCCCGCGGCCCAGATCGCCATCGTGGCCGTTCCCCCGACGAGGGCGGCCGGCGCGAGCAGCGCGGGAGAGCCCACGAGGGCGGAGGCGAGCTCCGGGCGGGGCAGGTGCAGGAGGGGGAGGGCGGCCGGAAGCCACTCGACCAGCAGCCATCCCGCCCCGAAGACGACGGGAAGGGGAAGGCCCTCCCGACCCCGGGCCATCAGTGCAAAGACGAGCGCGGCCAGGGCCGCGTGGAAGCTCCAGACGACGAGGCCCCCGAGCAGCCCTCCCACCCCACCGAACCACGGCGCGGCCGCCGACGGAACCCAGTGGAGTGCGAGAAGGCTGAAAGCCGCCCCCATGGCGAACCCCGCCCGTGCGGCATCGACCCGCCGGGGGGCGTGAAGGAGGGCCCTGGCGGCCAGGAGCAGACCTCCGAAGATAAGGAGCGCCCGAACCGAAGCGTCCAGTCCGGTCGAGACCCCGGGCACCGGGGGAAGGAGCGCGACCCCATGCAGGACCCCGCCGAGGAGTGCGGCCCGAAGGGACCGCACCCTCACGGAGCCCCGGTGCTCAACGCGGCTCCCCGCTCATCCGGGGACCCCACAGGTACTGGCCCCCGATGCGAAGCTGCAGGTAGGGGGAGTTCTGCACGAGCTCCCAGCGCCCCTCGCCCACCACCCTGAACCCGGCCGCCACGGGCACCTCGACTCCGGCGTGCACGTTGAATCCGGCCCGGATCTGATCCAGGAGATCGTCGACGAACGTGTCCTCGATGCTCTCCCCACCCCCCTGCATCACGTGAGCCGTACCCCCCACCCCGGCATACGTCAGCACGCCCAGCGGCACGGTCCAGATCATGTGCACATCGGCGTTCATCGCGAAATCCGTGAGGGTGATCCGTCCCAGATCGACCTGGACCTCCTCACCCGTCTGGTCGAAGACGAGCGATTCGAGCGACTCCTCGAGACTGCGGACCCGATCCCGTTCCAGTCGCGAGCTCCAGCGCGAGAACCCGGCGGTGACCCGAACGCCCGGTCCCAGGAACCCCAGGTCCATGCGGGCCCCCAGGGACCGTGTGTTCTCGACCCCGTCGGGCATCACGTACCCGACATCGAGCATCAGCCCCCGGAAGGTCAGGTTCTCGTAGTCGAAGTCCGCGAGCCCCTGCGCCTTGAGAGGCGCCGCGCCCAGGAGAAGGAGGAGGGCGAAGACCACCCCCAGGATCACCACCGCCGCGCCCAGCAGGCGCGCCGCCACACTCAGGCCGCCGCCCGACGGGCGGGAGCTTGGTCGGTCAAGAAGCCCCATGAATCGATGCCTCCGCGGCTTCACGCGCCGCATTCAGTGTCAGGACGAGCTCCCGATCGCCGTGACGGACCGAGAGGAATCCCGCCTCGAAGGGAGAGGGCGCCAGGAAGACCCCTCGCTCGAGCATGGCGCGATGGAAGCGCCCGAAGAGCTCGAGGTCCGCCTCACCGGCCTCTTCGAAGGAACGGACCGGCCCCTCGTGCAGGAAGACCCCGAACATCGAACCCAGCGCACAACCGGAGGCGGGGACCCCGAGGTCCCGGAAGATCTCGACGAGCCCTTCGGAGAGCGCGGTACCGTACTGTTCGAGGGCGTCGTAGGGGTCGTTCGCCTCGAGCCATGCCAGCTGGGCATTGCCCGCCGCCGTGGCGAGCGGGTTTCCGGAGAGGGTGCCCGCCTGGTAGACCGGCCCGACCGGCGCCACCTGCTCCATGATGTCGCGGCGCCCTCCGAAGGCCCCCACGGGCAGCCCCGCCCCGATCACCTTCCCGAGGGTCGTCAGGTCGGGGGTCACCCCGAAGTGCTTCTGGGCTCCGCCGAGCCCCACGCGGAACCCCGTCATGACCTCGTCGAAGATCAGGAGCGCGCCGTGCGCCTGCGTGATCGCCCGCAGCCCCTCGAGGAACCCCGGCTCCGGCAGGATCATCCCGGCGTTGCCCATCACCGGCTCCAGGATGATGGCGGCGAACTCGTCGCCCTCCTTCTCGAAGAGCTCGGTCACCCGGTCCAGGTCGTTGAAGGGCAGGATGGCCGTATCCCGCACCGCACCCTCGGGGACCCCGGGGGAGTTGGGGAGCCCGAGGGTGGCCACGCCCGAGCCGGCGGCCACCAGGAAGGGGTCGGCGTGCCCGTGGTAGCAGCCCGAGAACTTCAGGAAGCGGTCCCGACCCGTGAAGCCGCGCGCCACCCGCAGCGCGCTCATCGTGGCCTCGGTCCCCGAGTTCACCAGCCGCACCATCTCGATCCCCGGGACGAGCCGCACGAGACGCTCCGCCATCTCGACTTCGGCGAGCGTCGGGGCCCCGTAGCTCGTGCCCCGGTCGAGCTGGTCGCGGAGCGCGTCGTTGATCACGGGGTGGGCGTGCCCCAGGACATGGGGCCCCCACGACATGATGTAGTCGATGTAGCGTTTCCCCTCGGTGTCGTAGAGCCAGGCGCCCTCGCCCCGCTCGACGAAGAAGGGCTCTCCGCCCACCGAGGCGAAGGAGCGAACCGGCGAATTGACGCCTCCGGGGAGTACGGCACGCGCACGCTTCCACTGCGCGGCCAGCTGGGATGGTTCCGTCATGGTGTGGATTCGATGTGAGAGGAAAGGGTGGGCTTCAGCGTCGGACGGGTCCGGCGATCAGATCGTACTCGAGCGCGTCGACGATCTCGACCTCGATCATGTCACCGGGGATCGGGGGGGCATCGGTGCCCCCGACGATTCGCGTGATCCCGTCGACGTCGAGGGCCTGTCCGCGCGTCCGCCCCTCGGCGACGAATTCGGCGTCGTCGGGGGTGCGTCGGTCGACGAGAAGCTGCTCCGTCCGACCGATCAGGGCCTCGTTCTGCTCGAACGAGATCTCGCGCTGCACGTCCATCAGGGCGGTCATGCGCTCCCGCTTCTCTCCCTCGGAGAGATGGCCCTCCATCTCGGCCGCCGGGGTCCCCTCCTCGAGCGAATATGGGAAGGCGCCGACGCGCTCGAAGCGCACCTCGCGCAGCAGGTCGAGCATCTCCTCGAATTCCCGGTCGGACTCGCCGGGGAACCCGACGATCACCGTGGTCCGCAGGACCAGGCCCGGGACCGCGTCGCGCAGCCGCCCCACCCGATCACGGATCGTGTCCTGGCGCTCGGGCCGCCGCATCCGTTTGAGCATCGAATCGCTCCCGTGCTGGATCGGGATGTCGAGATACGGCAGGAGGCGGGGCTCGGTGGCCAGCAGCTCCACCAGCTCGGGCGTGATCCCCGACGGGTACATGTAGAAGAGCCGGTACCAGGGGATCGAGGTCCCGTCCAGGAGCGCCCGAAGGAGGTCGGGGAGGAGTGGCGTGGGCGCCGGCGTGCCCCCGGGGCCCGCATCCCGCACCGCGGTGCGCCGGAGGTCACGTCCGTACCAGGTGGTGTCCTGCGAAATCACGTTGAGCTCGCGGACTCCACGTCGCTCGAGTTCGAGCGCCTCGCGAACCAGCTCCTCGACGGGGGCGGAACGATGCAGCCCCCGCATGTGAGGGATCGCGCAGAAGGCGCAGGTGTGGTCGCACCCCTCCGAGATCTTCAGGTGCGAGGTGTGCGGGGTGTCGGTCGAGAGGACCCGCAGGGAGCGCTCCATGTTCGGCACGGTGGCGGGCGCGTCGGGAATCAGCCCCCGCTCCCGCAGCTTCGGCACGAGTCCCTGCATCTCGGTCAGCCCCAGGAAGAGGTCGACCTCGGGGATCTCGGCGGCGAGCTCGTTCTTGTAGCGCTGGACCATGCACCCCACCGCGACGACCGCGCGGGTCCGGCCCTCCTCCTTGAGCTGACAGGCCTCGAGGATCGCCTCGACCGACTGCTCCTTGGCCTCGGAGATGAACCCGCAGGTGTTGATGATCACGACGTCGGCCCCCTCGACCTCGGAGCTCACGCGCGCCCCGTGCCCCACCAGGGCGGCCATCATCCGCTCGGAGTCGACCGTGTTCTTGTCGCACCCCAGGGTCACGAGCCCGATCCGCGGCCCATCCTCGGGGCCCTCGGGGTCGATCGGGTGGTCCACCGCCGACACGTTCGGCGGCACCTCGGGACGGACCGGGTCGGCCGTCACCGGGAACACGGGCAGATCGCGGGTCCGCACCCGTCCACTCATCGTCTCACTCCAACGCCCTCGGACGCACCGGCGCACAGCCCGACGCTCATCGGACAATCACCTGCACCCCTTCCGGCAGATCGAATTCGAAGGTCCCCTCGGGGATCCGGGGGTTCAGCCGCATCTCGCTCAGATCCAGGGTCCGCACCAGCCCATCGTCTTCGGTGATCTCGAGACGATGGATCAGCGAGTCTCCGACGCCGACCCAGATCCGCGCTCGAAGATAGGGCGACGGCTGGAGCGGCTCCAGTGCCAGCCGGTAACTCTCCTGCCCGCCGACGGTCTCGGTCCCCTCGAAGGACGGATCGTAGCGCTCGCCGGGATCGCTCAGGAACTCGCGATGAAGGTCGAAGCGACCCTCGACCGCCGAGGCCCGACTCCGAAAGGCCTGGCCGGGGTCGGTGCTCGGAAAGTAGATCCAGATGTCGCGTCCGTCGGCAATCACCCGATCTCCCTCGGGCTCGGCGAAGTGCATGGCGAACCGGTCCGGGCGGGCCTGGCAGAGCTCGCCGTGCGACCGAAACGACTGCCGAAGCAGGTCGTTCTGCACGTGCTGGTCGAAGTGGGCGCAGAATCCCTCGAGGCCGGCGAAGCGGGTCGCGGCCCCTTCAAGGACCTCGAGCGCGTCGACCGACGACGTACCACCACCCGCCTGGGCGGACGCGGGGGCGGGAGCGGAGAGCCCGATCAGAAGGATCATCACGATCGGGGAGAGGGCGCGGAGCCCCGAATGCGCGCAAAAACGGGCGAAGATGGTCATGGGGCTGGTGTCGTCCCTGGAAGGGGGGAGGTCTCGATGCGTTCGTCGGTGATACACGGTCCACCCCGGGAACGTTCGTGAAGCCCCCCTGCCGATCTAGAAGTCCTCCTCGCCGGCGAGCATCCGGTGCAGCTGCTCCATCGTCATGAGGAGCTCCCGCGGCTTCGAGCCGTCGGGGGGGCCCACCACCCCGGCCTCGTGAAGCTGGTCGACGATCCGCGCCGCGCGCCCGTACCCGATCCGCAGCTTCCGCTGCAGGAGCGAGGTCGATCCCTGCTCGTTCGAGATGCAGACCTCGGCCGCCTCCTGGAAGAGCTCGTCCCAGTCCCCCGCGATCGCGTCGGAGTCCCCGCCGGCCTCCTCGGCCTCTACCGTCCGGACCAGCTCCAGGATGTCTTCCTCGCGGTCGAGCGGGAGGGGTGCGAGTCCGGCCTCGTCGAGCTTGCGCTCGCGCAACTCGCGGAACCACGCCATGAGGGTGTCGGTCTCGGCGGTCGCGATGTACGCCCCCTGCATCCGGATCGGGCTGCTCTCGCCCGGGGGCAGGAAGAGCATGTCCCCATTGCCCAGCAGGGCGTCGGCCCCATTCTGGTCGAGGATGGTGCGCGAATCGGTCTTCGACGCCACCCGGAAGGCAATCCGACAGGGGAAGTTGGCCTTGATCAGTCCGGTGATCACATTCACCGACGGGCGCTGGGTCGCCACGATCAGGTGGATCCCGATCGCCCGGGCCTTCTGCGCCAGCAGGGTCAACGGCTTCTCGATCTCGGACTGGACCGACATCATCAGGTCGGCCAGCTCGTCGACCACGAGCACGATGAAGGGGAGCACCCCGTCGTCGTAGATCCAGCGATCCGGATCCCCCTCCTCGCCCAGCGGCTCCGCCCGGCGCATCGTGTTGCCCTTGCGGAGCCGGCGGTTGAATTCGCCGATCGAGCGGACCCCGTTTTCCTTGAGCAGGGTGTAGCGCCGCTCCATCTCGAGCACCGCCCACTTCAGCACCCCCGCGGCGTCCTTCGGGTCGGTCACCACCGGGTGCCGCAGGTGGGGCAGGTCGGAATAGGTCGACAGCTCCACCATCTTCGGATCGATCAACAGGAGCCGAAGCGTCTCGGGGGTGTGGCGATAGACAAGCGAGGTGATCACGGTGTTCAGGCAGACCGACTTCCCGGAGCCCGTGGCCCCCGCGATGAGCGCGTGCGGCATCTTCGCCAGATCGGCCACGTAGGGTTCGCCGTGCAGGTCCTTGCCCAGCGCCAGGGGGAGCTCCGCCCGGCTGCGGGTGAACTGGTCGGCCTCGAGGATCTCGCGCAGCTGCACGATCTCGGGCGAGGGATTCGGGATCTCGACCCCGACCGCCCCCTTCCCCGGGATCGGAGCCACGATCCGGATCGTCCGCGCCTTCATGGCGAGCGCCAGGTCGGCGTCGAGGTTCGCGATCCGGTTCACCTTCACCCCCGGCGCGGGCACCACCTCGTACTGCGTCACGACGGGCCCCGTGGTCCGCCCCCCGATCTCGCTCTCGACATTGAAGGTTCGCAGCTTCTCGACCAGGACGTCTCCCAGCGCGTCCAGCTCGCGCTCCATGTCCCGGCGCCCCCTCCGCGAGGGCGCCTTGAGCAGCTCGAGCGAGGGGAGCTCGTCGCCCTCGAGCTCCCTCGGGTCGCGGGGGTCTGGGAGCAGGTCCAGCTGGCTTCCGGGCGTCCCGACCGCCGATCCGTCCACGAGGGCCCGGGCGGGGGACTCGTCCCAGGGGAGGTCGGCCTCGGATCCGCCTTCGGGCTCCGCATCCTCCTCGTGCGCCTCGGGGTCTTCGGTTTTCGGGGAGGCCTTCGAAGGCCCCGATTTCGACGGGTCCGGATCGTCCTCCCCGGAATCCGAAGGATCGCCGGACGAGTCACGGCTCCAGAGTGGACCCCGGCCCTCGAGCCAGTCGGCCGCTTTCGTCCATCCTTCCCGCGCGCCACTCCAGCTCCAGGTGAGCACGGGCCGGAAGGGGTTCCACCCCAGGGTCGCCAGGGTCAGGACCGCGAAGAGCACCACGACGAACAGCCCCGCGCCGAAGCCCCCCAGGGCACCGCGCAGGGGGGCCGCGAGCTGTCCTCCCAGCCATCCACCCCAGGCCGGATGGACCGGGATGAGCTGGAGGAAGGTGGGGACGAGCAGGAGGAGCCCGCCGGCGAGCAGGGCCATCCGGATCGAGCGTTCCCGCTCCATCCATTCGCCGAAGCGGAGCCCGAGCGGGGACTCGAACCGCAGTCCCTCAAAGTCGCATTCAATGT
>SLBA01000094.1 GCA_007126575.1 Gemmatimonadota bacterium | reverse complement strand
GCTCACAGATCGCGGCCTCGAGCAGTTCCTAGCCGACTGGAAGGGGAGCGGCAAGGAGCTCTGACCCGGCCGATACGGTCCGGAGGCCACCATGATTCGAGTCGATCGGAATCGAGTTCACCTCCCGCGACGGCCCGGCCGTCCCGGGGTCGTCGCCCTGAGCCTCGCTGCGCTCCTCGGGGTCCTCGCCACCGGCTGTGCGCCGGACTCGGCCGCCGACGCGGCCGACCGATCCGAGCATGCCGTCGCCGTTGGGGGTGAGCGCGGGATCCAGGACACCGCTCCGACCATCGATGACGAGCGGGTCACCGCCGTGGTCCGTGCGTCGGAGCGGGTGGCCCCCTCGGTCGTGGCGGTGAATGTGCTTCGCACGCAGCAGGTTCGCATGCGGGACCCCTTCTTCGACGATTTCTTCGGAGGCTTCTTCGGGCCCTCGCTCGGCCAGACCCAGCTCCGCCAAGTGCCCTCGCTCGGCTCGGGCTTCGTCCTCGACCCGTCGGGGCTCATCCTGACGAACGACCACGTGGTTCGAGGTGCCGAGCGGATCCTGGTCACCCTTCCGGACGGTCGCGATGCCGAGGCGGAGCTGATCGGGACCGACGAGGCGACCGATGTCGCGGTGCTGCGGGTGAATGTACCCGATCTGCCCTCCTCCCCCCTGGGCCGGTCCGACGACCTGAGGATCGGCGAATGGGTGATCGCCTTCGGGAATCCCTTCGGAAACCTGATTTCGAATCCCGAGCCGACCGTCACCCTGGGAGTCGTGTCGGCGCTGCGGCGCCACATCGTTCCCGGTCAGGACGAGCGGGGCTTCTACCTGAGCATGATCCAGACCGACGCGGCGATCAATCCCGGAAACTCGGGGGGCCCCCTCGTGAATGCCCTGGGCGAGGTGGTGGGCATGAATGCCTCGATCTTCTCGCGGAGCGGTGGGAGCGAGGGACTCGGGTTCGCCATTCCGATCGAACGGGTGCTCCGCATCGCCGACGACCTGATCGAGCACGGTCGGGTCCGTCGGGCCTGGCTGGGGCTGGAAGTGGAGCCGGTCGACGCCGATGAGTTCGGGCGCACCCGGGGAGTCCGGATCGCCCGGGTGGCCGACGGCTCCCCGGCCGAAGGTGCGGGGATGAGCGTGGGAGATCGGCTGGTCGAGATGAAGGGAGTACGGCTGACCACCCCCCTCGACTTCGAGGCCGTCCTCCTCGATCTTCGGGCCGGAGATCCGGTGGAGGTCACGCTCGAGGGACGTGATGCTGCGCTCGCGGTGACGACGGGGGAGCGCCCCTCAGTGGTCGCCGAGCGGATCACGGTGCTGAGGGATCTCGAGGTGGTGACCCTGTCGGCGGCGATCCGGCAGGAGCACGGCGTCGCATCGGAGGCGGGAGCACTCGTCACCGGGGTCGCCCCCCGTGCCCAGAGCGTGCTGGGGCTTCGGGCCGGAGATGTGATCGTGGGGGTGAACAACCGGCGGATCAGCACTGCGGGTGAGCTGGCCGCCGCGATCGAGGCCCTCCCGGCGGGAAGCCGGGTCCGCCTCGTGCTCGAACGAAACCGGGGGCTCGTGACCCGCGACTTTGTCCTGGGGCGCTGAAGCGGCCGCATGCCGTTGCCCTCTCTACACAAGGCTGGACCCGACGTGAGCGAACGAAACGACGAGCGCTACACCCACCCCCTCTCGGAGCGGTACGCCTCGTCCGAGATGCAGAAGATCTTCTCGCCCGCCCATCGCTTCGGAACCTGGAGGCGCCTCTGGCTGGCGCTGGCCGAGGCCCAGCGGGAGCTCGGGCTCGAGATCTCGTCGGAAGCGATCGAACAGATGCGGGCGAAGCTCGACGACCTCGATCTGGAGCGGGCGGCCGAGTACGAGCGGCGGTTCCGGCACGATGTGATGGCCCACGTCCACCTGTTCGGCGAGGTGGCTCCGGCCGCACGGGGGATCATTCACCTCGGAGCGACCTCGGCCTTCATCGGTGACAACACCGACCTCCTGCTTCACCGCGAGGCGCTGACCCTCCTGCGCGCCCGGATGGTCCGTTCGGCTCGCGCCCTGGGGGACTTCGCACGCACCCACCGCACCCTGCCCACCCTCGGCTACACGCACTTTCAACCCGCACAGCCGACCACCGTGGGGAAGCGGGCGACGCTCTGGATCCAGGACCTGCTTCTCGATATCGAGGAGGTCGATTTCCGCTTGGAGCGTCTCCGGTTTCGCGGTGTCCGGGGCACGACCGGAACCCAGGCGTCCTTTCTCGAACTCTTCGAGGGGGATCATGGGAAGGTCGAGGAACTCGACCGCCGCGTGGGCCGGAAGATGGGATTCGAGCGCAGCTACGGGGTGACCGGGCAGACCTATCCCCGGAAGGTCGACGCCGCCCTCCTCGGCACCCTCGCCGGCATCGGCACGTCGATCTCGCGCTTCGGCAACGACCTGCGGCTCCTCGCACACCTGCGCGAGGTCGAGGAACCCTTCGAGGAGGAGCAGATCGGCTCCTCGGCCATGCCGTACAAGCGCAACCCCATGAGGGCCGAACGGATGTGTGCACTGGGGCGGCACGCGATCACCCTCTTTCAGGATCCGGCGATGACCGCGGCCACCCAGTGGCTGGAGCGTACCCTCGACGATTCGGCCAACCGCAGACTCTCGATTCCCGACGCCTATCTCACTCTGGACGGCGCCCTCGTTCTGTACGAGAATGTGGCATCCGACCTGCGCGTCCACCCGGCTCAGATTCGCCGGAATCTCGAGGTACACCTGCCCTTCATGGCGACCGAGACCTTCCTGATGCAGGCCGTCCGGCGCGGCGGCGACCGCCAGGAGCTGCACGAACGGATCCGACGGCACGCCTTCGCGGCGGCTCAGCGGATGAAGGAGGGCGCCGACGCCGATCTGATCGACCGGATCGCCGGCGACGAGGCCTTCGGGCTGACGCGTGAGGAGATCGTCGAGGCGATCCAGCCGAGCCGCTTCATCGGCCGGGCTCCGGAGCAGGTCGACGCCTTCCTCGAGGAGTGGCTGCAGCCGGTGCTGGACCGACTCGAAGCCGAGGCCGATGCCGCGGCAGCACCCCCCGAAGTCCGGGTCTGAGCGACGAATGAACTCGCCCTCTCCCGCCCCGTCCGGGCTCGGCGCTCCGAGTCTCCCCCTTCCCCTGCTGCACCGCGGGAAGGTCCGGGACATGTACGAGGTCGACGCGGACCACCTCCTGATGGTCGCGTCGGACCGGGTGTCGGCCTTCGACGTCGTGATGGAGGAATCCGTGCCCCGCAAGGGCGAAGTCCTCACCCAGCTCACCGCCTGGTGGCTCGACCGCCTGGGGCCGGTGCTCGAGGCGGACCGGGGGGTTCGCGCCGCCCACCATGTCGTGGCCGCCCGCCCGGACGAGATCGCACGTCGGGTTCCCGCGCTCGACACCGACCCTCTGCGCCCGCACTGGGAGCGTCGGGCGCTCCTCGTTCGCAGAACCCGTCCCCTTCCGGTGGAGTGCGTGGTCCGGGGCTACCTCTCGGGGTCGGCCTGGAAAGAGTACCGGGAGCACGGGACCCTGGCGGGAGAGCCCCTTCCCGAGGGGCTGGGAGAGAGTGATCGACTCGACCCCCCGATCTTTTCGCCCGCCACGAAGGCCCAGATGGGCCACGACGAGAACATCCCGTTCTCGGGCGTCGTCGACCGACTGGGGGAAGAGCGTGCCGAGCAGCTTCGCAGCCTCTCGCTGGCGCTCTACCGATTCGGTTCCGAGACGGCTCGGCGCCGAGGCATCCTTCTGGCCGACACGAAGTTCGAGTTCGGAGAGGACCGCGAAGGCCGCCTGGTGCTGATCGACGAGGTCCTCACGCCCGACTCCTCGCGGTACTGGCCCCTCGACGGGTACGAGCCCGGACGCACTCCCCCGTCGCTCGACAAGCAGCCGGTTCGGGACTACCTGGCGGGGATCGAGGGATGGGACCGTTC
>SLBA01000179.1 GCA_007126575.1 Gemmatimonadota bacterium | reverse complement strand
CCATGACGAAGGTGCGCGACGTGGTCGATCGGATGGAGCGGATCCTGCCCGACGACCTGCGCCCGCTGCCCAGCTACCGCGAGATGCTCTTCGTGCGCTGAGGCCGGCTGAAGTTCGACGTGTCGGGACGCGCCCCATCGGTCGGGGGGCGCGTCCCGCACCCCCACCCGGGCGCCTTGCCCACCACAGAGTCGCTTCCTACCTTGGCCTTCCGTCCCCCGTAAGGATCTTGGAGCCGTGCCGGGCGACGGTAGTCCCATCTCATCAGGCCGACTTCTCATGGGTGATCCCCTCGACCGGCTGGTCTCCTTTCTGGCCGAACTGAAACGGCGCAGGGTCTACCGGGTGGGCGTAGTGTATGCCGCGGTGGCCTTCGTCCTCCTTCAGGGGATGGACCTCGTGGCCGAGCCCCTGGGGCTGCCCCCCGTGGTGATGACGGTCCTGGTGGTGATCGCTCTGTTCGGATTCCCGCTGGCCCTCGTGCTGGCCTGGGCGTTCGAGGTCACGCCGGACGGGGTTCGACGGACCGAGAGTCTGACCGAGGGGTCGCCGACACCGGATCAAGACGGGGACCCAGACGACGCTTCCCCGCCACCGGCCCCCCGCGACCGATCCCGTGGTATCCCCGGCGCTGCCACGGTCCTGGGGATCGGGGTCCTCCTGGCGGGTGGGGTCGCATGGTGGCTGCTGGTTCCCTCGGGGTCGGCCGGACCGGATGTTTCGACCATCCGGTCCATCGCCGTGCTTCCCCTGAGCAACCTCTCCGGCGACCCGGCAGAGGCACCGTTCGTCTCGGGGATGCACGAGGAACTCATCAACCAGCTCGGGCGGGTGGGCACCCTTCGGGTGAATTCCCGCACCTCGGTCATGCGCTACCGGGACGAGAACCTTCGCTCCCTGCCCCAGATCGGCCGGGAGCTCGACGCGGATGCGATCCTGGAGGGCTCGGTGCTCCGGGTCGGCGACGAGGTGAGGATCATCCTGACGCTCATCCACGCTCCCACCGACACCCACCTGTGGTCCGAGTCGTTCGATCGGGAGCTCAGTGGCGTGCTGGCTCTCCACAGCGACGTCGCGCGGGCGGTGGCCGACCAGGTCCAGGCGGTCCTGACCCCAGATGAGGACCGGCGGCTGGCCCGGACCCGCGAGGTCGACCCCAGGGCGCTCGAGCACTACGTGCGGGGCCGGTACCTCTGGAACCAGCGCGAGGAAGAGCCGCTCCGGCAGGCGCTTTCCGAGTTCGAGGCCGCCCTCGATGTAGATCCCACCTATGCCGAGGCGTGGGCGGGAATCGCCGACACCTATCTCGTGCCCACCGGCGCGAACCTGGCCCCGGATGGGCTGGCCCGGGGCATCGAGGCCGCTCGACGCGCGCTGGCGCTGGACAACACCCTGGCCGAGGCTCACACCTCGCTGGCGTACGGGCTCCTCGGCACTTGGGCGTGGGAGGAGTCGGAGCACCACTTCCGCCGAGCCATCGACCTGAACCCCAGCTACGCCACGGCGCATCAGTGGTACGCCGAGTTTCTGGTCGCGCAGAACCGGATGGACGAAGCCGTCGCTTCGGCCCGAAGAGCCACGGTGCGGGATCCGCTCTCGCCCATCATCGCCTACACCCTGGCTCGGACGCTCCGCTTCGCTCGGCAGCCACGGGAAGCCCTCGAACAGCTCCACCGGATGCCCAGCGATCACCAACGGGAGGTCATGCTCGGGGTGGGTGCGTACCTCGACCTCGGTCAAGCCGACTCGGCGTGGGCGTACGTCCTGAACAGCCCTGCGTTTCCGCCGCCGATGCTGGCTGAACTCGAGCGGGTCCGGGAGAACACGTCCGATCCGATCAGCGCATTCAGTTCGCTCATGCAGGAGAGCGGACCGATGCCCGAGGGGGGCGCAGCCCCAATCGGGGGAGTAGCTCCGCCGGTGGCTGCCGTCATCCTGATGCAGGTCATGGCGTACCTGGATCGAGGGCAGTCCGACGAGGCGCTCGATCTTCTCGTCGCGACCGTGACGGATGGACCCGCCATCGGCTCGGGGGTGGTCGACCTCGTCGCGGAACCGCTGCTGGATCCCCTGCGGGACGCCCCCCGCTTCCGGGCGTTTCTTCGGGAGGTGCGTCTCGCGGAGTCCTGGCCCGCGGGGTAGCCCCGACCCGGCCGAGGTTTGGCCCGTCGTGTCGACATCGTGGGCGGGTGGAGGCCTGCTCCGGGGCATCGCTTCGGGCTGAACGCCACCTTCTCGGAGGTCGATCCGGCCCACTACGACGCCCTGGTGGTCTCCGGAGGCCGGGCCCCCGAGTACATCCGGCTCAACGAGCGGGTGCTCGAGATCGTGCGGCACTTCGACGCCGACGGAAACCTGGTGACCTCGCCGGCCTGGCCCGGCCATCCGAAGTGGCTCGCCGCATTCCTCGAGGTGCTGGGCACGCGGATCGAACACGGGTAGACGCATGGTGTGATGTCCGGAACACCTGCAAGTGCATACACTTGCAAACGCGTGTAGCAAGCCAGGTCACTTGCACTGCGGTGCCGTCCGGGGTTCATCGCCGTTTAGACCCGCCTCGAAGGTCGGGGCTTGGGCGATCAGGTCCGGGTTCGGACCGTATGCGAAGTATCGGAACGATGGGTCGCAGAGGCCTCCCGGACTCTTCCCCCGCTTCACCAGTCCTTGAGCGGGAAGTGCAAGACGGTGGGAGGCGGCCAGGAGAGACCGGACTCGTTCAGGCGGGCCCGAAGGTTCGGGGTGGCTTCCAGATCGAACGGGGCCCCGCAGCGGCAGTTGTGGACCGCGAAGAGGAGCAGGAAGGGCCCGGCCGGCCGGGCATCTGCCTCGGCCGCCAGGCGGTTCGCCAGGGCCCGTTCCCCGATGGCGGGCGCGACGGCCAATACCATCCCCGGCATCGCCCTCCCCTGGGCCAGGATCTGCTCCATGTTGGCCCTGGCCTCCTCCACCTCTCTCTGCATCGCCGGCAGCATCACGTGGACGAAGGGCGCGAGGACAGGGTCATCCAGGGGAACGTCCGAAAACAATACCCTGGCCTCGTCGGTCCGGCCGAGCTCGAGGAGAGCGTTCCACCGGAAGTACCTGAGATATGGGGAGTCGCCATGGAGCCGGGCCACGTCCTCGAGGATGGCCAGCGCCTCCTCGGACCTCCCCATGAATCCCAGGGCGGAGGCACCCATGCCATAGGAGAGCAGGTCGTTGGGATCGCAGGCCGCGCGCCGGGTCCAGAGCGCGAGCATTTCTTCGGTGGCGTGGAAGGGAATCAGGGACTCGATCCAAACGGGGTACGGACACCCTTCGAAGGCCAGGGCCCTTGCGACCCGGGCCTCCAGCGCCGTCCAGTCGTCCGAGAGGAGCACCCGGTCCACGTCGATGAACATCCGGACCGCCGGATCCCTGGCATGCCGAAACGCCTCGTCCAGGCGGAGCAGGACCTCCCTGTGGGCATCCTCGAGCCGGAGATCGCTGGCGGGGGCCTCCAGCAGGATGTGCTGATACCGGTCCGCGCCATGAAACCAGGCCATGGCGAAGTCGGGAACGAGCCGGATCGCCTCGTCGAATTGGCGATTGGCTTCCTCCAGCAGACCTTCGGAAGCGCCAGTGAGATGCGCCCGCTCGTACAACTCCATTCCCCGCTGATAGGCGATGAACGCGTCCACGTTCCGGACTCCGACGCGCTGCATCTGCTCCCGGGTTGGCTCGTCCAACACCATCTCCAGGGCCCGTACCACGCTCGCGGCAACATCGTCCTGAATGACGAACACGTCCTCCATGGTCCGGTCGTAGCTCTGGGACCAGATCTGGGTGCCGTCCTCGGTTCGAACCAGCTGGGCGATGACCCGGAGCTGGTCGCCTGCCTGGCGTACGCTTCCGTCCAGGACGTGGGTCACTCCCAGCCGCTCTCCCAGGGCCCGGGCATCCAGCTCCTCACCCCGGCCGGCAAAGGAGGAGGTCCGGTCCAGCACCCGAAGCTCCTGGACCTGGGCAAGCTGGTTCCGGAT
>SLBA01000093.1 GCA_007126575.1 Gemmatimonadota bacterium | reverse complement strand
GACGCGGCCATCTCCTCGGCCAGCGCGCGGATCTCGGGGTCCTGGGCGAGCTGCTCGGCCCACGCCTCGTAGAGCTGCTCGGCGTCGGGCAGGTCGTCGCTCTGCCAGAGCTCCACGAGGATCGTCAGGATCCCCCCTTCGCGCTCGGCGCCCTCGATCTCGTCGGTCACCTCGAGCTCGGCCAGCACGAAGTGCTGTCGGCCCGTGATCCCGTCGCCGAGCGACTCAGTCTGCCCCGTGGCCTCGGAGGTGATCCGGAAGTTCATCTCGACCGTGGATTCCTCCTGCTGGCGACGCATCTCTTCCATCGCCTCCTCCTGCTGGCGCATGGCCTCGCGCATCTCCTCGTCCTGCTCCATCTCGAGCATGGCCTCCCGCATCATCTGATCCATGTCCATCGCCATCTGGCCCGCTTCGGCGAAGGTGAAGCGCATGTAGCTGCGGGCGTCATGGTCGATCGAGAGGATCTCGCGACGCTCCAGGTCGATCACGGTGCTCGTCGAGCCGTCGTCCTGGCGGAGCGCGCTCCCCTCGAGGTAGAGCGCGTGCGAGCTCTCCATTCCGCTCAGGGGGGAGCCGGGGATGGCTCTCAGGAGGACGCCAAGCGTGCCGGGCACCTCGAAGCTGGTGGTCTCGTCCCAGCTGATTCCGCGCACCTGCGCGTCGGCGGCGCTCGGGGCGAGCAGGGGCAGCGCCAGTGCGAGCGCCAGCGCGCACAGGGTCGCTGAGAGGGCGTTCATGCTGCGGGGGGTCTGCGTCGCTGGTACCTGGGATCGGTCCATCATCGGAAGCTCCATCACGGGGTCTCGGAACAGGGGGGGACTCGTCGGGGCGCCGGATCCGACGCCCTTCTCCCAATATATGCGAAAGTCCGACCTTTGGCCCGTCATCGAAGGCGGGCTTCCGGCCCGTCGCCGAAGCCGGCCCCGGCCCTCGGGCTACCCCTCGAGGAGTTGGCCCGCCAGGTAGCGCGCGGCCTCGGCCTCGGCCCAGAAGCGGGGAGCCCACGGGCCGGGCCCCTCGACGAAGCCCACGTGGCCCCCGTGCCGATGAAAGCCTCCCAGAAGAAACGGGTTCTCCTGGACGGCCTCGCGGGGAGAGGAGCGCGGGGGCATGAAGGGGTCGTCGTCGGCGTGCACCAGGAGGGTCGGAGTCCGGATCGAGGGGAGCCAGGGGCCCGACGATGACTTGCGGTAGTAGTCCCACGCGTCGTCGAAGCCGTGGAGGGGGGCCGTGGCGGCATCGTCGAACTGCCGCAGGGTGCGGGCGGCGTTCAACCGCTCCCAGTCGATGACGGGCCGGAGCAGCGACTCCTTGTCGCGCGCCTTGCCCAACAGCGAGCGCAGGAAGTAGCGGGTGTACAGGCGGCCCATGGGTCGCTCTTCCAGGACCCGCGTGCCGGCGCTCAGGTCGAAGGGCACCGAGATCGCGGCGGCGGCGGTGAGCCCCCCGGCCAGCTTCCCGGGGTCGCTCGTGCCATCGCTCCCATGCCCAGACGGCACCGCGCCGTCGGTGCGTCCCGCCCGCCCCAGGAAGCGCAGAAGCACGTTGCCACCGAGCGAAAACCCGACGGCGCCCAGGGGCCGGGTGGGGAAGCGCTCCCGGAGCTTCCCCAGGATCCAGGTCAGGTCGCCGGTCTCGCCGGAGTGATAGAAGCGCGCGACCCGGTTGGGCTCGCCCGAGCAGGAGCGGAAATTGAAGCCCACCGGCCTGAGTCCCCGGCTGCGGAGCTCCTCCATGAGAACGCGCACGTAGCCCCGCTGCGTGGAGCCCTCGAGCCCATGGAGGATCAGGACGAGGGGGGCCTCGCGGCTGGGCGCCGGCGCGAAATCCAGGTCGATGAAGTCGCCGTCGGGGGTCTCCCACCGCTCCCGCTCGAGCCCCGGGTCGGGGGTGGGGCGCAGGAACTTGCCGCCGAGCGTCTGCAGGTGCGGGCCGGGAAGCCAGGGCGCGGCCCGGAAGGGGGCGACGCGGTGGTCCCGGTGGATGCGCACGCGATCGCGCGCCACGGGGTCGGAGGAAGTGCTCATGGTCCGAAAGATACGAAGGGGGAGTGTCGGTGTGCAGGTGGGTGCGTGTAGGTTGGCCGGGTTCACCCCTCGCCGCTCGTTCACCCCCTGGACCCTCGTTCACCCTCCGACCCCCCAAGCCCGTCGATGAGGATGGATCCGCCCCCGATTCCCCCCGCGCTCGCCCTGGGCGTGGCGGTGCTGGCCTTCTCGTGGGCGGGGCCCCTGGTGCGCTTCACCGAGGCACCCGCGCTCGCGATCGCACTCTGGCGGCTTCTGTTCTCGGTGGCCTTCCTGGCGCTCGTGGTCTCGTGGCGCCGCGAGGGGTGGCGGCCGCTCGCCGCGCTCTCGGGCCGGGACTGGCTCCTGGCCGGGGGGGCGGGGGTCCTGCTCGCCCTGCACTTCTGGAGCTGGATCGCCTCGATCGAATTCACCACGGTCGCCTCGTCGGTGATCCTGGTCTCGACGCAGCCCCTCTTCGTGGCGCTCCTCTCGGCCCTCCTGCTGCGCGAGCACCCCACCCGGGGGGAGTGGGTCGGGCTGGGGGTGGCGGTGGCTGGGGCCGCCTGGATCGGATGGGGAGACCTGGCACACGGGCGAAGCGCGATCCTGGGCGACGCCATGGCGCTCGGGGCCGCCCTGCTCGCCGCGGGCTACTACATCGTGGGGCGGGCCCTGCGCCGGAAGATGGATCTGTGGAGCTACGTGACCGTGGTATACGGGGCGGCGGCGCTCACGCTTCTTCTGCTGGTGGGAGGCCATCCGGGCGTCAGCCTCGTCAGCGGCTACGAGACCACCGACTGGCTCGTCTTCCTGGCGCTCGCGGCGGGGCCGATGATGCTGGGCCACACGGGGGTGAACTACGCGCTTCGCTACGTGCGGGCGTACCTGGCGAACCTGGCCACCCTGGGGGAGCCGATCGGTGCCACCCTGATCGCCTGGCTCCTTCCGGCGATCGCCGAGACCCCGGACCTGTCGACGCTCGTGGGGGGAGGCCTGATCCTGCTGGGTGTCGCGATCGCGCTGCGGGGGCGGTAGGACGGCGGGGTGATCCGAATACCGCTTCGGGGGACTCCGCACTGCGACCCGACCGCTACCGCTGCAGGAGGTCCTCTTCGTCGGATTCGCGCATCTCGCGCGCGATCTCTTCTTCGATCGTGGTGTCGGGAGCGATGTCGGCGGGCGCCGGGTCCCGCGTCGGGGTCGGCGGGGCCGGGGAGGCCTCCCCGGGCTCCCGGTCGCCCAGGATCCGGACCCCGTATTCGGGCGGAGGGGTCTGGATCCCGTCGGCCTCGAAGCGCTCCTTTACCGCCTTCAGCGCCTGGGACCGTACCTTCACGAAGTCGGCCACCGTCTGGTCGACCCAGCCGCTGAAGCGCACCTCGACCGTCGAGTCCCCGAACTCCCGGATGCGCGCCGAGACCGCAGGGGTCTCGAGTACTCCTGGGAGCCGGATGATCGCGTCCCGGCCCGCGTCGAGCGCCGCCTGGACCGGCTCCTCGGGGGCGATCCCCACGTCGACCACGAATCGGCGGCGGGGGTTGCGGGTGAAGTTGGTCATCACGCTCTTGAAGACCATGGTGTTGGGCACCCGCACGTGGTTGCCGTCGAGCGTCATGAGGATGGTCTCGCGCCCGGTGAGCCGGACGATGCGCCCCTCATGGCCGCCCATCTCGATATGGTCGTTGGGCGAGAAGGGCTGACGCAGGGAGAGGAGCACCCCCGACAGGTAGTTCTCGACGATGTCTCGAAAGGCGAATCCGACCGCGATCCCGAAGACGCCGGCGGCACCCAGGACCGCCCCGACGAGGGCCGTGGCATCCATGAGCTCCAGCGCCAACAGGATGCCGATGAGTCCGATCACGGCGCGCAGGCACTGGCGCAGGAGGTTGCGGTGGAAGGGGCCGGCGTCCCCTTTCCGGACCGGAAAAATCCACCGTCCGGCGTAGTAGGCCACCACGAAGGAGCCTCCGATCAGGATCAGCCCCACCAGGAGCGAGGGGACGAAGCGCAGCGCCCGGTCGGCCTTCTCGCCCAGG
>SLBA01000112.1 GCA_007126575.1 Gemmatimonadota bacterium | reverse complement strand
TCGCCGGCCGGCTGGCCTCCATGGACCGCGTTCACGTTCAGGGTGCCGTGGCGGGCCGCGTCGGGGACGACGGGGACCTCGGTGCGGCGATTCTGGAAGCTGGGGATCAGGTCGGTGCGGATGGTCTCGAGGACCGCCCCCATGTGCTCGATCGCGCTGGTGCCCAGAAACGGCATGCTCCCGTGCGCGATGTGCCCGTGGGTCGTGACCTCGAACCACCAGGTGCCCCGGTGCCCGATGCAGATCCGATCGACGTTCAGCGGCTCGGGAATGATCACCGCGTCGGTGCGCCCCCGGGCGACCCGGCCGATGTCGGCCAGGTACCCCATGCCGGCGTAGCCGCCACTCTCTTCGTCGACGGTCCCCGAGACCTCGACGGAGCCGACGAGCTTGACCCCGGCCCGGCGGATCGCCTCGACCGCGTAGACGGCCGCCGCGATCCCTGCTTTCATGTCGCAGACGCCCCGCCCGTAGATCTTGCCGTCGCGGACCTCCCCGCCGAAGGGATCGAGGGTCCACCCGTCGCCCACCGGCACCACGTCGAAGTGGCCGTTCAGGTGGACCCGGGGATTGGGGCGTGAGCCCTCGCGGGTGCCGACCACATTGACCCTCGGGTGCTCCCGGGTGTGTTCGGGGCGCCCCTCGGCCTCGTGGTACTCGACCTCCATACCGAACGAGGCGAGGCGATCACCGATCGCGCGGGCGCAGTCCACGTAGTGCTCGCCGGGAGGGTTGACGGTGGGAATCCGCACCAGCTCCGAGGTGAAGTCGACCACTTCGTCGGCCAGCTCGCCCACGGCGTCGATCACCCGGTCGCGGGTGCGGGCACTCATGCGGCGCCCCCGCGGGCCCGCTCCCTGCGGCTCAGGATCAGCTGGCCGAGGAGGACGACCAGGGTCGCCGAGCCGACGCCGAGGAAGGTCGACGGGATCGCGCCGATGCCCCCACCCATCAGGTGGGTGGTCAGCCCGACCGCGCCCCCGACCGCGATCGCCAGGACCACGGCGAGCCCGCTCAGGTCGCTCCAGAAGACCGCCAGGTAGACGGGCACCAGGAAGGCGCTGGTCAGCAGAACGGCCCGCAGACCGTACAGGACGATGATCGTGCCCGGTGGATCGATCGCGGCCCAGGTGGCCGAGAGGCCCAGCACGACCGTGGCGATGCGCGAGACCCCCATCAGCCGGCTGTCGGTGGCCTTGGGTCGGAAGTAGCTGTAGATGTCGCGCGCCACCGTCATGCCCGTGGCGTGCAGGCGGGTGTCGGTCGTCGAGAGGATCGCGCTCATCACGGCCAGGATGATGACGACCCCGACTCCCGTGGGGAGGTACTCGGTGATCAGGGTCGGGAAGGCCGCGTCGGGCCTCTCATCGACCGCGAGTCCGCTCCCGATCAGCGCCACGGTGGTCGCGCCACCCAGGATGACCAGCCCCGAGTAGAAGATCGAGAGGATGACCCCGGCGGCCGCGATGTGGATCTTGGCGGTGCGGATGTCCCGGGTGGCCGCGATCCGGATCAGCATGTCCTGCTCGGTCAGGATCGTCCCGAAGAAGGCCAGGAACATGGCGGACACGTACAGCAGGGTGTATTGCCCCTCGCCGGTCGGGTGCACCAGCGAGGAGTCGAGGGCCGCGAACTGGAAATTGATCCCCGAAAGGCCTCCCAGTTCGGTCATCATGTAGATCAGGGCAACCGCGACGGCTCCGACCATGAGGAGACCCTGGAGCAGGTCGGTCCAGGCCACGCTGACCAGCCCGCCCATGACGGTGTAGAGGATGAAGACGCCACCGATCACCCAGACCATGTACTCGTAGGGGACCCCGGTGATCGCGGTGATCAGGAGGCCCGCGCCGACGAGCTGCATGATCAGGTAGAGCCAGCCGCTGGCCAGCAGGACGATCCCGCCCAGGGGGCGCGCCGCCTCGTAGCCGGTGACGCGCGCGATCAGGTCGGGGAAGGTCAGGACGTTCAGGCGGCGGACGACCCCCACGACCATGTAGAGCGCGGCGAGCCCGAGCATCAGCCCCAGGATCGTGTGGGTCATCAGCGAGTAGCCGTCGACGTAGACCGCGCCGATGAAGCCGATCACACTGACCGAGCTCACGAAATTGGCCACGAGCGACCAGGTGGCGAGCACCGGGCCCATGTCCTGCCCGAAGACCCAGAAGTCCATCACGTTCCGGGTGCGGGTGTACGCCCAGACCCCGATCGCCAGGACCACCACCAGGTACAGGATGAAGGTGGCGAGGTAGTACGGGTTGACCTCAGTCATCGGTCGTCCGCTCCCCCGCGCTGCGGGTGGTGATCTCGTCGCCCTCGTCCGAGAAGGGACGGCCCATGATCATATGGACGATCACGAAGTGGATGGCCCCCAGGCTTCCGGCCAGGATGGTGGCCGCAAAAACCAGGGCCATGGAGTTGGGCATGCCGAGCGTGGTCATTCGCACTCCGGGAAGGGACGAGGTGGCATATTGTATACGGTCAAGGGCGGGGCGAATGTAAGGGGGAGCCCGCGCCACCGCAACGGATGACCCCGGCTGCTCCCCGTGAATGGGGAGCAGCCCGGAGTCCGGAGGGGATCAGCGGTAGAAGCGGTTCCGCTGGTACTCGTGGAACGGCAGGGCGCGGACCACCGGAAGGTCCTGGTGCGTCATGACGCGCATCATGGGGACCTGCTGGCGGCGGGACATGACCTGCTCGGCGCGCTCCATCACCTGCTCGCGCTGCTCGGGCTCGAGATCGGCCAGGCTCTCACCGCCGGTTATCGAACTGACGACCTCGTCGATCGAGCCAGGGGTCTCCTGGATGATGTGATCGGCCCACCCCCAGGTGATCAGGTTGTCGTCGGTCTCGGGCTCCATCAGGTAGGTGATGAGGTTGCCCATCGACTGGCCGGTGGGGATGTAGAACCAGCCCTCGACGGCCTCGATGGTCTCCAACTCCTTGACGACCTCGACTTCCTTCAGGTAGCTGCCCTGGAAGTAGCTGGAGGTCTGGACCGAAGTGGCATAGTAGACTTCGGCCTCGATGGTGGCGCTGTCGCGGAAGCGGTAGACCGCGATGTCGTGGTCGAGCAGGATCGGAAGGACAGCGGCCATGGCCGGGGGCATCAGGTAGCCCACCGGGCGCTCGGTGGTGCGCGTCGGGACCCACTCGAGCCAGACCGGCACGTTCTGGAGCGAGAAGCCGCCCGGGGCATCGGAGTCGGGCATCCAGACATCTTCGTTGCCGCGGTTGGTGAGCTCGTACTCGAGGACCACCTCGCCCGAGCCCGTGTGACCGGCCTCGATCGCCCGCATCCGGGAGCCCGTGGTGAGCGCCCGGATCTCGTCGCGCCGTTCCGCGGCGACCTCGAGGATGGTGCGGAGCGTGATCACGCCTCCCTGGATCTGGTGGTAGTAGCGCTCTTCCTGGGGGATCTCGACGATCGAGCCGTCTCGCATGACCCGAACCGAGTTGCGGGGGGTCTCGAGGAGGATCCCGATGGAGTTGGTGAGCCCCGTGTAGACGTGGTGCTTGCGGGGCTCCACCGAGGTCGAGCCCCAGCCGCGCACGCCGTCCTGGGTCCGGGGGCCGGAGTAGTCGAAGGACCGGTAGTCCTCGGCCTCGATCGCCTCGTCGACCCGCGGGAAGAGGTGCTCGTAGGGCCAGGCGCGGAGTTCGTCGTCGGCCGCGGGGTTCAGGGTGCCCTGGTAGGTCATGACGTAGGGCTCGGAGCCCCCGTGGTGCCCGTCGACATGGATGTCGGGGGTCCACTCGGTCAGGATCTGTGTGACCATCGCCTGGATTTCCTGCGACTCGAGCTTCAGGTAGTCGCGGTTCATGTCGTAGCCCGCCTCGTTGGTCCGACGGGTGACCTCGCCGCCGTCGGGGTTGACGAGGGGGACACCGATGATGATCACGTCGTCGAGCACATGCCTGAGGTCACCGCCGACGATCTCCTTGGCCACGAGCTGGAAGGACTCCTTGGGCGAGACCTCTCCCCCGTGCACCGAGGGGGCGACGAAGACGATGGTCTTGCCCGAACGGATCGCGTCCTGGGCGTTGAGGATCGGCTCGTCGGCGATCGTGATCAGGTACATCTCGCGCCCGAGGAGGGTCT
>SLBA01000120.1 GCA_007126575.1 Gemmatimonadota bacterium | reverse complement strand
CCCGCAAGGATCACCGGCGCCGCCGCCCGCGCCAGCGCTGCGGCCGCCAGCGCCAGCGCATCGCTGTCCGGCACCGGCCGGCTGATGCGCGTGGGCGGGGCGGGCGCAGGCGGGGCAGGGACCAGCAGAACGTCGATCGGCAGTTCGAGATGCACCGGCCGCGGCCGGGCGGCGTCGAAGACCGCGAAGGCCTCCGCCAGGGCCGCCGGCACCTCGGCCGGGGTGTGCAGCGTCCGGCTGAAGGCGGTGACCCCTGCGGCAAGCCCGCGCTGGTCGGGCAGTTCGTGCAGCCAGCCCGCCCCGGTTCCCATCCGACCGTGGGCGTTCACGGTGGAGATCACGAGCATTGGCACCGAATCGCCGTAGGCCTGCCCCATCGGGGTCAGCATGTTGGTCATGCCGGGGCCCGAGATGATCAGGCACACGCCGGGCTTGCCGCTGCTGCGGGCATAGCCGTCGGCCATGAAGCCCGCGCCCTGTTCGTGGCGGGGGGTGACATGGCGGATGCCGCCCTCGGCCAGACCGCGATACAGTTCCACCGTATGGACGCCGGGGATGCCGAAGACGACCTCCACGCCATGGGCGCGCAGCAGCCGCACCAGCTGCACCCCGGTGGACAGCCCGCTCATGACCGGCGGCCGGGGCGCAAAGGGCGGGCGGCGGGACCGGCGGCTGGGGTCATTCTCGGCCTCCCATCGGGCGCGTGCGAGCCCGGCGCGGGCGGCGCCCGCCCTGTGCCTGCGTGGCGGCGCCGTCCGTTACCAGAATGCCACCCCTCGCGCCGAAGACGCAAACGCCGCCCGAAGGCGGCGGCGCGGACCCGCGGACCCGCGAGCGATCAGCGCGGGCCGATCATCATCACCATCTGGCGGCCTTCCATCCTGGGCATGTTCTCCACCTTGCCCAGTTCGGAGACGTCCGAGGCCACACGGTTCAGCAGGTCGAGGCCCAGCTGCTGGTGCGCCATCTCGCGGCCCCTGAACCGCAGCGTGACCTTCACCTTGTCGCCGTTTTCCAGGAACCTGATGACGTTGCGCATCTTCACGTCATAGTCGTGGGTGTCGGTCCCGGGCCGGAACTTGATTTCCTTGACCTCGATGACCTTCTGCTTCTTGCGCGCCTCGGCCTCGCGTTTTTGCTGGTCGTACTTGAACTTGCCCACATCCATGATCTTGCAGACCGGCGGTGCGGCATTGGGAGAGATTTCGACAAGGTCGAGTCCAACCTCCTCGGCCAGTGCCATCGCCCTGGCCGGCGTCACGACCCCGAGGTTTTCGCCCTCCGAGCCGATCAGGCGGATTTCCGGTGCGCGGATGCGGTCGTTGACGCGCGGGCCGGTTTCGCGGGGCGGCGGGGCATTGTGCGGTCGGCGAGCTATGGGGGTGTCCTTTCGGTGGTGTCTGATGTGGCGCGCAAAATAGTCGCGCGTCGCCCGCGGTTCAAGCAGCAAAACGTCGCCCATCGCGGCAACTGCCGCGCCGCTACTGCTTGAAACGGCGCCGCCGCGTCCCGATCTCCGGCAGATCATCAAGAGAGGAAGAATTCCCGATGAAGACCAGACTGGTAGTTCTCATCGCGGCGGTTGCGGTGGCCGCGGCCGGATATCTGTGGTGGGTGTCTTCGCGCCCCGCGCCGATGCCCGAGCCCGTGGCCCCCCCCGCCGAGATCGCCCCCCCCGAGGAGCAGGCGCCGGAGACGGTGGACCCCGCCCCGATGGAGGATACAGCGCCGGAGACGGCGCCAGATCCCGATCCCGTGCTCGACCCGGCCCCCGATGCCGCGCCCGAGGATGCCGCGCCCGAGCCCGAGCTGGGCGACCCTGCGCTGGATCCGGCGCCGGAGGCTGCGCCGGACAGCACCTTCGACAGCGGTGCGCCGGGCGCCGACCCGGTGCAGCCCGGCAACATGCAGGACGATGGCGCCGTTGTCGAGGAGGGCGACCCGCTGGAGCCCGAAAACTTCGACGCGGCGCGGCTGCGTGCGCTGGTGGAGGAGGCAAATCTGTCCGAACTGGAGCGTGCACAGCTCAATGCTCTGATCGATTCGGCCGATCAGGACCCGACGCTGATCGACCAGGCGCTGGACGCGCTGCGCGATCAGCTCGCGCCCTGACCCCACGCCACGGCCCGTTCCGGCTGCGGCCGGGCCGGGCCCCGGGCGGCGCGCGCGTCAGACCTTGCGCGCGTCGTCCTCGTTGCAGAACATGTCGTACATCACTTCGATCAGCCGGCGGGACCGCGGGTCGCCAAGGCTGTAGTACATCGTCTTGCCCTCGCGGCGGCAGTTCACCAGCCCCTCCAGCCGCAGACGCGCCAGCTGCTGGCTGACCGCCGCCTGGCGCGCGCCCAGAAGCCGTTCCAGCTCCGTCACCGAGCGTTCGCCCTGCGACAGGTGGCACAGGATCAAAAGCCGCCCCTCATGCGCCAGCGCCTTGAGGAAGGCCGCCGCCGCCGTCGCCTTTTCCACCATGTCGTCGAGCGCGATGTCGCCGGTGCCGTCGGTGTCCGGCATCCAGTCCCGCGCCGCGAGGGCGCCGTCGGCATGCGTTGTCATCGGATCGACCTTTCGTCGAGGGCGCGCAGCCGCGCCCTGTGGGCGACGGCATGGCACCGTGTACATATATTGAAAACATAATATGATGGCGGGCATCTGGCAACCCCGGCCCGGCAGCCGGGGCCGGGTGATCGGCGAAAAAGGGTCATCCGCCTGGCTTCGGAGCGCGGGGCGGACGCTCATACCGCCGCCCGGACGCTGCGCGGCGAGGCGTTCGCCCCGGCCCGCCCATGGCAGGACGCCCTCCTGCCCGGCGCGCGCCGCCGCGGCCGCCTGACCGTTGCGGCGTCGGCGCCACTGCCTAGAACGCCGGGGACAGCACCACCCCGGGGGATGCCGCCATGCCGCACCAGAACCTGTACCGCAGCCTTTCCCTCCCGCTGGCCGTGCTGGCGCTGGCGATGCCGGCGCAGGGGATCGAAGGGGATGGTGCGATCGGCGCCGCGCCCGCGGCGCTTCTGGCGCTGGACGGGGATGTGGAGTGGGGCGCCTTCCTCGCGGCCGAATGCACCACCTGCCACCAGCGCGATGGGGCGGCCGACGGAATTCCGGCCGTCACCGGCTGGTCTGAGGACGCGTTCCGCGCGGTCATGCACGCCTACCGGGCGGGGCAGCGCGCGAACCCCTCGATGCAGACCGTTGCCGGGCGGCTGGACGACGCGGAGATCGCAGCCCTGAGCGCCTATTTCGCCACCCTGCCGCCCGCGCAGGACTGATTCCCAGCCGCCGCGCGGCCCACACGGATCGGAGGAGACAGCGATGGAACTGAGAAGACGGGGATTTCTGGGCGCGGCGCTGGCCGGGGCCGGGGTGCTGGCGGCGCCCGCGGTGCTGGGCGCGGGCCGGCCGCGGGTGGTTGTCGTGGGGGGCGGGTCGGGCGGTGCCCCCCCACCCCCGCGCGACTACCGCGATCGCCTGGCGGGCTCCGACGAGGCGGGCGGACAGAGCGGACCACGCGGAGGCGCCGACGCCGGCACCCCCCGCCCCTCACTCCCCCGCGACGACGGCCCGAGCGAGTACACCCGGGTGATCGCCGGCATCCGGCGGCCCGACTCCTCGCAGGGACACGGGCACAACCCGCCGGCCCCGCCCCCCGCCTCGGGATCCGCCGGCTCGGGAGGCTTCAGCCAGCAGACCCCACCCTCGTCCAAGCCGATCTGGCCCCTGGTGCTCGGGCTCGTGGCGATCGTGCTCGTCGCGATCGGGCTCGTGGTCGCAGTGGTGATGCTGGGCGGCTCACCCGAAGCCGCCTCCTGACCTGGGGTCCTGAATCAGAGATTCGTCGGCATTCGCGCGCCGCTCACTCAGGACCCCAGCGACGGCTCCGAGGTGACCGGAAATCGTGCAAACGCGGCGGTGAAACCGGCGTTTGTCCGATTTCCGGTCATCCGTCCGCCGCTTCCCGGCTGGGCGCCCGCCGCCTCCCGACACCCCCCCTCCCCTCCCGTCTACTCCGGCGGCAGCAGGAGCACGAGCTCGAGTTCGGCATCGGGGAAGTCCGAGGGGACGTAGACGGCCACGTTGCGGGCGCGCCGGATGGCCTCCCAGTCCTCGCCCCCGCGCTCGAGCTCGAAGTAGCTTCGGCCCAGCTTGACGGGGATCGACTCGGGGGGTGCGGTGAGCGGCCGGATCGACACCCCGGGCAGCGCCTGCTTGATCAGCCGCTCCACCCGGTCGCCCGCACTCACCTTGGCGAGCTGCGGAAAGCGGCGCACCAGCTCGTCGTCCGGCAGGTCGCTCCGCACGGCCAGGTAGACGCCGGTCGCCGACAGGTAGCGGTCCTGGTCGAGCGCGGTGGCGTAGATCGCCCGCGAGGTCTCCCGCAGGGGGAGCGAGACGTGCCGCTGCGGGATCACGGTGGCCAGCAGGGTGTGGATCGCCTCTTCGAGGGTGCCGAAGCAGGATCCCAGCGCGGTGTGATCGTAGGCCGGCAGGTCGCCGGGCTGGATCTCGGTCGAGAAGGTGGTGAGCGAGCCGGCGAGCCGGAGCATGGCGTCGAAGAGCTCGGCCGGATGCCCTCCCCGTGCCTCGAACAGGTGCCGCAGGACGGGCAGGTGCGTGTTGAGCGTGTAGAGGAGCCAGAAGCTGGCCACGTCCGAGACCCCGAAGTCGGCCAGGTCCAGCCCCCGCTGACGGCGCGACGCCGAGAGCTCGGAGCTGCGGGCCGACATGACCTCGACCAGGCGTCGCGCCACCGCCCGCAGACGCTCACTCGCGGCGAAGTCGACCAGGGGGGGCACGAAGCCGGGGTCCAGCTGGAACTCCCCCGCCGCACTCCGCCGGATGCGCGCCACGGGCAGGGTCGACCCGGTGCTCCCCTCGGCCATCGCCAGGCGCAGGTTCTTGCGCGCCACCTGGATCGGCTTTTCGGAGCGACCGGTGTTCTCGTCGCGCCGCAGGATCACCTCGGAGCGGTAGCGGGCGTCGACCTCACCGGCGTCCGACGACACGTTGCGCCCGCCATCACGCTGCTCGGGCACCGATAGGTAGACCACGACGCCCTCGCCCCCCTCGGCGTCCTCGAGGTCGTCGAGCGAGATCGGTCGCGGCGCCGGGTCCGAAGCGGGCAGGTCGAAGGCGAGCCCGTCGGGGAAGACGCCGGCGGCTTCCGAGAGCGCCAGGGAACCCTCCGAAAGGGCCTCCCTGTCCACCTCGAGTCGCTGAAAGCCCCACGGACGGTATGCGAGGGCCGAGAGCCGGAAGTGCATCAGCTCCTGCAGATACCGGTCCTGGACCTGGAGGTGTTGCGGGGTCAGGAGGGTCCCGCGCGTCCAGAGGACTCCGTGCAATTGTCTCATCGATTTCCTTCCGGGATCAGGCCCGGCGTGGGCGGGTGTGCGCGCTGCTTGACATCGGGCCGACACCAGCCGTATAAGTCAGGGAGTTTGCGCACCTTCGGATCATCGGGCCGGAGGTCGGATCCCCGGCAGGATTCGTGTGCCATGTCGCGATTCCATCGCAAAGTACGCACACCCCCTTGGACACGCGCAACGTTCCCGAAAAATTCGGGGCTTCCGAAGACTTCTTCCTCTGTATTGATGGGAGTGAACCATGGCAGAAAGCGTTCAAAAGAAATTGGGGCGCGTGAGGGCCCCCCGGGTCCACATAAGCTACGACGTGGAGATTGGGGATGCCATCGAGATGAAGGAACTCCCATTCGTGATGGGAGTGCTCGCCGATCTCACCGGACATCCCAAAGGAGAACGGGACCGGCTCAAGGAACGCAAGTTCACCGAGATCACGCCCGACAACTTCGATGACGTCCTGGCGCGCATGCAGCCCCACCTGCAGTTCAAGGTGGACAACAAGCTGACCGACGACCCCGAGGCCGGGAAGATCGGGGTGGACCTCGACTTCAACTCACTCGACGACTTCTCGCCCGAGCGGGTTGCGGAGCAGGTCGGGCCGCTCAAGCAGCTCCTGGAGCTCAGGCAGCAGCTGGCGGACCTGCGGGGCAGCCTGCAGGGCAACGACAAGCTGGAGGAGATCCTCCAGGCCACGCTGACCGATCAGGAAAAGCTCGACAAGCTCCGGGGCGAGCTGGGCTCGAGCGACTCCGGAGACGAAGGAGAGTCCGATGGCTAACGCCGAAGCTCAACAGGAAGGAGCGGGGCAGGAAACCGTCGAGGAGCTCAGCCTTCTCGATCAGATCGTCGAGGAGGGCCGCTTCGGCTCCGAAGCCCCTCAGCGCGAGCGGGGCCGGGACCTGGTGAAGAACTTCGTCTCCGAGGTCCTCGAGGGCACGATCACCGTCTCTCCCGACACCGAGTCGATGCTCAACGCCCGGATCGCCGAGATCGACCGCCTGATCTCGGCGCAGCTCAACGAGGTCATGCACCACCCCGACTTCCAGAAGCTCGAGGGCACCTGGCGGGGGCTCAAGTACCTGCTCTCGCAGTCCGAGACGGGTACGATGCTCAAGATCAAGGTGCTGAACGTCCAGAAGAAGGAGCTGCTGAAGGACCTGCAGCGCGCGCCCGAGTTCGACCAGAGTGCGCTCTTCAAGAAGGTCTACGAAGAGGAGTACGGGGTCTTCGGCGGGGCGCCCTTCGGTGCCCTCCTCGGCGACTACGAGTTCGGAAAGTCGGGCCAGGACATCGAGCTGCTCGAGAAGGTGTCCGAGGTGGCGGCGGCCGCGCATGCGCCGTTCCTGACCGCGGCCTCGTCGAGCATGTTCAATCTCGACAGCTACACGCAGCTCGACGCACCCCGCGATCTGGCCAAGATCTTCGACACCACCGAGTACGCGAAGTGGAAGGCGTTCCGTGAAACCGAGGACTCGCGGTACGTGGCCCTGACGGCTCCGCGCATGCTTCTGCGCGAACCCTATGGGAAGGATACGGTTCCCATCGAGGCCTTCGACTACGAGGAAGAGGTGGATGGCACGAACCACGACCAGTACCTGTGGGGCAACTCGGCGTGGGCGCTCGGAGCACGCGTCACGCAGGCGTTCGCCAAGCACGGCTGGTGCGCGACGATCCGTGGAGTGGAGAGTGGAGGGCTCGTCGAGGGCCTTCCGGTGCACAACTTCCGCACCGACGCCGGTGACATCGCGATGAAGTGCCCGACCGAGACCCAGATCACCGACCGGCGCGAGAAGGAGCTGGCCGACCTGGGATTCGCGCCGCTGGTACACTGCAAGGGCACGCCCAAGGCGGCGTTCTTCAGCGTCCAGTCGGCCCAGAAGCCGAAGGTGTACGATTCCGACGCTGCGACCGCCAACGCCCGAATTTCGGCGCAGCTCCCGTACATCTTCGCGGTCTCGCGTTTCGCGCATTACCTGAAGTCGATGATGCGCGACAAGATCGGTGGCTACATGTCGCGCAGCGAGGCACAGACCTTCCTTAACAACTGGATCTCGAACTACGTGGTGAGCAACGAGGACGCATCGGCCGAGGTCAAGGCAAAGCGACCCCTGCGCGAAGCGCGCATCGACGTGGTGGACATGCCCGGGAAACCGGGGGCTTACCGCGCCGTGGCCTTCCTCCGACCCCACTTCCAGCTCGACGAGCTCAGTGTCTCGATGCGCTTGGTGGCGGATCTTCCGCCCCCGGCCAACTGATGTTTCGGGCAAACCGGCGATAGGACGTGAAGGGGAGCGTCCGTCCCGTACCACTCATTCAACTCCCCAGAAGAGGATCGACTCATGGCATATGACGCATTTCTCGAAGTCGAAGGCGTGGAGGGCGAATCCACCCGCAAGGGATTCGAGAAGATGATCGAGATCGACAGCTTCTCATTCGGAGCGCACAACCCCACCTCGATCGGGTCCGGTGGGGGCGGGGGAGCCGGAAAGGTCTCGCTGTCCAACTTCAACGTCACCAAGGTGACGGACGCGGCCAGCCCGGCGCTTTTCCAGGCGTGCTGCACCGGGAAGCACTTTCCGAAGGCGAAGGTCACCCTGCACAAGGCCGGCGGTGACGAGGCTCTTCCCTACCTGACCTACGAGTTCGAGAAGGTCTTCATCGAGAACATCGACTGGGGCGGCGCCTCGGGTTCGGGTGACCGTCCGTCCGAGACCCTTTCGCTCGCGTTCGGCAAGGTCGAGATCCTCTATCAGCCGCAGTCCGAGGCCGGAGCATCGGCCGGTGCCGTGTCGGCGAGCTGGGACCAGATGGCGGTCTCGCAGTGATCCCGGCCCCGGCGGATGGAGGGGTTCGATGAAGGCGCGCGCACTCTTTGAACAGGGCCAGCTCGACGAAGCGATCGACCTTCTGGGTCGGGAGCTGAGAGACGATCCGACGCTGGTCCGTGAGCGCACCTTCCTCTTCGAACTTCTCTGTTTCGCCGGGGAGCGGGAGCGGGCCGAGCGTCAGCTCGACGTGCTGGCTCGCGGTGGACAGGAAGCCGAGATGGGCTCGCTGCTGTACCGGGCCGCCCTCCACGCCGACACCGAGCGCTACCGGAAGTTCAAGGACGAGGACTTCCCGCGCGGAGAGGGCGGCCCGTCGCCCGTCTCGGGCACCCTGAACGGCAAACCCTTCGAGAGCCTCGAAGACGCCGACCCTCGAATCGGAGCCCGACTCGAGGTCTACGCCGGGGGCCAGTACACCTGGATCCCCCTGGAGCACGTCTTCTCGATCAAGATCGAGGAGCCGAAGCGACTTCGGGACCTGCTGTGGGCGCCCGCCCACGTCCGACCCGGTCCCGGGATGGAGAAGCTCGAACTCGGAGAGGTCCTTCTGCCGGTCCTCTCCCCCCTCACCTCGGAGAGCCCGGATCCCGCGCTGCGTCTCGGACGCGCCACGGACTGGGCCGAGACCTCCGACGGCCTCCCCTACCCCGTCGGTCAGAAGCTCTTCCTCGTCGACGACGAGGCGGTGCCGATCCTGGAGATCCGGGAGCTGGTGATTCAGCAGGCCGACGGAAGCGACGAGTAGGCACCCTCATGTCGGACACTCTGGACGCACTCCTCCAGCCGATCCCGGGCGACGACCCCGGCGGCCCCAATCTTCGCTACGATCCCGTCTACGGCGAGATCAAGAAGGCCCGCGAGGAAGACCCCGTCCTGCCGCAGGGCGAGTGGAAGCGGGAGCGAAAGGTGGCGGACTGGGGTGAGCTCGTCTCGCTGTCGACCGAGGTCCTGGCCGAGCGATCCAAGGATCTGCAGCTCGCGGCCTGGCTCACCGAAGGATGGTTGCGAACCGAAGGATTCACCGGCCTGAACCGCGGGCTGCGCCTCCTGATCCGGCTGCAGGAGGAGTTCTGGGACGAACTCCACCCCCGGATCGAGGAAGAGGACGATCTGGAGTTCCGCGCGGTCCCCCTCGAGTGGATCGGGCAGTATCTGGAGCCCTCGATCAACAGTGTCCCCCTGAACCGCGACGGGCACACCCTTCAGGAGTACGCCGAGGCGAAGCGGATCGGCACCGAAGAGGAGGCCGAGAAGAACTCGGCGAAGCAGGCGGCGCGGGCCGAGGCCGTCAGCGCCCGCAAACCCCTCCTCGAAGACTTCGAAGAGAGCTTCGAGAAGACCCCCAAGAGCTTCTACAAGGAGCTGGTGGCCGGAATCGAGGGAAGCCGCGAGACCCTCAAGGAGCTCGACGCGCTGGGCGATGAGCGCTACGGCCCGGTCGCCCCGAGCTACCTGTCGCTGCGCGAGACGCTCGAGGGCACCGCGCGGGTGGCCGGCCGACTCCTGAGCGAGAAGCTCGAGTCGGATCCGGATCCCCCCGAAGAGGAGGCCACGGGCGAATCCGCGGACCCGGGCGAGGCCGGACCGTCGGACGCCGGGTCCGGGGGCACCGAGCCGGTCTCGGGCACCGGGGCACCCGCGGGAACCATGGGCTCGGCCCCGCAGCGGATCGACTCGACCGACGCCGCGACCTCGGCCATCGGAACGGCTGCGGCCTTCCTGCGCGCAGAGGACCCCACGAACCCCTCCCCGTACCTCTTGCTGAGAGGCCTTCGCTGGGGGGAACTGCGCACCGCGGGAGAGATCGATCCCCGCGCCCTCGAGGCGCCGCCGACCCATATCCGGACCCGGCTCAAGGGGCTGCTCCTGGATCGCGAGTGGGCGAAGCTTCTCGAGGCGGCCGAAGAGGTCATGGCCACCCCCTACGGCCGGGGCTGGCTCGACCTGCAGCGCTACGTGGTCAGCGCCCTCGAAGGGCTGGGGTCCGACTACGATCCGGTGATCGACGCCGTCGGCCAGGCGATCCGGGCGCTGCTCGAAGTGCGCCCCGAGCTTCCCGATCTGACCCTGATGGACGACTCCCCGACCGCCAACCGCGAGACCCTCGAATGGCTCGACGAACAGGTCCTTGGGGTCTCGGCCGACACCGAGGGCGCGGCGCCGTCGCGCCGCCCCCGGCGGGAGCGGGGGGATCCGACCCAGCGCGCCAGGGACCGAATTCGCGCGGGCGACCCCCACCGGGCCGTGGAGCTGCTCATGCAGGCGGCCTCGAGAGAGGACAGCGCGCGGGAGCGATTCCTGCGCCGCTCCGAGGCCACACACATCATGGTCTCCGAAGGGATGGAGGGCGTGGCGCTCCCGATCCTGCAGGAGATGATGGACCTGATCGAGCGCCACAGCCTCGAGGAATGGGAGTCCGGCGATACCGTGGCGCAGCCGATGTCGCTCCTGTACACGTCGATGGCTCGGACCGGGGGAGACCCCGGGCTGCAGGAGGAGCTCTACCTGCGGATCTGCCGCCTCGACCCCATGCAGGGAATGAAGCTCAAGGGCGGCAACGGCGGTCGCGGCGAATCGGAGTCTGCGAGCGACGACGAGCCGGCGGAGCCCTCCGATGGCGGCTGACCGGAAGCGCAGCCGCACCGTCACCCGCTCGATCATGGATCGCCTGATCGACGAGGCCCCCCGGGAGCGGGCCGACCCCGAGGTGGGCTGGGAGGAATCGGTCGCGCGCCACCGGCGCTCGGTGATGCGCGACCTGGAGTGGCTCCTCAACACGCGTCGCTCCCCGGACCCCGGAGAGCTCGACGACTTTCCCGAACTCCGCCGCTCGCTCATGACGTACGGGCCCCCGGACATCTCCTCTCTCAGCGCCGACACCGCGGTCACCCGCCGACGACTGCTGCGCCAGCTCGAGGAGCTGATCCGGACCTTCGAGCCGCGGCTCTCGGGGGCCCGGGTCCGGCTCGAGGACCGCTCGGACTCCGGCGCCCGCCAGGTGCGATTCGTCGTCGAGGGCCTCCTGCGCATGGATCCCGATCCGGAGCGGGTCACCTTCGACACCGTGCTCGAGATCGCCAGCGGGCGGTTCGTGATCGGAGGCACCTCGGATGCGTGACGACCTCCTTCACTACTACGAGCGCGAGCTGGCGTACCTGCGCAAGATGGGCGCCGAGTTCGCCCAGCGGTATCCGAAGGTCGCCTCGCGCCTGGAGCTCGAGGCCACCAAGTGCGAGGACCCCCACGTCGAGCGGCTCCTCGAGGGCTTCGCCTTTCTCGCCGCCCGGGTGCACCTGAAGGTCGACGACGAGATCCCCGAGATCAGCGAATCGCTCCTTCAGGTCGTGTATCCGCACTATGTCCAGCCGATCCCCTCATTCTCGCTGGTGCAGTTCCAGGCCGACGCGGACCAGGGAGGGCTCACGACGGGAGAGCGGATTCCCCGGGGCACCCCCCTCTTCTCGCGTCCCGTCGGGGGCGTGCCCTGCCGCTTCCGTACCTGCTACGACACGACCCTCTGGCCGATCACGGTCAACGAGGCCACCTGGCGGGCGCCCCATCAGCTGGATCCGCCGGTGCGGGTGCAGGACACGCAGGCGGTGCTGCGCCTGGAGCTCGGATGCATGCAGGGGGTGAGCCTTCGCGAGCTGGAGCTGGACACCCTGCGCCTGCACATCCACGGGGAGTCCGGTCTCGCCGCAACGCTCTACGAGCTGATCCTGAACCACGTGACCACGATCCTGGTCCGAAACCCCGACGATCCGGGCAGCGATCCCGTGATCCTCGACGCGCGTCGGTCGCTGAGTCCCGTGGGCTTCGAAGACGACGAGACCCTCCTTCCGCCCCCCCGGCGGTCGCTGGGACTCTATGGGCTGCTGCTCGAGTACTTCACCTTCCCCCAGAAATTCCTCTTCTTCGATCTGGGAGGGCTGGATCGGCTCCGCACCGCCGGGTTCGATCAGCGGGCCGAGGTCCTCTTCTGCGTCCGGCCCTTCGAGCAGACGCACCGCGAGGAGATGCTGGTCGACGGCGTCGGCGCGGGGACCTTCCGGACCGGGTGCACCCCGATCGTGAACCTCTTCGAGAAGACTTCGGAGCCGATCCTCCTGAACCAGCGGCGGCAGGAGTACCCGGTCGTGCCCGACGCGCGACGCCGCGAGAGCACCGCGGTTTTCTCGGTCGACGAGGTCAAGGCGGTCACGCCCGGCTCACGCCAGCCCATTCGACTCCGGCCCTTCTATTCGCTGGACCACGGTCGCGTGAACCGTGAAGAAACCGTCTTCTGGCAGGTCAAGCGCCGCAGTGGCGGGTGGCGGAGCGAGGGGGGCTCCACGGTGAACCTCTCCTTCGTGGACCTCGGATCGGAGCTGGTCCACCCCGACGAGGACTCGGTCACGGCCCGGCTCACGTGCTACAACCGGGACCTGCCCAGCCGACTCCCCTTCGGAGACGACGTGCGGGGCGACTTCGAGATCCCCGGGGGGGGCGGTGCGGCCTCGAAGGTCGTGGCCCTCGTGAAGCCCACCCCGCCGATCCAGCCGCCCCTGGGGAAGGCCCAGCTCTGGCGACTCATCTCGCAGCTGTCGCTGAACTACACCTCGCTGGTCGACGGAGGGGGCGAGGGGCTCCGCGAGCTCCTCCGGCTCCACAACTTCGCCGACTCCCTTTCGGTCGATCGCCAGATCCACGGGATCCGCTCGATCCATGCCGAACCCTGCTATTCGCGCATCGAGAGCGCACAGGGACTCGCCTTCGCCCGGGGGCACCGGGTCGGGATCGAGTTCGACGAGGACGAGTTCGCGGGGGGAGGCGTGCTCCTCTTCGCGGCGGTCCTGGAGCGCTTCCTGGGGCGCTTCGTCTCGCTGAACAGCTTCTCGGTGCTCGAGGCCCGCAGTCAGCAGCGCAAGCAGCCGATCCGCGAGTGGCCGCCCCGTTCCGGCTCGAGGGCCCTGCTCTGATGGCCGCGCTCGAGACGCAGGAGCCCGCCGGGCTCGAGGACGGGACCGAACCCGATGTGGAGGCCGGGATCGGGCCCGATATCGAGGCGCTCCTTCGCGACAAGCCAGGCTCCTTCTCGTTCTTCCAGGCCATCCGGCTCCTCGAGCGGCTGCACCCCGAACGCGAGCCGGTCGGCGGGTACGGGGACCCGGACACCGAGGTGGTGCGGTTCACGGTCCCCCCCAGCCTGAACTTCCCGGGAGGCGAGATCGGCTCGGTCAGCGATGGCCCCGAGGGGTCCGGACCGCCCCGCATGGCGGTGAACGTGATGGGGCTGACGGGACCGGTCGGGGTGCTGCCGCACGAGTACACCGTCCTCGTCGCGGAGCGCAGCCGCGAGAAGGACCACGCGATGCGGGAATTCCTGGACCTATTCCACCACCGGCTCCTCTCGCTCTTCTACCTGGCATGGCGCAAGAGCCGGGCGGACCTGCATTATGAGGATCCGCCCGAGGGGGGCGGGGTGCCCCGGTACCTCCTCGACCTGCTGGGGCTCGGCCTCGAGGCCTACCAGAACCAGCAGACGGTGCCCGACGAGACCCTCATCCACTTCTCGGGACTGCTCGTTCCGCAACCCCGCGGAGCCGCCGCGCTCAAGCAGTTCATCGAGGGCCGCATGGGAGTGCCCGTCGAGGTCGAGGAATTCGTGGGCGGATGGTTCCCCCTTCCCGGGTCGGATCGCTGCCACCTGGGGACCGACACTCCCTCGACCCGGCTGGGCCAGGGTGCAGTCGTCGGCGGCGAGATCTGGGATCAGCAGAGTCGGGTGCGGCTGCGCATCGGCCCCCTCGACCGCGAGGACTTCGACCGCTTCCTGCCGGGAGGCGAAAGCCACCGCGAGCTCAAGGGGCTGGTCCGCTTCTTCAGCCACGACCAGTTCGAATTCGAGCTGCAGCTGATCCTCAAGAAAGACGATGTGCCCGGCGTCGCGCTCGGGGGCGAGACCGCACCGGCCCGCCTCGGGTGGGGCAGCTGGATCCGCTCGCGACCCCGGGAGACGCACGGCGACGAGACGGTGCTCGAACTGTAATCAATCAACCGGCGGCCCCCAGGGGCCCCGGACAACGCAAAGGTGGAGACCCCATGCAAGTGAATCTGCGGTCCCTGATCGGCAAGCTGAACCACGAGACCCGGGGTACGGTCGAGGCGGCCGCGGGTCTCTGCCTCTCGCGCACGCATTACGACGTCGAGATCGAGCACTTCCTCCTGAAGCTGCTCGACGTGAACAGCGGCGACCTGATGCAGATCCTGAAGCACTTCGAAGTGAACCGGT
>SLBA01000152.1 GCA_007126575.1 Gemmatimonadota bacterium | reverse complement strand
TTTCGATCCCCTCCCTCAAGCGACTTCAGCGGACGCCAGGGGCGGTGACCCCCGATTCGGCTGGACGGCTTACCACGCGCATGTATGATCGCGGCTCAGGCCCGGGGCGTTCCCGGAGGTTGAAGCCATGGCTCGCAGCTGGCGGGGGCCTCGCTGTTCTGGTGGCCGTGGCCCTGATCCTGGTTGCCCCGTGGGAGCGCGAGACCCCGTTCGAGTTCTCTTACTCCCAACTCCTCACCGAGCTGGCCGAAGGTCGGGTGATCGAGGCTACGTTCGTCGACGGCGAGCGGGTCGAGGGACTGCTCCGCCCGGAGCCCGGCACCGGCACGTCGGGGTCCATCGCCTTCGAGACGCAGCTCCCCGTCGCCCAGGGAGATCACCTCCTGGAACAGTTCGTAGCGGCGGAAATCCCCTTCGGTGCCCGGGCCTCCGAGCCCGATCTCCGGACCAACCTGCTCTTCGCAGCACCCTGGCTGCTCCTGGGCGCCCTGGTCCTGTTCTTCTTCCTGAAAGGGCCTGGAGCCCGGTTCGCAGGGCATTCCAGAACCCGGAGCCGCACGGCTCGCCACGGGCGCGGCCCGGTGAAATTTTCCGACGTCGCCGGGGCCGAAGAAGCGAAGGCCGAACTCGAAGAGATCGTCGGATTCCTGAAGGACCCCCGCAAGTTCGGTCGTCTGGGTGGACGCATGCCCCGAGGGGCGCTTCTGGCGGGAGACCCCGGCAACGGCAAGACCTTGCTTGCCCGGGCCGTGGCAGGCGAAGCCGGCTGCGAGTTCTTCTCGGCGTCGGGGTCGGACTTCGTGGAGATGTTCGTGGGCACTGGAGCCGCACGTGTCCGCGATCTTTTTCGGCAAGCCCGGGCGCATGCCCCGGCCATCGTGTTCATCGACGAGATCGACGCCGTGGGAAGGCGTCGGGGGGAAGCAACCGCAACGGGGTCCCAGGACGAACGGGAGCAGGCGCTCAACCAGCTCCTCGTCGAGATGGACGGCTTCACTCCCTCCGAAAGCATCGTGGTGCTTGCGGCGACGAACCGCCTCGACGTGCTGGATCCGGCACTCCTCCGCCGGGGTCGGTTCGATCGACAGATCACCGTCGGGTACCCTGACCTGAAGGGACGGGAAGGGATACTCCGGGTGCATACCCGCGGTCTTCCCCTGGGTCCGGAGGTGGCCCTGGAGGACGTCGCGCGTGGCACTTCGGGCATGAGCGGTGCGGACCTCGCGAACATCGCGAACGAAGCGGCGCTGGCCGCAGCCCGGCGCGGGTCGATGCTCGTCGAGATGCAGGACCTGGACGAAGCGCGAGACCGGATTCTTCTCGGGAGCGAACGGCGCAGTCTCCGGCTCACCGCCGAGGACCGATACCTCACCGCCTATCACGAGGCGGGGCACGCGGTCATCGCCCTCGTGCTACCCGGTCTCGACCCGGTTCACAAGGTCACCATCGTCCCCCGCGAGAAATCCCTGGGTGTGACCGCGATGCTCCCGGAGCGCGACCGACACACCCACGCCTTCTCGGATCTCCGCGCTCGCCTGGTGATGCTCATGGCCGGACGCGCGGCCGAAGAACGGGTCCTCGGCATCGATCGGGTCACAACGGGAGCCGGCGGCGACATCCAGCACGCGACCCGCATCGCGCGCCAGATGGTGGTGAACTTCGGCATGAGCCGGCGGATCGGCATGGTCGACCTGTCGGCGGACGACGGGCCCCTCACCGCGCACACCGGGCGCATCGTGGACGAGGAGATCCGGCGGCTCATCGACGAAGCCTACAAGGATGCGCTGCGCATCCTCGACGAAAACCGCGCCCTCATGGACGGGGTCGCCGAGGCGCTGCTCGAGAGGGAAACGCTCGGGCAGGAGGAACTGGCGGAACTGATGGAGGATCGCCGCACGAAGCCGGGGGGCGTTGAAAAGGGGCACGAACCTCGGGGCGCATGAGTCTTGCGAACCGACGCTGACTCACGACGCCCACCCCGCGGCTCAGCCCCGGCTCTTCTCGACTCCCCTTCGGAAGCTCCGCAGGATCCGATCCGACGAGAAGTCGGCGAGTTCTTCGAGGATCTGGACCATGGCCTCCGGGGACAGCGAGGCGAGTCCAGCCGCCGTCACGATATCGTTCACGACGGCATTTCCCGGCCCTGACGCGCCCGCACCATTCACAACGCGAGGCGTGACGGGCTCCCGTTCGGTGACCTTGCCCTTCCAGATCCTGCGGCCAGTGGCCGCCTCCCGCAACACGACCTCCGACTCGATGAAAAAATGTGCCGGACCGGTCCAGGCGTCTGCGTCGATCCCGTAGCGACGGATCACCACCTCGACTTCGAATTCGGCGCCACGAACATCCCGGACCGGCACAGCTCGAAGCTCTCCGGCCACTCCGTTCAATACCCGCTCCATCATCCTCCCGGATACGTCGGCCTCGGCGGCCGCGACTCCGAGGCGCCCCCTGGCTCTCGAAGCCTCCACCTCCTTCACCACGTCAGCCCCGATGCGCAGTGCGGCCTGGACCGGGTTCGCGAAATCCACATCGAGGAACGTGTCGGTGAGGATCTCCGGGCGCGGCGCTCCCAGTGGAACCACGCCCACGGTGCGGTCTCGAAAGTCGTACTCGGCCAGCTTCCCGGCCGAGGCACAGCCCGAGCCCACGATCAGGATCATAAAAAAGACGGCGAAGAGCCCGGCTGGATGACGCTGCCGGGAGTGACGAAAAGCGAACCTTATCATGGGTCACCCCTCGCTGGACGGTGGAATCGAATGGACGAACCGCACGGCAGAATTCTCAGGTGCCGTGATTAGTCGGCGATTAATCGGTCCGGAATCCGCGACATGGGCTCGTGAGAAGTAGCGGGTAAGTGGAGTGCGTTTTCTTGTGTCGAAGAGAATGGCGCCCCGTCGCGAGATTTTCACGGATCGGTCCGCGTCGAGGTTTCACGCGCAACCCTGAACCAATGGAGTCCCCACTGAACACGGAATTGCAGGTGGTGGAGGCGGAGATCCAGGTCGGAGAGGAGACGGTCCGGTACCGCCGCGCCGGAACGGGTGCACCGGTGCTTCTCCTCGGGGGTCGCCACCCGGAGTCGGTCGGGGAGAGGGGCAGCGTCGAGGCAGAGATCTTCCACGCGCTTGCGCGCAGTCACCGGGTGTTCCAACCGACAACCCTGATCCCGCGCGACCAGGACGCTGCTGAACGTTGGCTCCAGTCGGTGGTGGAGGGCCTCGGGTTGATCACTCCCGAGGTGGTGGCCGACGCCGAGCTGGCGCCCGCGCTGGCCCGGCTCGTGTCTCAGAGCGGTGGCTTCGTGGGACGGGTAATTTTCCTGGCCAGAGAGGGGCCCACTCACCAGGGCGCCGCAGAATGTGGCTGAACAAGCGCAGAGAAAGCCACCCATCCGGGGGATGACCCGTCTGACTGCGTGGGTGCCAGATGACGAAAGCCGGAGAGGCCCTTAGATTCGCGAAATTGGACTTCGACCCAGACTGCGAACGCGCTCCGCAAGGCGCAGCTCAGGTCCCTCACCGAGACTTCCAATGACGGACGTTGCGCCCCGTTCCGCGAGGGTTCCCGCTCCCCTGACGCCCCTCATCGGGCGGGAGCGCGAGGTCGTGGAGGTGCTCGATCTCCTGGTCTCCACCCGACTCCTCACGCTGACCGGTACCGGGGGAAGTGGCAAGACCCGGCTGGCTCTCGAGGTAGTGGCACGAAGGAACGCTCGTCGAGAGGACTCGCTCGGCGAGGCCGCCGCCTGCTGGGTCGAGCTGGCCCCGATTCCGGATCCGGCGCTCCTGGCCCAGCAAGTCGTCCGCGCACTCGGAGTGAGAGAGGAGGTTCGGGAGAGTACGCCAGCCGCAGCTCTCCCCTTCATCACCGAAGATCCTCTCCTCCTCGTTCTGGACAACTGCGAGCACCTGGTGGATGCCTGTGCACAGATGGCCCAGGAGTTCCTGGGCGCCCGCCCGAACCTGACGATCCTGGCCACGAGTCGGGAGGCGCTGGGCGTGACCGGGGAGCGGGCGTGGCTCGTGCCCGGTCTCGCCGTGCCGGACCCCGAGGATTCCCCTGAAGCCATGATCCGGGCCGGAGCCGTGCGTCTGTTCGAGGACCGGGCACGCAACGCTTCGCGGGACTTTGCACTGAACGCCTCGAACGCCGGGACCGTGGCTGACATCTGTCGGCGACTCGACGGAATCCCCCTGGCCCTCGAGCTCGCTGCAGCCCGAGTCAGGGTACTGAGCGTGGAGCAGATCCGGGACCGCCTCGACGACGTGTTCTCTCTTCTGACCTCGGGCGGACGCAGCCTCGTGCCCAGGCATCGCACGCTCCAGGCCGCAATCGACTGGAGCTACGAGATCCTCCCCGAGCCCGCCCGGGTCCTCCACATGAGGCTCAGCGTCTTCCGTGGGGGATTCACCCTCGATGGGGCCGTCGCGGTGGGTGGCGAAGAAGGCGAAGATCCGCTGGATGTGCTCGAACAGGTCGCACGCCTGGTGGACCGCTCGCTGCTGAAGGTCAAGGAAGTGGACGGAGCCGCCCGCTACACCCTGCTGGAGACGATCCGACAGTACGGCTCCAGGCGGCTCGAGGCATCGGGCGAGGTCGAACGGATCCGGGAACGGCATGCGGCCTTCTTTGCCGCGGAGGTCTCTCGGGCCGCACCCCACATGACCCGTACCGACCGTCAGGCGTACGTGAACCGCCTCCTGGCCGACATCCAGAACCTGCGGGAAGCGCTGTCCTGGTCCAGATCAGGTGCGCCGGCTCGACACATGGAAATGGTGTCTGATCTCTGGTGGTTCTGGTTTTTCACCCGATTCTGGAAGGAGGCGGAAAGCTGGATTCAGGGGGCCCTCTCCCTGCCCGAGGCCGATGCCCTCGGCCGAGCCCGGGCCCGACTTCTCCTCGCTGCCGGGGCGCTGGCCACGCTGCAGGCCCGGGTGGAGGAGGGCCGCGACTCCCTGGAAAAGGCCGCCCGGCTGGCCGAGGAGGTCGGCGACGAGTATACGGGCGCCATGGTCCAGAACTATCTGGCCCTGAGCTATGCACAGCGCCTCGACCCGACGGTCAAGGATCATGCAGCCCGGGCGCTCGCCTGGTTCAGGGAGCACCCTGAAGAGTCCGGCCATCGGCTGTCGCTCCTCATGAGTGCGCTTGCGGCTGAGATCGAGGGCGACCGGGTTCGGGCCGACCGCCTGAGTGCCGAGGCCGTTCGTGTGGCCCGACCGTTCGGCCCGGCCGACCTGGGAGCCACCCTCCAGAACTGGTCTCTCCTCTGGGCCCTGCGCGGCGACTACGAGAGGGCTGAGCGCCTCGTGATGGCCTCACTCGCTCAACTCAGGAAAGAGCACTCGTACATGTTCCTGGCCCGGGGATTCGCCTTCATGGGGGAGGTCGCGGGGATCCGGGGGGAACCGGTTCGAGGTGCCCGCCTCCTCGGCGTGGCCCACGGGATCCGGGAGAGCATCGGCGCGTCTCCCTTCGGAACCGATGCGGCACGCCTCGCCCGGGTAGTGCCCCGACTGCGCGAGGAGAGCGGAGACGCTGCCTTCGACTCCGCGTTCTCGGAGGGTGCCGCCACCAGTTGGGAGTCGGTCCTCGACGAACTTCTCGAGGGTTGGGAGGACGAGGGGCTCGAGACCACCCTGGAGGCCGCCGTGGACTCCGCCGACACCAATGAGGCCCTCCCTCCCGAGTCGACCTCCATCCTCTTCCCGGCTCGAGCACCGATCGCATCGACGCCCGCAGATGCCAGACCGGCCCCAGAACTCCGGGTCCGCACTCTCGGCACCTTCGAACTCGAGGGAGAAACGGTCGAGACGGGAGCCTGGGGCTACGCCCGTCCCAGAGAACTGCTCCTTCTCCTGCTCCTGAACCCCCGCGGCGTCACACGACGGGAGATCGGCGAGGCAATCTGGCCCGACTCCACCGCGAGCCAGGTGAAGAATTCCTACCATGTCACCCTACACCACCTGCGAAAGCGACTGGGCGACCCCTCGTGGATCGTGCTCGAGGGGGAGCGCTACAGACTGGTGCGCGAGCGGGGAATCGAGTGGGATGCGGAACGCTTCGAGGAGGGAATGCGTGCGCTTCTGCGGACCGGGGGGTCGCCGGACACCGTGCGCCTCAAGGCCCTGCTCGGACTCTACCACGGCCCCCTGCTCGACGGAGCGGGCGGCGCCCGGTGGCTCGAGGAGGCACGAGACCACTACCAGAGGCTCTTCGTGGACGGGCTCATGCTGCTGGCCCGAACCCTCGAGTCGGCGGGGGATGCGGAGGCGTCCATCGAAGCGTGGGGCGAGGTGGTCCGCATCGACGAGCTGAACGAGGAAGGTCACCGCGGACTCATGCGGGGGTGGGCCATGAGTGGAGCCCGCGATCGGGCCCTTCGGCACTTCGAGCGACTCCGCGTCCTCCTGAGGGAAGCTCTCGAAGCGGAGCCCGAGGACGAGACCCTCCGCCTTCAACAGGAGCTGGCCGGCGGGCGGCACCGCTGAACACCACGCAGAGGCCTCCACGCGGTTAACCGTCCGGTAATCGCCTCTTCGCATGATCTCGTGGGCACCCGGGAACTCGTCCCGGCCCGCCCTGGAACGAAAGCTGAAGAGTCGAGGAGGCACGATGGTATCTGAGAGGAAGGTGATCGAGGCTCGCCACCGGGCGCCACTGCGGGCGCCACTGGCGGTTCGGTTCGCCGTGGTGGCGATGGCCCTGCAGCTGGTCTGGGCACACGGGGCCCAGGCGCAACACGCGCACCATGCGGTTTCAAGCACGGTTCCCGGCGCTTCACCGATGGCACCCGGGGTGGACGCGGCCCCACCCGTCATCGGGGTTCGGCCAGCCCAGCCGAAGACGGGTGACCTCCACTACGGAGCACCCGTTCCCGTCGGCAACGGCGTTGCGCGGACCTATCTCGTCCTGGCGGACAATGGCTCCATCGAGCTCGGCGTGGCGCTCTCCGAGGACGCCATGGAGGGCCTTCCGGTCCCCGGCGACCCTTCGGAACTGGTCATGCCCGATGGCCTGAGCACCTTCGGCTACGAGCTGCCGATGCCGAGCGTGAACCCGACCGGCTATCGCCATGTGATGCTGGACTGGAACCCCGGAGGCCACGAGCCACCCGGGCTCTACGATGTGGCTCACTTCGACTTCCACTTCTACCTGATCGACGTTGCGACCCGCCTCGGGATCGACCCCACACGTCCGGATTTCGCTGAGCGGGCGGCCCGGTTCCCCGATCCCTCCCTCATTCCCGATCGGTACTTCGCGCCGATGCTCGATGCGGTCCCCGCGATGGGGGTGCATTGGCTCGACCCGGCTTCTCCGGAGCTGAACGGCGAGACCTTCTCTCGGACCATGCTCTTCGGATCCTGGGACGGAGAGGTGATCTTCGCGGAGCCGATGATCACGCGGGAGTTTCTCATGTCGAAGCCCGCACTGACCTTCGAGCTCCCATCGGCCTCCATGAGCCTCCCTGCGGGGCCCCTGCCGAGCAGCTACACGGTGAGGTGGGTCCCCGATACCCGTGAGTACCGTGTGGCCCTCCACCTCGATCCGGCCACTGCCGGGAAACCACGATGATCCCCCCGTCGCTACTCAGGTTCGTACTCGTCCTCTGCATGGCGAGCGCAGCACTCCTGTCCACCGGGACCCTGCATGCGCAGCAGACGGGAGACTGGATCGTCTCGCTGGGTGCCGGAGGGACGCTGTACAGCATCTCGACCCGCTTCGATGACGGCACCGTGGTGAGGGGCGGAGTGGGGTACGTCCTCACCCCCGCGCTGATGATCGAGGGGGGACTGCGCCGGCACGCCTGCTTCGACTGCGACCGCTTCATGATCGTCGATGCCGGACTTCAGGCACGCCACCGGGGCGATCGGTTCAGTCCGTTCGTCTCCGCCGGCGTCGGGCTGTCCTCCGACCCGGAGTTCATGGGGAGCGGGTGGGGAGCCCAGGCGGCCGTGGGAAGCTGGGTTCGGCTCGGCGGGAAGTGGGACCTCCAGCTCGAGCTGCGCGGAAGGCAGGTGGGGTTCTCGTCATCGAACCACATGGGGGAACTCTCGGTCGGGGTGGCCCATCGATTCACGGGGACCGAGCCGTAGCTCCGAGCGGTGGTCCGATGGCCGCAGCCCGGGGCCTTCGGGGGGCGACGAGACCATTCCGTCGCTCCGCGGAGGCCCACTCGAGACCATGCGTTCCATCGTATCCCCTGGCAGCCGCGTCCCGTCTCCGGCAGCACGGGCCCCGGATGCTTGCTTCGCCCTGAGCGGCACTCTACCTTCGTCGCCACCTCTTGGGGGCGCGTTGGATGGAGGTAGCGGGACCCGGGTGCCTCGGAGCACCATTGCCCCACCATCAGGCAGCGTACTCGGGCAGGAGGGGTATGAGCGCTTCGCGCAAACGGCTCCCCCGGAGCCTTTCCGTCCTCGAGACCTGGGGCTTCGGGTTCACCGTCCTGCTCTTCTGGATCGTGGTCGCTCCCGAGGTTCATCGCGACCTGGGGAGTGGGGCGATCCTCGTCTGGATTCCGGCGACGCTGGTCGGGATCGTCATCACCCTGCAGATCCGCAGCCTCGCCCTCTCCCGGCTCGACGCGGCCGGGGGCTCTCCGGTCCATGTGGCGCGCCTCTGGGAGGACCGGCCCCTCGTCGCCCGGTGGGCGGGCTACGCCTACTTCCACTCATGGGCAATCGTCCCGCCGGCGATGGCGTGGATCCTGGGGGACCTGGCGGCCAGCAATCTGGCCGTGGTCGGACACGACGTGCCGGCCCTGGTGGTCCAGCTCATCGTCCTGGTGGGGATCTATGCCGCAGCGCTCACGGGGGTCCGGGTGCTCAGCGTCGTCCACCTCTGCTTTCTGATCCCTTCGATCGGTCTCCTCGTCCTGTTCGGGGGACAGGGCCTCGGTCACCTGGCCCTGGTGGATGGCGACGGGGCGTTCGGACCCTTTCGGGAGGGGCTTGCGGGATGGGCACCCTGGCTGGCCGGCTACTTCATCGTGGCGTATACCACGTACGGGATCGAGACCGCGGCGGTCTTCACCGCGGATTCCCGCGATCCGCGGAGGACCCTCCTCGCGCTCCCGATCGCCGCGGTCCTGGCACTGCCGGTGATGGTGGGAGGATCCTGGCTCCTGGCCTGGGCAGCGCCCGATGGCTCGGTATCGATACTCGAGGCCGTGGCCATGCCTCTCTGGGGCGTGTGGACCCCGACTCTGGTCACCTTCATGGTCGCCACCTCGTGTCTGCTGGCGTGCGCCTCGAGTGTGGCCATCACCCCCCGCGTTGGATGGCAGCTGGCGCGCGACGGGGTCTTCGCCCCGATCCTCGGGAGACTGGATGGCCCGGGAGTCCCCCGCATCGCCCTCCTCTTCGCGGCCGGGGTCGCCCTTCTCCACGCGGGGCTCGACCCGTTGGAGATGGTCCTCGTCGGAGGCGCGAGCTGGGTGGGATTCTGGGGAGTGATGCACCTGGGACTCTGGCGGCGGCGGAACGACCCCGAGGTTCTCTGGCCTCACCTGGCCCTCGTCCTGGGGATTCTCGAGCTGGGAATTCTTGCCGTTGGAGGATTTCTGGCGGCCGGATGGTGGGTCGCGGTGGGAGTCGGAGTCCCCGTGGTCCTCATGGGAGTCGACCACCTCCTGCGCAAACTCCCGGCGGAGCATACGATGCCCCGCCTCTTCCGTCCACGGCTCCCCCAGCGGGATGCCGAGGCTCTCGAGATCACCATGCTCCTGATCCTGATCATCGGGGTCCTTGTGGCAGGGTGGAGCATGGGGCGGCTGGCCGAAATGGCGCCCCCCGACACCGCGGCCCGAATCTTCGTGGTGACCCTGGTGATCGTCGCCTTTCTCGGGGTCGCATGGGGGGGATGGACCGCCCTCCGGCGCCTCTCGCTCGTCCGGGCGGCGCACGACCGGGTCGAAGATGTGCTGGCCACCGCCCTCGACGCCGTGCTGGTGGTCGACGGCACCGGCCGGATCCAGTCGGTGAACCCTGCGGGAGTCAAGCTTCTGGGGGGCAACGAGGACCACGTGGCGGGCCGCGCCCTCGCAGAATTCCTGCCTGAGCTCTCCGGCCCCCCCACGAAGTGGAATGACTGGGCAGAGCATCAGCTGGAGGTCGAGGGAGAACGCCGGACACTCGAGGTCGCCGCGCGAGCACGCGAAGGGGCCGGGCTCCCCGAGTTCACCGTCACCCTTCGCGACCTCACCGAACGAAAGCAGCTCGAAGAGGAGCTGGCACAGGCCCGGAAGATGGAGGCGATCGGACAACTCGCCGGAGGGATCGCCCACGACTTCAACAACGTCCTCACCACGATCCTCGGCTCCACCGAGCTGATGCTCGATGAACTCGACGACGACGTCGAAGACCTCCGTGAGGAACTCGAAACGATCCGAGGGTCGGCCCGGCACGCCGCCACCATCACACACCACCTCCTGGCGTACAGTCGACGCCAGCAGCTCCGACCCAGTGTGGTCAATCCCCACGAAGCCCTGACCCGACTTCAGCGTCTCCTCAAACCCCTGCTCGGGGCGAACATCGAACTCGAGGTGGTACGCCGCGGCCCGGAGCTGAGGATCTGGACCGACCCCGCACAGCTGGAACAGGCGCTCATGAACCTGGCGCTCAACGCGCGGGACGCCATGCCCCGAGGGGGAGCCCTGACCATGGAGGTCTCACGGGGAACCATCTCGGAGTCCCTCGCCCGAGAACACGAGGGAGCCAGACCCGGCGCCGCCGTGGAGATCCTGGTCACCGACACGGGCGTCGGGATCCCCATCCGGACCCAGGAGCAGATCTTCGAGCCCTTCTTCACCACGAAGGAGCTGGGAAAGGGGACCGGCCTGGGCCTCTCCATGGTCTATGGATACGTCCGGCAGTCGGGAGGGGTCATCCAGGTGGAGAGTCGGGTCGGAGAGGGGAGCCGCTTCCGGATCCTCCTGCCCAGTCGCGAGACGGAGCCATCGGGGTCCCGCCGGTCGACCGAAGATAGGTGAACCGGCTCGCTGGATTCCGTGCGCGGAGGCACTCGCCCCGCATTCCAGCTCGGGCGGGACACCCAACGTGATCGACCTGGAGATCATCCATCTGATCAGGTGATCCGCCCGCCGAACAATGAACGGATCCGCTCCATCAGGATGGCCGCTCCCCGTGAGCCGAATATAGAGAGTCCTCGAAGCGGATCGGCCGCAGCGGCTCGCCAGAACCTGCCAGTGCGCATGGGGTTTCGAGGGTTGCGGAGCCCGACGATGAGAAACTGCGCATAGGCGCGAACCTTTCGCTCGGCCGCAGTGCCCTCGAGCTCCGGGTGGCGTTTCAGGTACGCCCGGATGATCGCGGTGGTACTTCGCGCAGCTTCTCGCCGCGCACGCGCTCCGGAACTGTGCGACCGGCGGTGCCGACGGTATACATACACGAACTCCGGACTCCCGACTACGGGACTGACCTCGGTCGCGCGGAGGACGAAGTCCCAATCCTGTTGGACGATCAGCCTCTCGTCGAATTTTCCCACCTGATCGATCACCGCACGAGGAAAGACCAACGCCGGAAGAGTCGTATGAAAGCGACCGTTCGCGACATGGCGATGGATGAGACCGTCGAGGGCCGAGCCAATCCGGCCGGTGGGTGCGAGATCCCTGTCGCAGACCCTTGTCGCCCCATAGCTCACCATGCCACCCGCGGACGCGAGCCGCACCAGCAGGGAGGTGCTTCCGGGCTCGAAAAGATCGTCGGCGTCCAGGAAGCGGACATACTCTCCAGTGGCCCGCTCCAACCCCAGATTTCGGGCCGGTCCGGGACCAAGGGGCCGCTCGGACCGGCTCCGAATGATGCGAACACTTCCGCCTTCGGGCGGAAGAGGTGTGACGGTCAGGGGAGGATCTGATCCATCGTCCACGACGATGAGCTCGATTCGGCACCCGGGTTCGTGAAAGACGCTGGTGACGGCATCATGAAACCAGTCCCGACGGGGGTTACGGGCGGGAATGACGACGGTCACGAGGGGTCGCTCCACATCGCCGTCGAGCGGGCGGTTCGGCAGGGTCACGAGAGCATCGAGCCTCTCCGGGAACAGAGGTCTGATCTGGATTACAGGGACCGAAAATCCATGATCCCTTCTTGACATCCGGCAAGGTATGGAGCGCCGTGGCGGCGGACAACCCTCGGGTTGAGGGATGACTGGGGTGGACCTGTGGGTCCGCAGCCGCCGGGGCCAGCCTGGCTCCCCTGCGGGTAAGGATCAGGCGCGGGAGGGAACGAGTGGGCATGAGCGTACTATTGGAACCCATGATTTCGCCCCCCCGTGTTTCCGTCGTGCTATCGGTATTCAACGGGGAGGCATTTCTCGCCGAATCGATCGAGAGCCTACTGGTCCAATCGTTTCGTGACTTTGAATTGATCGTTATCGACGATGGGTCGACGGATCGGACCAGCGAGATCCTCCACGGGTTCGACGACCCCCGGGTTCGCACCTTGCGCAACCGTTCCAACCTCGGACTGACTCCGAGCCTGAACCGCGGTCTCTCCGAAGCACGCGGCGAGTTCATCGCCCGGCAGGATGCCGACGATGTTTCAGAACCGGACCGACTCCAGCGGCAACTGGACTTTTTCCATCGGAACCCCGAAGTCGTACTGGCCGGATCATGGTATAAGGAGATCGACGAGTCCGGTCGGGAAATCCAGGAGGTTCAGCTCCCCTCGGACCCTCTGGGGTTGCGCTGGGCCCTTCTGTTATACTGCCCGTTCGCCCACTCCAGCGTGATGTGGCGGAAGTCGCCCGTTCAGGATTTCGTGGGCGGGTACGACGAGCGCCTCGACTACGCGACAGATCATGAGTTCTGGAATCGGATCGCCGCTCGATTTCCCGTGTCAAACGTGAAACGGCCTTTGCTGCGATATCGGGTGGGCCTCCCCTCCATGTCCGCTCATCCGGCGATGCACCGTGAGACGATGATGATCCGAACCGGCCTTCTGGCCGACCTCATGGGCTGGAGCGAGGGTTCGAAGGACTACGAACGGACGGAAGCGCTGTTCCGGCGTCTCTTCGACCTGCTCTATTCCGATGCGATGCTGCCTTCCCCGGACCTCGTGCAGGAGGGCACGGCCGAGCTCGAGACGTTGCACCGGGCCTTCGCTCGCCGACTGGACCTGACCTCCGGGGAGGAGCGGGCACACCTGAACGGGTTGAAGAGAGCGATTGCCCAGCGCCTCATACGCCATGCTCGCATTGTTCGAAGTGAGGGGCGTCCGGATCCCGCCTCGAAGTTTTTCCGCGAGGGAATCCGAATGGATCCAGGTTCCGCGCTGACCGTTCGAGCGCTTCGCTACTTTCTACGACTGTAGGCATTCTGAGTCATCATTTGTTGGCAGGCGGGAGGCCTGTCGGACATCGGTTCAGTCCACGCTGTATCGCGAACGCCCCCGCGGAGGTTGACGATGAGTCCTTCGAATCCTCTTCCGGATGGAATGTATGCGCCCAGAGCGATGGTCATCCTTGCCCCCCCGCACCCATCCTCATACTCTGGACGGAATCGCCCCACAACTCGACCCGCAGATGGACGTTTCCCCCTGATGAGGACCTCTTCGAGGTTGGCCCTCTCCTCGTTCCTGGTGGCCCTTCTGGCTCTGATCACCGCCTGCCAGGACACCGACGCGCCCCCACTCGACCAGGAGGCGGAGGCCCCCGAAACGGCCACCATCGACACCCCCATGGAGGCTGAGGACTCCTCAGCGGACCTCCCTCCCCTGGCACCGGAGCAGGAGGAATTCTGGGCGAACCTGGCGAACTTCTGCGGACAGGCCTTCGCCGGCGAGGCGACGAACATGCGAGAGGGCGATACCCGGCGGCACGAGCTCTACGCCGACCGGGAATTCGTCGCGCACTTTCGCCAGTGCTTCGACGACGAGCTCCGGATCGCCGGGCACATCGACGACGACCGCTCCCGCACCTGGCTCGTGACCCGGATCGAGGGGGGGCTCGACCTGCGTCATGACCATCGCCGGGAGGACGGGTCCGACGACGACCAGACGATGTACGGGGCCTCGACTTCCAATGCAGGGAGCGCGCTGCGCCAGGAGTTCACGCGAAATGGCGGGTACTGGATGTTCGAACTCGTTCCGGGCGAACGCTTCACCTACGGAAATCACGACGGTGAGGAGTGGCTCGTGCGCTTCGACTTCGACCTGAACCGCCCGGTGGAGCCCCCTCCGGCGCCGTGGGGATACGAGGACACCGAAGCACACCCGCCGCCCCTCTGAATCCCGCTCGGGGAAGACAGAGGAGCGGCCGATGTCGGGATTCAGTTCGATCGGCGCACCTCGGCCCTCAGACCTGCGGCGCCATCCCGGCCGCCCGTGCCACCTGCGCCGGCGGACCCGAGCTCGTACGTGTTGCCGCTGTCGTCGAGCTGGCTTCCGATGACGAGGATTCCGATGGAGGGGCCTCCACCGCCACCGCCTCCCTGACCCCCG
>SLBA01000033.1 GCA_007126575.1 Gemmatimonadota bacterium | reverse complement strand
GGGTGGGACGCGCTGGCGGGGACGATCCTGACCCTCCATCGGGAGCTCGGAGCCGAGGGGCTCACGTTCGAGGCCGTGGCCGACCGGGCGGCCGAGGGCCCCGGCTTCAGCGACGAGGCCCGCTGGAGGGTGCTGGCGGGGGTGCAGAAGCGGGCGTTCGCGGAGCTGCGCCGGATGGGATGGATGGACCGCGAGGAGGCCCGTCGACGGGCACTCGACCGCCTCCGGGCGGGACACTCCGAACTGCCGGCCGCGGTGGCCGGGCGAAGGGTGATCCTTGTGGGGGTGGCGGAGCTTCCGGGGGTGACGCGGGAGCTCCTGAGGCACGCCGCGGATCGGTCCGTCGCGGTGTGGGCCCTGATCCATGCGCCGGAGTCCCGCGCCGACGATTTCGACGCCCTGGGGTGCCTGATCACCGGGCGTTGGACGTCGGAGCGGCTCGAGCTTCCGGATGGGGTGATCAGGGTCGTGGACCGCCCTGGCGATCAGGCCGACGCGATCCTGGCCGAGATGGCGGCGCTGGGCGGCCGCTACGGTGCCGAGGAGATCACGGTGGGCGTGCCCGACGCCGATGTCGTCCCGCTCCTCGAGGACCGGATGGGAGCGGCCGGGCTCGACGCGCGGGTCGCCGCGGGTCGCCCCATGGACCGCACCCGGCTCTTCCGACTCCTCGAGGGGCTGGGGGCCTGGCTGCGCAGCCGCACCTTCGAGGACTTCGCGGCGCTCCTCCGGCACCCGGTGGTCGAGCAGGGCATGGCCGCAGACGATCCGAAGCTCGCGGCGCGGATCCCCGACGTCCTCGACCGCTTCCAGTCGCTGCACCTGCAGGCGGTGCTCGTCGGCGACCGGCCGGCGCGAACGGCGCTCCCGTCGGGGGGCGAGAGGCCGAAGGACCGGTTCGCGGCGGATGTGGGCGCCCTGGTCGAGCGGCTCGAGGCGCGCATCGCGCCCTTCTCGGGGGCCGAGGGGGCCCGCACCGCGCCCCTCTCGCGCTGGCCGGAGCGACTTCGGTCGCTCCTGCTCGAGTGGCTGGGCGAGCGCCCCCTGCGCCGGAGCGTGCCGAGCGAGCGCGAGCTGCTGGCGGCGATCGAGGCGCTCGAAGGGGTGCTGCGGGCGCTCGAGGCCCTCCCCTCCGAGGTGGATCGATCGGTCGACGGGGCCGAGTTTCTGCGCTTCCTTCTGGGACGGCTGCGCGAGGGCGCGATCGCCCCGGCGGCCGACCACGAGGCCGTGGAGCTCCTGGGCTGGCTCGAACTGCACCTGGACGACGCCCCCGTGCTCCTGATCAGTGGGGTCAACGAGCCGCACCTGCCCGAGGCGGTCACGGCCGACCCCTTCCTGCCGAACGGGCTGCGGGCCCGGCTGGGGATCGGCGACAACGAGCGGCGCTGGGCACGGGACCTGTACCGGATGCGGGCGATTCTGGAGTCGCGCGAGCGCCTCGTGCTCGTGGCCGGTCGACGGGGGAGCGCGGGAGATCCGCTGCGCCTCTCCCGCCTCCTCCTGGCCGAGTCTCCCGAGGTCGTGGCCCGCCGGATCCGGGTCGCGCTCGGCGACACGGGGACCGGGGACGATCCGGGCGAAGGGGAGGCGGCCTCCCGGGGTGAGGACGAGGCCCGGCCACCGGGCGATCCAGCCCCCCGAACGGCCTCCCCGGTACGCCTTCCCCCCGAGCCCGAGATGCACGCGCCCGTCGTGCTCACGGAGCTTTCCGTCACCGGGTTCCGGGCCTATCTGCGCGACCCCTATGCCTTCGCGCTGGAGCGGTACCGGGGGCTGCGCCCGGCGGGGGACGACTCACGCGAGCTCGACCCCATGGGATTCGGCAATCTGACCCACTCGGTGCTCGAGCGATGGGCCGGCCTCGAGGGGGCCGACCGCATGGAGCCGGCGGGAGTCGAGGAGGCCCTCCTCGGGGTCCTCGACGAGACGGCCAAGGCGTGGTTCGGGGCCCGTCCGCTCCCCGCGGTCCGGATCCAGGTGGAGCTCCTGAGGGAGCGGCTGCGGGCCGTGGCCGAGGTGCAGGGAGCCCGCAACCTCGAGGGATGGAGGATCCGGAGTGTCGAGGCGCGCCCCCCGGAGCCCGGCGTGCGCTTTCCGGTCGACGACCTCGATTTCCACCTGCGGGGGCGGATCGACCGGATCGACGAGCACCCGGGGCATGGGGTCTGGCAGCTGCTCGACTACAAGACGTCGAGCCGGGCCACCTCGCCCGACAAGGTGCACCGGAAGGGAAGGGGAGAGGCGCGCCGCTGGGTGGACCTGCAGCTGCCCCTCTATCGGCACCTGGCGCGGGCGCTTCCCCTCGAGATCGACGGCGAGGTGCAGATGGGGTACTTCTCGATCCCCTCGGATCTGGGGAGCACCGGGGTCCAGATCGCCGAGTGGGGACCCCTGGAGCTGTCCGAGGCCGACGAGGTGGCGAGGGCGGTGATCCGCGAGCTTCGGGCCGGCGTCGTGCGCTGGGATCCCGAGGCCAGTACGATCCGGGCCGACGATCCGCTCGGGCCCGTGGTGGGAGCGGGCACGCTGACCCTGCCCGGTGTGCCGGCGGGAGACGTCCGATGAGCGGGCCTGGCGAGGGCGAGACGGTCCGGTTCGGGTCCGGTGCGGGGTCCGGCGAGGAAGGAGACGGGGGCGACGCGCTGCGGGCCCTGGTGGTCGCGGCGGCGGGGTCGGGAAAGACCTACCAGCTCTCGTCCCGACTCCTGGGGCTGCTCGCCTCGGGGGTGCCCCCCGAGCAGATCCTGGCCTCGACCTTCACCCGGAAGGCCGCGGGCGAGATCCTCGAGCGGGTCCTGGAGCGCCTGTCGGAGGGGGCGCTCGATCCGGACGAGGCCCGGGCGCTCGCCGCTTCGCTCCCCGCGTGGAGCGCCGCCGAGTCGGTGGCGACGCCCGAAGGGTGCCAGGCGCTCCTGGCCCAGCTCGCCGGGCGACTCCATCGGCTGCAGGTCTATACGCTCGACGCCTTCTTCCACCGGGCCGTCAGCGCCTTCGCCCTGGAACTCGGGCTCTCGGGCCGCTGGGAGGTGGCCGACGAGGTCGAATCGGAGCGGATCCGGGTGCGCGCGGTGGAGCGGGTGCTCGAGGAGCTGGGACCCGGCCAGATGGCCGGGATCCTGCGCGCGATCGGCCGGGGTCGGGTGCAGTCGGCGGTGCATCGGGGGCTGCTCGACGAGCTCTCGTCGCTCCATCAGGACTACCGGTCGCTGGCCCCCGGGATCGAGGACCCCTGGGGGATCGTCGATGCCACGACGCGATTCCCGGCCGCCGACCCGGCCGAGTGGGAGGCGCTGGCGAACGTGCTTCCCGCACTGGAGCTCCCGCGCAACAAGGGCAATGGCAAGGTGCCCGCCCACTGGTCCTCGAACATCGAGCGGATCGGCGCCGGGTTGCGGGCGATGGATGGGAGTGCCGTGCTGGGCTCAGGGCTGATCGGTAAGCGTCTCGCGGGCGAGGGGGCATTCTCGGGCCACGAGATCACGGTCGAGGTGGGAGCGGTCCTGGACCGGATCGTCGCCCGGGTGCAGGATCACCAGCTTTCACTGCTGGATCGAGCGGCGCGCGAGATGGGCCGGTTCGTGGAGCGCTATCACCACGAGGTGCTCCGGCTGCGGCGCGAGCAGGGGCGCTACGAGTTCGGCGACCTGGCCTTCTCGCTCATCGAGGGAGGGGCGACGCGGGATCCCCTCACCCTCTACTACCGGCTCGACGGCGAGGTGCGGCACCTGCTCCTCGACGAGTTCCAGGACACCTCGGTGGTCCAGTGGCGGGCGCTCGAGCCTCTGGTCGGCGAGATCCTCTCGGGCTACGAGGGGGAGCGGGCCGTCTACCTGGTTGGTGATCCCAAGCAGTCGATCTACGGGTGGAGGGGCGGGGAGCCTCGGATCCTGGAGCGGGTCGAGGAGCGCTACGGGCTGACATGCAGTGCGCTGAGCGTGAGCTGGCGCTCCTCGCCGGTGATCCTGGACCTGGTGAACCGGGTCTTCGGGACGTTGCCGGGGAACCCCGCCTTCGAACGCGACGAGGAGGGCGCCGCCGTCGCGGAATGGATGGGGGGCTTCGAGAAGCATCGGGCCCAGTTCACGGACCGGCCGGGACACTGGACGATCGAGGTCGCGCCGGCCGGCACCGACGAGGCGGAGGCGG
>SLBA01000014.1 GCA_007126575.1 Gemmatimonadota bacterium | reverse complement strand
GGCGCGGGACGGAGCTAACACAATATATCTTCGACATCGGCCTCCGGCATCCCGACGACCACCGGGACGTTCCGGTACTGGTCGAGCCGTGTCGTCTCCGCCTGTGTGCTGATGGCTCCCCAGGCAGGTCGAACCTACCTTTGCGCCCTTCCGTCGGCCCATGCGCAGGCTGCCGGCGAGGGGCCCTGCCCGACCTGCAGTCTCGAGTTCGAAGAGATCCTGGTCCTCGATTCAGGACCGGCTCCGGCGTCTCCGGCGGAAGACGCAGAGATCCTCGCGCTTTCCGATGGGGGTTTCGGGGTCGTCTCCGGGCTCGTGGGGGTCTCGATCCTTCTCTACAACGAAGATGGAAGCTTCCGGGCCGAGGTGGGGCGACGCGGGGACGGACCCGGAGAGTTCAGTTTCCCGCCGGTGCTGGGGGTTGCGGGCCGGGAAGAGTTCGTCGTTCACGACGCTCGCTCGGCCCGATTGAGCCGGATATCGAACGACGGCTCATTCGTGGCGGCAGAACGTCTGGAGGTGACCTCGACCCAGCTCGTCGGAAGCGATGGGAAGCTGGTCGTGGCCGGAATCCGGGTCGTGGATGGGGTCCCACTCGGGCTCCACTTCTACGATGAGAGTACCGAGGAGATACGGTCCGTAGCCGAACTCGGTGCGTTCGACGGAGTTCCGAACTGGCTCCGGATGTCCGCCTCGCCCTCCGGCGATGTCTGGGCCATCCCGATTCAGGGCGGACCCCCTTCCCGCTTTAGCGATTCGGGAGACCTCATGACCCGACACTCCCTTGATCTGGGGACACCGAACCCCGAAAGCAGAGCCCCGCTCAACCCAATGGATACCCTGCGGCTGTCGGCACCCTAGGGGCGATCGGGTGGGGTAGGGAGGGCGATCTCCGCTTCAGCGCGTGCCCGGGCGAGCGTCTCTCTCGAGACCCGGCCCCGCGAGTCGTCGGGTGGGAAGATGGAGATGACATATTCGGCGTACGGGATCGCCTCGTGGGGCCGTCCCATCTCGATGAGGGTCAACGCCAGGCCGTGCTTCGAGTAGGCGATGGCGATCGGCTCGTCCGGCTGGTGTAGCCGTCGTAGGGCCAATGCTTCCCGAAAGGCGGCCTCCGCCTCGTCCAGCCGGCCCAGCCCTCGCAGGACCCCCGCCCGGTTGTTCAGCAGGGTGATCGAGGTGGTATGGCCTTCGCCGCCCCATGCGCGGTGGGACTCCACCGCCTGCTGGAGCAGGGTGTCGCTCGCCACAGGATCGGTGTCTTCGAGTGCGAGCGCCATATCGCTCAGCGCTGCACTCACGAGGCCGTGGTCGGGCCCCAGAATCGTGCGCCTCAGCACCAGGCCCTCTTCCACCCGGGGCAGGCACCCGAGGTCGCCGGTGCCGTAACACGATGTGACGAGGGCGGTTGCCAGCGAGAGCTGGGCCAGCTCCCCCTCCTCTTCGCGCAGCATGGCGATCGCGCGGTCGAACAGCTCCTCCTTCAGCTCGGGGTCCTGGGACCAGTTCAACTCCCGGGCGTACCGGGTCAGGAAGATCCCCAGACCGACCGGGTCCGTTGCATAACGCGTCTCGGAGTGTGGATAGAGCGCCCGATATCCTTCGCGGGCGTCGGGCCCCCTTCGGATCATCGCGAGCTGAAGCTGGTGGTCGAACCACCGATCCGGGTCGGCGTCCGGAACGGCCTCCAGGGCGACCATCGCCTCTTCGGAGAGCTCCAGCGCCCGGCTGCGCACGTTCATCACCCGGAAGATCTCGGCGACGTTGAAGAGCAGGTCGGCCCTCAGGTCGGGGTCCGCCACCAGGTCCGTACGGGCCACCTCGGCCCCCGCGTTGAGGATTTCGCGCGCGGTGACGGCCTCCCCCAGCGAGCCCCCGGGGTCGGCGCGCTCGAAGGCGCTGAGCAGAAGTCCGGTGACCTGCGCGGCGCGGGCGCCCTCGCGCTCGGCTCGATCCCGCTCCAGACTCACGACCCGGGCGTGCTCGTCGGAGGCGCGTGCCGCCTGGTAGGACACCGTGGTCAGCCCGATCATGAGGATCACCGATGCCGCCACGGCCGCCGATCCGGCCCTGTGGCGCCGCACGAATCGCGAGGCCCGATAGACCCGGGTCTGAGGCCGCGCAACCACCGGGTGCCCGCGCCGCTCGCGCCGCAGGTCGTCGGCCAGGTGGCGGGCCGTCGGGTAGCGGGATTCGGGATCCCGGTCGAGGGCCTGGAGCACCACCGCATCGAGATCGCGGCCCACGCCTTGGGCACCGGGGTGACGGCTCGGCGGGGTGGGCTCCGACGTGGAGACCCGCTTGAGAAGCTGGGTCGGGGTCAGCCCGGCCAGCTCGTGAGCCCGCTCACCCCGGGTCAGAAGGAGATACAGGAGACAGCCGAGCGCGTAGACGTCGGATGCGGTGGTCACCGGCTCCCCGTGGAGCTGCTCCGGGCTCGCCCACTCCCGGGTCAGCGGACCGCTCCCGGCCTGCGTGATCTCGGGGAGCCGTCCGGCGGCGCCGCTCCACCCCGGATCCTCGGGCTCCAGGACCTTCGCGATCCCGAAGTCCAGGAGCCGAGCTCTCCCCGAGCCATCGACCAGGATGTTCGACGGCTTCAGGTCGCGGTGCACCACGAGGTTGTTGTGGGCGTACGCCACCGAGTCACAGACCTGAAGTATGAGGTCGATCCGCTGATCGAGCGTGGCGTCGTGGGTCTCGCACCACTCGTCGATGGGGGCTCCCTCGACCAGCTCCATCACGAAGTAGGTCGCTCCGGTCTCGGTGACCCCCCCGTCGATCATCCGGGAGATGCCCGGGTGCTCGAGCCGGGCCAGAATCTGCCGTTCGGCCAGGAAGCGTGCGTGCAGGGGCCCCACGACCGCGTCGGAGAGGATCTTGATCGCCACCCGCTGGTCGAAGGTGCCATCGGTCCGCTCCGCGCAGTAGACCGTCCCCATCCCGCCACGGCCGATCTCGTCGAGGATCGTGTAGGGGCCCACCTGGTCTCCGGCCCCGAGAGCGTCCGGCTGGACGGGCCGGAACCTCGATGCGAGCGCGTCGAAATAGGTGTCCGCCCCCGCAGATGCCCGCAGGAGCCGGGCGACCTCCTCGGCCAGCGCGGGGTCTTCCTCGCGAAGCGACCCGAGGCGAGCCTCCCACTCGGCCTCCGGACGCTCCCGGAGCTCGTGGAAGGCCTCTTCGACGCGATCGTCGAACGCATCGGAGGGTCGGTCGGGGGGACGGGGATCCATCTCAGCTCTCCTCGAGTTCGGCCTTGAGCCATGCGCTGGCCATGGCCCAGTCGCGTTCCACCGTCCTGGGGGAGACGCCGAGGACCTCGGCGATCTCGCGCGCCGGGAGACCCACGAAGAAGCGGTATTCCACCACCCGGGTGCGCCGCGGCGAGATCTCCTCCAGGCGCTGGAGGGCCTCGTCGAGTGCGATGACTTCGTCGGCGATCTCGGGGGCCACGGGATTCACGTCGTCGAGACGCAGGTTCGACATTGGTCCCCCACGCTTCTGAGCGGAGCGCTTCTGGGCGTAGTTCAGCAGGACCTGCCGCATCGCGAGGGCGGCGACCGCGAGGAAGTGGGCCCGGTCGCGCCAGTCGGACCCCACGGCCGAGGCCAGCTTCAGGTAGGCCTCGTGGGCGATCGCGGTGGCGCCCATCGTGAGATCCCCCTCCCAGCGACGGCGCTGCTGGTACGCGATGGCATGGAGCTCGTCGTAGAGCGTCGAGCACAGCTCGTCGAAGGCCTCGCGGTCTCCGGAGCGAACCCGCACCATCAACTCCGTGACTTCGGTCATCGGCCCTCGGCCCGGGAGACAGGGGCCCCGCCCGGAGGCGAGGCGGGACCGGCTCATCCGATCCGGAGGGAGGCACCGACCGACCTCCTTCGAGCCAACGTACGGGCCGGATCCGAGTAAGGACAGTGTGGAGACCGACATCGGCCGGATGACGGTGTCCGGGGGTCTACCCGATCGCCTCCTCGGTCAGACACCCGCTGGCCGGAGCGCTCAGTCGCCGCAGGGCTTCGGCGTCGGCGCGGACCCGCCGGTGGGCCCGGACCCTGGGGACATTCCAGCTGCGCCAGTCGAGCTCCGCGGCGCTCTCCCACCGGTCCAGCAGCGCTCGGGCGACGATGCACCGGGAATCGTGTGGCAGTCGCGGCAGCACGCCGAGCAGGGTGGGCACGGCGTCGGCACTGAGCGAGGCGAGATACGCTGCGTCGAACCCGGGGCCCACAGGGAGCCCTGCGGCCCCGGCATCGAGGGCGATCCCCGCGTGGGACAGGTTGGCTCGGACGATCACCGCGTCCGGGTTGGCGAAGAGCAGTCCGACCACCACCGCGACCCCGGAGAGGAGGGCAGGGGCCGCGAAGCGCTCCCTCCGGCCGCGCAGCACGCTCGCGGCGAACCAGAAGCCGAGCAGGGTGAGCCAGCCCAGGAAGACGACCCCATACAGGCGGGACTCGGTGAAGCCGTAGGCCTGGGTGTAGACGATCACGCGCTGGAAGGCGGATGCGATCACCAGAACGAGAAGGATCAGTTGAAGGCCTCCCAGGAAGAGAAAGACCGTGCGGCCTCCGCGGCCGGGAGACCCGAGGAGCCAGTCGGTCACCAGGAGGGTGGGAAGCACGAGCGCCGAGGCGAGGGTGAGCCGGCCGAAGCCCTCTCGCGCGTATTCCGCGTAGGTCAGTCCGGGAGTCACCTCGACCAGGCCCGCTCCCCCGAAGAGGTAGCGGAACTGCACGGCGACGAAGGCGGTGAAGAGCAGGGCGACCAGCCCGAGGGCGATGGCGGCCTCGACGGCTCCGATCGAGGGACGCCGGATCCGACCCGCGAGGATGACGACGAGGGTGTGGCGCACACGGGTTCCGGTCAGGAACCCGGTCAGGTAACCCGCCGCGAGCCAGGTGAGGACGGCGGTCAGGATCAGGTGGGGCCCCCAGTCTTCGATTGCGGGGCCCACCAGGCCGGCCACGATGCCCTCGAAGACCTCGTCGGCCCCCACGAAGAGGGCGCCGAAGACGAGCAGGAGGGGCGCGCCCAGCAGAAGACCTCGCACCACGGCGGTCAGGGTGGTCGGGGCGGTGGCGACACGGGCACCGTTCGATGCGTCGGTGTGTGCGGAGAGGGCCCGGGCGGCAGTGCGCACCGCTCCCAGGCCGGCATGCCCGATCGCCCCCGCGACCGCTTCGATGACATCGCTCATCCCACTCCCACGAAGCCACGCCGCGCCGGCCCGCAACGCAGGAAATGCAAAGGCACCGGCGGCCGCGACGAAGGCCAGGAACTGCAGGGGACCCGACGCGCGGAAGAGGAATGCCGTCGAGAGAAGAACCCCGCCCAGGAGCCAGGCCAGGGCCTCGGGGCTGAAGGGGGTTCGCCTCGCGGCGCGACCCGTGATCCCGACGGCGACCGCGAGCGCAACGAAGAATAAGACCATTCCGAGCCCGGGCGCATCGGTGCCCTGCACGACGAGGTTTCCCAGGGCCCCCACGCCGAGCGCCGTGGCCCACACGGTCCGGTGTGGAAGGGGGGAAGGGGACCCCGGGGTCTCGGCCCCGGAGCGGTGCGTTGATCTCATGCGCAGGCCTCTTGTGTGGAGAGAAGTACTTTGAAAAACAAAGTCCATGTCCAAAAAAAAACATGCGGGTCCCCGGTCAGGCGTCACGGACACGCTGGATCAGCCCCTCCATGTGGTCGAGGTACCGCTCCAGCGCCCCGCGCCCCCGGTCGGTCAGGCGGTACTCGGTGAGGGGGACGCGATCCTCGAACGACTTGTCGCAGCGCAGGTATCCACCCTCTTCGAGCTTGCGGGCATGGGCGCTGAGGTTTCCGTCCGAGGTCTCGAGGAGCTCCCGGAGTTCCGTGAAGCTCATTCGGTCATGGACCGCAAGCGCACTGACGATGCCCAGGCGGACGCGACCGTGAATGAGCTGGTCGAGTTCGGTCGGGTTGGGGGCCGCCTCGACGGTCGGCTTCGACACGTCGCCCTCCTGGTCGTCCGAGGGGGAAGGGGAGTCGTCGCGGAGACGCGCGCTTTCAGCCGCCATGCTTCCTCGCGATGTGGAGGCCGAAGACGACGTGGAGCCCGCCGAACCCGATGGCCAGGAGAAGGTCTCCCCAGCTGTCGGGCGCCAGGAGCGCCACTGCTCCCAGGAGCATGAAGCACGCACCCATCAGGGGCACCACCCGAACCGAGAAGGTGCCGGCGGCGGCGACCGCCACCCCGTAGAGGAGGAGCCAGCTTCCCGCGATCAGCCCCATCGCTCCCGCCTGGTAGAGGGCGAGGGTCAGGATCGCACCCGCCAGCGCGGGAGGGAAGAATCCCAGCACGAACTTTCGGCCCGAACCGGAGACGAGGCGAAGTTCGGCTCGTCTGGCCTTTCGGTGCACGGACCAGGCCCCGACCCCGATCGCCACCATGGCGGCCGCAAGCCAGGTGAGAAGCCAGCCCTCGGGGGTCGAGCGGGTGGCCGCGACGGCCGCTGCGACGAGCCCCGTCCCGCCCATGACCACGCCACCCCAGCCGGGCACGGCGGTGAAGGCCGGCCCACGCTCCATCGTCCTGCGGATGAAGCGAAGGTCGTCTACCGCCCGCTCGCCCAGCGCGATCGGCCGGGAACCTCTGGACAGGGGAGTGGAGGGCCTCATGAAAATACGTTAGCTGTGGGTGCCGTGCCATGTCAAGTACTTTGCATGCCAAAGCCGCCTGTCTACCCTTCGACCTCCCCGAGAGCCCGGGCACCGGCGCGCGCCCCGTGGCTCCTGCGCAGGGTGAAGAGCGCCAGGACCACCGTCGAGATCACAATCGTCACCGTGGCCATCGCCATGGCCAGAGAGATGTCTCCCTGTTCGAACTGGCTGAAGATGTAGGTGGCCGTCGTGTCCATCCCCGGGGGCATCAGCATGAGCGAGGCGACGAGTTCGCGCATGCAGACCATGAAGGTCGTGAGCCAGGCGGCGAGAAGGGCCGGTCGCAGTCGGGGCAGCACGATGCGCGTGAATACCGTGAACCGTCCCGCGCCCAGGATCTCGGCAGCACTCTCAAGGTGCTCGCTCATCCCCCAAAGCGTGGCGTTCGAGTAGTTCAGCGTGTCGGTGATGTACACGACGACGTAGGCCAGCAGGAGCATGAAGGCGGTGTTGTAGAGGTCGATCGGGACCCAGGGCGCGTTCCAGGCCAGGATCAGGGCCACGGCGATCACGATCTTCGGGATCACCCGGGGAAGGGTGGCGAGCCCCTCGAGGGCGCTCTGCAGCCATCCGGTCGAGCGGATGTTCACGTAGGCGATGTAGCTACCGGCCACCACGCACACCGACGCCGCGGCCACGCTCAGCCATAGGCTGGTGAGGATCGCCTCGAAGCCCCGGGAGCCCGGCTCGAAGAGGGTCGCGTAGTGGGCCATGGTGAGCTCCGGCCACCCCTCTCCCCAGCTTCCCGCCAGGCTGGTCAGGATCATGGCGGCGTACGGGAGTCCCGAACTCAGCACGAAAAGCCCTCCGATGAACCCCCATCCGGCGAGCGTCCACAGGGGACCCAGGCGCTGCACCGACATGGCGCCCGGCCGGTAGGCCCCTCCACCGAAGGCATCCGCGAGCCACCGGCTGCCATAGAGCGATACGAGGGCAAACAGGCAGAGCAGGCTCGAGAGCGAGGTGGCGAGGGCCAGATCCACGGGCCAGCTCGTCACGAGGTAGAAGATCTCGGCCGGAAGCAGGGGCAGGTTCGATCGGGACCCGAGCACGGCCGGGACCCCGAAGTTCGAGAGCGCTTCGAGGAAGACGAGCAGTCCCGAGTTCAGGATCGCGGGAAGGAGGAGGGGGAGGAGGATCCGCCGGAGGGTCTGGTGCCATGAGGCCCCCAGGAGCCGGGCCGCATCCTCGAAGCGCCGCGGGATCTCGGAGAGCGTCGCCTCGACGGCCAGCGCCACATAGCCGAACGAAGAGAGGGCCATGACCAGGGTCACGCCCCAGAAGGAGAAGAACCACGCGCGCAGGCCCTCGGGGAGTCCCCCCGTGAGCGTGTCGCCGAAGCCCCCGGACTGCATGAGCAGGATGTACGAGAGGGCCGCGATGTAGGGGGGCGTCATGATCGGGACCAGGAGCGACAGCCGTGCCCACAGCTTTCCCGGCAGATCGGTGCGCGCGAGCAGGTATCCGCAGGGTATCCCGAAGATCCACGCGACTCCCGTGGTCGCGCCCGCCCAGGCCAGCGAGTTGCGGATGAGCCGGACCATCTCGGGCGTCTCGCCGATGCGCCGGTAGGCATCCATGAACCCCTCGAAACTTCCGCCCAGGATCTCCGGGAACACGCTCTGCAGAAAGAGGATGCCGAGGGGGTACGCCACCGCGATCCCGAGAAGCCCGACACAGATGGTGAGGGGGATGCGGGTGCCCGCGCGACCGGTCACCGGTCGCGCCTGACCACTTCGGCGCGTTCGATCTCGAGCTGGAACCGGCCCAGGGTCCGGGTCTGCTCGCGAAGCGCCTCGGTGTAGTCGACCGCGATCAGGGGGGGAAGGGAGGCCGAATCGGGGCCGCTCCCCGCGTGGACCGCCGCGGCCCGCACCTCGCTGACGGGCACGTCGGCACGTGCGGGAAGCAGGTGCACGGCGGCGACCGCCTCCTGTGCCCGTTCGCCGAAATAGTGGTCCACGAATTGGCGGGCCAGCTCGGGGACGGGGGTCGTCCGGAGGATGGCGACGGGGCGCTCCACCAGCGCGGACCCCGACGCCGGATAGTGCACTCGCAGTTCGGCGCCACCCGCGATCTGGGCGAAGATCAGGTAGTCGACGGCCCCGACGATCCCGTCGTATGCCCCGATCAGGAGTCCGCCGATCGCCTGACTGTTCGCCGCCGAGATTTCGAGGCCGGTGCGGCGGGCGGTCCGGTACCGGTCCCAGGCGGGCTCCCCTTCGCGCAGGGTGTAGGCGACCACGAAGTCCCCGGCCGCGCCGGAGCGCGAGGGGGCCGGCAGGGTGAGACGGCCGTGATCGTCGCCCGCGAAGACCTCGTTCCAGTCGGGATCGGCTTGCGCGGAGTCCCCCAGCCCCCGAAAGGCCATCCCCACGAGTGCGGCCGAGGTCGAGTGGAAGTACCCCTCGGGGTCGTGCCACTCGGTCCGGGTGGTCTCGAGCCAGGTCGGGTCGGGGTAGGCCAGGAGACGATCGGCCTCGCGCAGGGCCTCGGCGGCGACCCGACTGGCGAGCACCACCACGTCGGCCCGGGGCCGGTACCGCTCCGCCTCGAGCCGGGCCATCACCTGTCCCGTCGTGGCCGCGAACAACTCGACCCGGATGCCGTGCTCCTCGGTGAAGCTCTCGACGACCGCTTCGGCCAGCGAGCGGGGCCCCGCCGAATAGATCACCAGGACGTCATCGCTCCCCCGGGATCCATCGCAGCCCGACGCGGCCGCCAGGACCCCGACGGCCAGGAGCCCCGCCAGGGTGGCGAGACTCGTGCGCCCCATCCGCATCAGTGTGTCAGGAACCGAACGGCGTCGGGTGGGAAGCGCACCTGGACCCGCGTACCCTCGACGATCCCCGGAGCCGCAAAGCCCCGGAGGGTGACCCCCCCCTCGACCTCGACGAAGGCCTCATGACGGTCTCCCAGGAAGTCCTTGCGGCGGCAGATGCCGCTGAGCACGATGCTGTCGGAGGGGGCGTCCCGACCCTCGTGGATGGTGACGGCTTCGCGACGGACCATGAGGCGTCCGTCCGCCGGGGCCGTGTCTCCCACCCCGTTCAGGACGACCGGGGTGAGAGACTCCCGATCCCCCAGGAGGAAGTGGCCGTTCTCTCGGGAGTACGGGAGGAGGTTGGAGACGCCGAGAAAGGTCGCGGCGAAGGTCGATGCGGGGTTCGCATAGACCTCTTCGGGGGTCCCGATCTGTTCGATCCGCCCCTCGTGCATCAGGGCGATCCGGCTCGCCAGGGTGAAGGCCTCGGACTGGTCGTGCGTGACGTAGACCGAGGTCACCCCGGACTGCCGAAGGAGGGTGGCCAGCTCCCCCTTGAGATCCTCGCGAAGTCGGGCGTCGAGGGCCGAAAGGGGCTCGTCGAGCAGGAGGAGGCGCGGGCGGACCGCCAGGGCCCGTGCGATCGAGACCCGCTGCTGCTGGCCCCCGCTGAGTCGCGAGGGTGACCGGTCCGCGAAGCCCTCCATCTGGACCATCGTCAGTACCTGGCGCACCCGCTCGGAACGCTCGCTCCGGGATAGCCCCTGCATCTTGAGGCCGAAGGCGACGTTTTCGGCCACGGTCATGTGCGGCCAGAGCGCGAAGTCCTGAAAGACCATGGCGAAGCCCCGCCGCCGCATGGGCTGATGGATACCGTGCGCGGGAGCGTCGATCCGGCTCCCCTCACAGAGCAGTTCGCCGGCGTCGGCCTCGAGCATTCCGGCGATCAGGTTGAGCAGGGTGGTCTTTCCGCACCCCGACGGCCCCAGAAGGACCAGGCGCTCTCCCGGACGGATGCGAAAGTCGACCCCCCGGAGGACCCGCTCCGAGCCAAAGCTCTTCACCAGTCCGCGGGCCTCCAGGAAGGGGGAATCGTCGTGTGTCATCAGAAGATGAACTGCAGCCGGGCACCGAAGATCACGGCGTCGTCGACGAACTCGTCGCGCTCACCCTCGAGGTACATGAGGTTCGTCTTCAGCGCGACCTCGGGGGACATGTACCAGTTCAGCCCCAGCGTGTAGTGGTCCATGGCCTGGCCGCGGCCCACCCGGGTGTGTTCGAGCGAGTTGGCCCGCGAGTAGCGGAGGGCCACTTCGAGGGAGCCCAGTCCGCCGTCACGCGAGACGTTCCGGGTGGGGAACTGCGGTCCGAAGTCGCCGCTGAAGGCCCGGTAATTGCGCGACTCTCCGGTCAGGAAGAAGCCCGTCTGCACATAGAACCCGTGCTGTTTCAGCGAATTCAGTTCCGTCGCGTTGCCACCGAGTTCGTCTTCGAGGGCCTCGCGGTCGAGGTTGATGTTCACCTGCAGGTATTCGGACTGGATCCACCAGGGTCCGAATCCTGCCGCGAACTCGACATTGGAGCGGGTGAAGTTTTCGACGGCCACGAGGTCGTCACGACCGATCAGGCGCATGTCGATGGCCCGGATGCCCTCCCGCGTCCGAAGCCGCACCGAGTTCCACTCCTCGTCGTCGTAGTCGTAGCCGTTGACCCGACGGTTCATGCCGGCGCCGAGGTGCACGTAGTCGGTGCCCTCGAGATAGGGGGCGACCGAGAAGCGTCCGGAAAGCGCCCAGCCCTCCCGATTGTCCCGATCCCGGTCGATGCTGCCTCCGAAGAGCCCGACCCCCGCGTACCAGTTCCGGTACAGGGTCTCGTACATGAGTCCGGGCTCCCGGTTGACCTTGTACGCGTCCGAGGCCGCCGAACGCTCGATGAAGGTGATGTAGCGGGAGCTCGTGGCGTACTCCATTCCGAAGGGCTCCTTGAAGTACCCGGCGGCCAGGCGGCCGGTCGGGTGCAGGTAGGCCAGGTAGACGTTGGCCAGATCGACTTCGTTCTCGGAGAAGTCCGCCTCGACCTGCCACTCCCATATCTGGCGCATGATCCCCGCGGCCCCGAGACGCACGCGGCGGAGGAAGATCCCGTAGCTCGGGAACTTGTTGCCCTGCCGCGCCACGTTCTGCAGGTCGTCGCCCATACTGGCGTACTCGGCGTCGAGCTGTGCTCGGCCCCGGATGCGGAAGCGCGTCGAACCGTCCCAGCTCTCGACTCCGAAGGGGAGGACCTGAACCGAGGGGTCGTCGTCGATGATGGGAAGCGTCGGCTCGTACGCGATGGCGGCACCGCCGAGCTCCACCCGGGCGTCGAGCCGCTCGCGCTCGGCCTCGAGCCGGATCGCTTCGACCTCGTTTTCGGTCAGCACGCCGCGCTCGACGAGCAGGGCGAGCAGGCGATCGAGCTCCGACGGCGGGCGCTCCTGAAGACGGGCCCCGGAGGGCTGGGCGGGAACTCCGGGGCGAAGGGTCACTTCGGTCCGCTCTCCGGCCCGGACCTCGACCGGACGCTCGTCGAGTTCGACGCCCTTGAAGCTCACCTGCAGGGTGTAGCTGCCCGGCGCGACATTCGAGAAGCGGAAGACCCCGGCGCGATTCACGAGGGTGCGATCACCGGTTTCGACCAGCCCGACCTCGATCCCCTCGGGCGACTCGCCGTCGACGAGCACGCGGACCTGGCCCGTGATGGATCCGGGCTCCGACTCCTGGGCGTGGAGGGTGGGGGGGGAAAAGAGAATCGCACTCGCGATGAAGCCGAGTGCGATCAGGGAAGGGTGCATCCGCCAACGAGGAATCGTGGTCATCTACCTTGCTTCTCCTGAAGGAAAGGAACCAGGGATCTGGGGCATGCCTCGGTCCCGCACGGATCACCTGCCGCGCGACCGGGCACGAAACAAGGGTAAGGGCGCTTCTTGACACTTACGCGACGGGGCAGTCACGAACACGTCACGACTTTCGGATCCCGCGTTACGTCTCGCAGGACCCTTCGATTCGCGTGCCGGCTCGGGTCGTCTCAACCCGGGACGATTCCACGCGTCCGCAGGGCGGCGATCTCGTCGGCCGAGTAGCCCAGCTCGGCAAGCACTTCTTCGGAATGCTCCCCGGTCGAGGGCGGGGGCCGGGTGAACTCCGGCCGCTCCCCGTCGATCGCCACCGGGAGCCCCACGGCCCGGTAGTCGGGGATCTCCGGGTGCGGCTCCCGGCGGAACGCCCCCGCGAGGACCGAGGGGTCGGCCGCGACCTCGTTGAAGTCCCGGACTCGGGCGCAGGGCACTCCGGCTTCGGTCAGGAGCGCCTCGAGCTCGGCCCTCGTGTGCCGCCGGGTGGCCGTGGCGAGCGCGGACTCGACCTCGTCCCGATGGCGGACCCGCTCCGGATTCGTCGCGAACCTCGGGTCCGCGGCCAGGTCATCGAGCCCCATGGACTCGCAGCACCGACGAAAGAGGGTGTCGGTCCCCGCGGCGATCATCAGGTGCCCGTCCGAGGCGGGGAAGGCGCCGTAGGGGACGATCATGCGCAGCCCCGTCCCCATCGGTGCCGGGGGCTCACCGGTCGCCAGCGTCCCCTGCAGGTGATACGCACCCCAGGCGAGCGCGGTGTCCTCGAGCGAGACTCGCACGTGGTGACCGCGTCCCGTCCGGTCCCGGGTGCGAAGGGCCGAGAGTACCCCCAGCGCGGCCCACATCCCGGCGCCCATGTCCACGATCGAGGTCCCCACCCGCGCCGGGGGGCCCCCGGCCGGCCCCGTCACCGACATGAGGCCGGCGTGTGCCTGAAGGAGGGGGTCGTAGCCGGGTCGATCCCGATGCGGCCCCTCGGGGTCGAAGGCCGTGATCGAGCAGAGGATCATCCGGGGGTGGTGGGGGCGCAGCTGGCTTTCGGTCAGCCCGAATCGCTCCGCTACGTCGGGCCGGAAGGCCTGGATCACCACGTCCGCCTGTGCCAGGAGCCGCCCGAGGACCTCCTGCCCCTCGGGGGTGCCGAGCTCGAGCGCCAGGCTCCGCTTCCCCCGGTTCGACGAGAGAAACAGGGTGCCCTCGCCTCCCCACGCGGGGGGAGCCCAGGCCCGCGAAGGGTCTCCGGTGCCGGGACGCTCCACCTTCACGACCTCGGCTCCCAGGTCCGCCAGGATCTGGCCACAGTAGGGTCCCGCCAGATTCGAAGAAAGGTCGACGACGCGAAGGCCACTCAGGCTGGACGGCATGAAACGCTCGATGTCGGAGGGACGTCATGGGTTCGGAAAAGATACACCCCGGGGGCGTTCTGCGGTTGCCCCCTGTACGGTCCGTGACCGCACTCCGATCTTTCGGGGCATCGGTGATCCCTGTCCCCCCTGATCCGAGAACCCGGACGCGCCTCCACTGAATACCGTCGACCGCTCCCCGCGCACGATCTTCATCTTCTGGATGCCGCTCTCGCTCCAGTGGATCATGATGGCGCTGGAGCACCCCTTCCTGGCCGCGGTCATCGCCCGCCTGGCCGACCCTACCTTCAACCTGGCGGCCTACGGGGTCGCCTTCGCCTTCGCGATCCTGGTCGAGTCGCCGGTGATCATGCTGATGAGCGCGTCGACGGCGCTGGTCGAGGACGCCCGCAGCTACCTGAAGATGCGGGCCTTCGCCTGGGCGCTGAACCTGCTGTCCACGGGGCTGTTGATCCTCATGCTGATCCCCGCGGTCTTCGGCTTCTTCGCGCACACCCTGCTGGCCCTGCCCGACGAGGTCTCGACGCTCGTCTACGGGAGTCTCTGGATCCTCCTTCCCTGGCCGGCCGCCATCGGGTACCGACGCTTCGTCCACGGGATCCTCATCCGCTCGGGCCGAACCCGGCGGGTCGCCTACGGCACCGGGCTTCGACTGGGCACGATGGCGCTGACCGGCCTCGGACTCGCCGCGTCGGGGCTCCCGGGCGCATGGGTGGGAGCGGGTGCGCTCTCGGCCGGGGTGGTGATCGAGGCCTGCGCCGCCTGGCTCATGTCGCGCGACGTGATCCGGGTGATCGTGGAGGACGATCGGGACCCCGCGTCCCTCCAGGGCCACGCCGTTCCGGGCAGGCCGCCCGCCGCACGCTCGGTGCGGGTGGGCGAAGGGCCCGCCCGGGCCCGTGAGGCGGTCAGCCGGAGGGATGAGGGGGCCGGGCCGGTCTCGGGTCCCGCATCCCCCGACACCACCGGAGCGGCCTCGGC
>SLBA01000089.1 GCA_007126575.1 Gemmatimonadota bacterium | reverse complement strand
ATAGCCTTGCGCTACGTCGAGGCGAACCAACGACCGAGTGGGGCCCCTGCGGCCCCAACCCGAAGGGGGACAGGGGGTTGCGGCCCTGGATCTTCGTTGGCCCGCTTCACCGATGCTAGTGCATCGCTTTCAGCGAACCGCCTTGACCGGGCCACGTCGAGAAGCTTCCGGACGTTCCGTTCGAAGGGGTCCACGTGATGCAGGTTGAGGGGGGACCCGAACGTCTCAACGAGACTGGCGAGCGGCTCGGAGTCGGTGAGCAGTGTCTCCTGCCAGGACTCGAGCCTGGCCGTGAGAGGTGGCAGCCCGTGGCAGGTGGCGCGACGTCCGCGGGGGCTGCTGGTCATCAGAGTGGGGCCCCCGCCGCCAGCCGGCCGGTCTGGGGTACGGCGACACCGGTCTCGGCGACTACACGGTGCGCCCAGCGCCGGGTATGGTCGTGAAGGGTGCGGCTGAGGGTGTCGTTGCCCACGACCCACCCCTCGGTGGCGCGGCCCACGATGGAGAGCCCGGGCCTGGGCATCCCGTCCCGGCCGATGCTCTCGGCCGATGGCGAGACCCTGACACCGTCCCACCCCGGTGCACGGCTGGCGTGGCCCCGTCGTACGAGTCGCAGCAGGAGGGGTGTGGCGCTGTGAACCCCCGGAGGCGGCATCACCGCGTTCACCAGCACGTCGATCGGGAAGGTGCGCCTCGCTCCCTCGAGGACGAGACGGCGCGCCCACGCATGAATGCGAGGCGCCCGCAGAGCGCCAAGGTCCAGGCGGCCGATCGAGGCGAGGGCCACCATGCGTCCGAGGTTCGCCGCCGGAGGCCCGAAGGCGTACCGCTCCATTGCACACGAAAGGCGTGCGAACCCGGCGGGAAAGGCTGCAGCCACTCCCTGCTCGCCGGCCCGTCTCACGATGGCCGGGTACGCCTGCCTCCATGCCTCACCGCGGGCCCATGCCTCGTCGGGAGGGAGGAGCCCGGAGGCCACGAGAACCGATCGCTCCATGATGCGCAGGGTACCGGTGTGTCGAGTGGCGCCGGTCCCACCTCTCGAAGAAAGCGGGCTGGACGCTCGGCCGTCCAAGGCGTCGACGGCCCGGACGCCCGCACGGTGAAGTCGCTGGAGGAGCGACCCCGGCGTCAACCCGTCCGCCTCGACAATCTCCCTCCGGAGAGGATTCCAGATCTCGGTGAGTTCGTTCGAATGCGTCACCAGGGTCGGCCCGGGCTTGGCCAGAAGCGGAAGACCGGATCGCGAGAATGGAATGACCGTGACCTCCTGCCCCTCCGGGCCGTGATACCGGGGGATGCCCGCGCCCTCGTCCTCGAAGCGACCGTCCCTACCCTCCGTGAGGGTGAGTATCGCATCGATGGCCGTGAGGGCGAAGCCACGGATGCCCACGATGGCGCCGTCCGGAACCGCGTCTCGGGAGAGCCGTTCCATGACGGGGTACACCCCGGAGATACGACGCGTCCGGGGGGCGTTCGGAAGCTCGCAGTTCCACGACTCGAAGCCCTCGTTCCGGGACCAGGTACCGTGTCCGATAGCCACCATCACATGATCGATCCCCTCCAGGTCGAGAGTGGGATCGTCGTGCCGGATCGACCAGCCCCGTCCGGAAGGCTCGAGGTCATGGACCTCGGCCCGACAGTGCCGGAAGGTGATGGAGGGAGGCAGCGCGGCCCGGAGGGATGCGAAGGAGTGCTGCAGATAGGTCCCGAGCAGCCGGCGGGGAACGAACGCGTCGTCCGAGGCCCAGGCCGGGTGGTTCCGCCGGAGCCACGCCATGAAGTCGAGGCGCTCGCCGGCGGGAACGAGGTCGTGGTCGTCGGACCAGATGTCGACGTGTCGGGCACTGAAGTTGAGCAGCATGGTATCGGGCTGCTCCGGATCGTACGGGGGCCCCGCTCCGGGGTGGGGTCGTGGGTCGTGGGCAGTCACCGAGAGGGGGGGTGGTGAGGGGCCGCGCCGGGCGATCTCGAGGGCAAGGCGTTCCAGGCACCCGAAGCCCCGGGGACCGAAGCCCACGATGGCGACACGCGTGCCGGACACCATGCTCACAGCCTATTCACGGATATCTGCCCCACGAGCCGAGCCAACCGGCCTGGTGGACAGCCGAGCGCCTCCTCTACCCAGTCATCGTCGAACACCGTGTCCAGGTACCGATGACCGGAGTCCGCCCCGATGGCGACATACTGCCCCGGCGGCAGGCGTCGGTGGCAGGTACGAACGGCCTGCAGCACGCCCCAGGCCGAGCCGCCGACCAGAAGAGCGTCTGTCCGAAGGAGGCGTGCCGCCAAAGGATTCTGATCGTGGCCTTCGGGGACGGTCACCGTGTCGATCTCGGCTCCAAGTGCCCGAATCGCCGCGAGGGTGCCCGGTTGCGCTCGGACGTCCACCACACAGACGAACCGGAGACCGTACCAGACGCAGGCCTGCGCCAGTCCGATCCCCATGTTTCCGGACGAGGACTCGATGACGACCGAGCCACGGCGCAGTCGTCCCGACCGAACCGCGGCCTCGATCAACGTGGCGGCCGGTCGATCCTTGGCACTGCCTCCGGGGTTGCTGGCCTCCAGCTTGAGAAACACCTGGACCGGGCCCCGAGGAAGGAACCCGGTCGGTTCGATGAGCGGGGTATCCCCGATGGCCTCGAGAACGCTCCGATGACGCGGATGCGGTGCGTTGAGTTCCACCGGCTCCAGGTGCAGCGGCATCGCTTCCATGATGGGCCAGTTGAACGCGGGTGAGGTGGGAGTCCGACCCTACCTTCAGCAAGGAGAGGACCAACGTTCGGGAACCGTTGGTCGATATCCTGAATGCCGCACACCCGAGCCCAATGCTGGGGGCTTTCCGCTGCCGCTCGGGTCGCAGTGCAACCGCCCGTCTTTGTAACGCTCACTCTGTTTGATGTAGAAGCTTCACGAAGCCTGCCCCCCGAATCGCTCGCACCGGACCGAAACTCCTACAAACCGGATGTAGAAGCTACCAGACGCCGCCGGTCCGACGAACGACTGCTCTGGAGACCAGATCCCCTCCAATCCTCTGTGACCCGCCACGCACAGGGCTTTGCAGCGGGCTCGGGACGCCCCGGCCTCCATGGCACGCCGATTGCGAACTTGTCCCTGATGCGATCCGGGGTTCTCAAGCACCCCGGCGCTGCCGAACTCGAACACGGGTCCTCGGAAAGCACGGACTGGGCGGTACCGGACGGACCCGGTTCCGGTCATTCGTGGTCGACCGGAGTTCCGCGCTTTTCGATCACCCCTCATGGGCGGCACTGATTCCGACAAGCAAGGGAGATGAAGATGGATGGCATACTTCGCAGCACATGGCTGATGACAACCCTCGCCCTGGTAGCGGTGGGATGCAGCCCCGGTGAGGATCGCACCGGCCAGATGGGAAGCGACACCCTCACCACCGATCGCGCCGCGGCTACTCAGGCGGGCGCCCGGGTGAGTCTGCAGCAGGTTCGCTCCGACGTGGACTCGATCACGAGCGAGCTTGGCAGCGAACTCGAGACGATGCGAGGGCAGGTGCGCGACGACCGGGTCGACCGTTGGACCCAACTCACCTCCGACGTCGAGGAGACTCGCGTCGAGATGATGGACGATCTGCGACAGGTGGATTCGAACGATCGCGATGACATACAGCGGATCCGCGATCGAAGCTCCGAACGTCTGGCCGAGATCGAGGGCGATGTGGCACGCATCGAGATCGAGTTCACCCGCGACGCCGAGACGCTGCAGCAACGGGTGGACCAGCATGTCGAACGGCTGCAGACCGACGTCGGGTACCTTCAGGACCAGTTGAGACAGCACCAGGCGAATGATCGCGATGATGACGGATGGTTCGACTTCTCGACGCGGATCGACGAGGACGATCTCGCAGACTGGCAGGAGGAGCTGGCGGGGATCCGGTCCGAACTGAGGGAGAGGACGGCCGAGCGAGACGACAGGGACGACATCGCTTCCGACCTGGGCGACCGGGTCGCCGATCTCACCCGTGACATCCGTGAACACGTGCACGCCGTCAGGTGGGGCGCGCGCGATCGGATCACCTGAGCCACCAGCATCACCTGAACCGAAACGACGGCGCCCCGGCATTCATCTTCGATTGCCGGGGCGCCGTCCGTTTCAGCGGCCGGCGCACGGGCCACCCTCTTCCGTTTGGAGTTCCCCCGATTCAACGGACAGTTCAGACCTGCGGTTGAATCCGACTGATCTCTCCTCCCTCCTTCCCTGGGGTCAGAAAAGCCTT
>SLBA01000079.1 GCA_007126575.1 Gemmatimonadota bacterium | reverse complement strand
GTGGATCATGACCTTCGCGCACGTGGTGGCCGGAGTCCTCTACGCGCTGGGCTTCGCCGCCTACGCGGTGGCCGCGATCGACGCGATCCTTCCGCAACTCATGGAGGCCCTCCCCGGGGGCGCGGTCCACGCGCTCACCCTCTTCGTGGCGGTGGCGGCGACCGGGGTCTACGGCTACCGGCTCACCCGGGGGGCGGCGGCGGGCGGGCAGGTCGAGAATGTCGGCAAGCTCGTGGTCTTCGCGATCCTGATCGCCGCCGGGCTCGCCGTGATCGTGCAGCGGGGCCCGGCCGAGGCGCTGGCGCCGCTCGACCCGTTCTTCGAGCTGGGGTGGATGGGAGTCGTCGCGGCGATGGGCTTCACCTTCATCACCTTTCAGGGCTTCGAGCTGATCGCGGGGATCGCGGGCGAGGTGCGCAATCCCGGCAGGAACGTGCCCCGGGCCATGTTCGCGAGCCTCGGGATCGCGCTCGTCGTGTACATTCCCCTCCTCCTCGTGGTCACGAGTGTGGGGGTGCCGGATCCCGGTGGCTCCCCGGCCGAGATGGCCCGGGAGTTTCCCGAGACCTTCTTCGCCGAGGCGGCCTCGTCGTACATGGGCGCCTTCGGCTTCTGGCTCGTGATGGTCGCGGCGCTCCTCTCGACGCTGACGGCGCTGCGGGCCAACCTGCTCGCCGGATCCCGGGTCGCGCTGGCGATGGCCCGGCACCGCACCCTGCCGCGCGGCCTCGAGCGGCTGGACGAGCGCACGCAGGCACCGATCGCGGCGATCGCCTTCGTCTGCGTGAGTGTGGCCGTGCTCGTCGTGGTGGTCCCCGACCTGGCGGCCGCGGGAGCGGCGGCCTCGCTGATCTTCCTGCTGACCTTCGGGATCACGCACCTGGCGGCCTGGCAGGTGCGCAGCCGAGCGGGTGGGCGGGTCGAGGGCGCCTTCGCCGCCCCCTTCTTTCCCCTCGTGCCCCTGGTCGGGATCACCGCCTGCGGGCTGCTGATCCTCTTTCAGCTCGTCACGGTCCCCACCGCTGGCCTCCTCCTGCTGGTCTGGATCGGCTTCGGCGCCGCGATCTACGGGGGATTCCTCTCGAACCGGGCCGAGGCGCTCGATGCCGCGGTGGCCGGGGGCGATCCGCTCTTCAGCCGGCTGCGCGGGAAGCACACCTCGGTCCTCGTCCCCCTCGCCAATCCCACGAGGGCCGGGGGGCTCGCGTCGGTGGCCGGTGCCCTCACGCCTCCGACGGTGGGTCAGATCCTCCTCCACCAGGTGGTGGTCTCCGACCACGAGACCGAGGAGGCCGATATCCGCACCGCGATGGAAGAGGGCAACGCCGCCCTCAGCAACGCCCTCGTCCGCACCCGACGCGAGGGAATTTCGGCCGAGATCCTCCTCACCCTGGCGGCGGACCCGTGGGAAGAGATCGCACGAGTCGCCCGCGAAGAAGGGGTGAACAGCGTGCTCCTCGGCCTCGCACAGGCCCCGGGAGGCGGAGAGGACCCGGAGGAGGCCGGCAGCCCCTCCCACCCCATCGACCGCCTGCTCGACCAGCTCCCCTGCGACGTGTCGCTCCTGCACGCGGGTGCGGAATTCGATCTGGACAGCGTGCGCCGGGTGCTGATTCCCCTGAGCGGCCATAACGACCACGACCAGCTCCGCGCCCGGGTGATCGGGAGCCTCGCCCGCAAGGGCCTCGAGCACCTGACCTTCCTGCACGTGCTTCCGACCGACGCACGGGCCGAGACCGAGCGGCGGGCCCTGAAGGCGCTCCGACGCTACGTCCAGGACGAGGCGAGGGGTCGGGGCGAAGCCGAGGTCTGCCGTGCCGACGATGCCATCGGCGAAATCGTGCGGCGGGCGGAAACGGCGGACCTCCTGGTCCTCGGGATCACCCGGCCCCGCGGAGGCCGAAGCCGCATGGGGGCGCTCCTGGGACGCATGGTCCGCGAGGCCCCCTGCCCCGTCCTGATCATCTCCCACCCCCCGCGACGGCGCGGGGGCGCGAAGCCCTTCTGACTCTCGGTCAGCGCGCCCGGGACGCGGGTGCGACGGCGGCGCCGTTCCAGCGGGGCTCGGCAACCCCGAAGGCCTCGTTGCGGACGGGATCCCAGCCCACGGCATGCACCCGCCCGAAGTAGCCGGAGGGCGTGGGCACCAGGGTGAACCCCGCCCCTTCGAGGGCCCGTCGCGCCGCCGGAGACCAGGCCCCCACGGAGCCCTCCTCGAACCGCAGCTCACCCTCGCCGTCGGGGTGTATCCGGGGAGCGGCGAGGGCGGCATCGAGGGGCAGGCCATGGTCGATCATCCGGCTCACCACCTGGATCACCGACGAAATGATTCGGGCATCGCCCGCCCCCCCGAGCCCGGCCAGCAGGGAGCCATCGGGGCGGAGCACCACCGTGGGGGCGATCGTGGATCCCGGTCGCGAACCCGGCTCGCTACCCAGCCGGGTCGCGTAGACGAAGCCCAGCCCCGGCGCCACCACGCGCGCACCCATGCTCGGCCCCAGCGACTGCGTGAGCGACACGATCATCCCCGACGCGTCAACGACCGTCAGGTGCGTGGTCGATTCCCGGTCGCCGGGATCGGTGATCAGGTCGCCCGGGTCCCACACGCCGCCCGAACCGTCCAGCCAGAGCAGCGGGGGCTCCGATCGGAGCGCACCCCGACCCCCAACGTCCATCGCCTCGAGCAGATCCAGCTCCGAAGCCCGAAGCTGCGCGTGCTCGAGTGAGGTCAGGAGGCGGGCCGAGGCCGCTTCGTCATCTTCCACCACGCGGCCACGCTCGCCGATCGCCTGGCCCATCGCCTGGCCCAGGAGCCCGGCCCAGCGGGCCTCGGTCGCCGGGGCGCCGTCGGGGGTCGCCGCCTCGAGCGTCTGCAAGGCCTGGATCACCGCATGACCCGACGCCGGCCGGAAGTTCGAGAGGATCGTATGGCCCCGGTAGCGCCCTTCCACCGTGAGGGCGGGGAGCGCTTCGTAGGCGGCCAGTTCCTCGCGGGCGATGAACCCTCCGACCCTGCGCATGTCGGCGTCGATGGAATCCGCCACCCACCCCCGGTAAAAGACCTCGACGCCCTCGTCGGCCATGGCGCGAAGGGTACGGGCGAGTTCCGGCTGCCGGAACACGGTCCCGGCGGGCCACGGGCTCCCATCCGCCTGGAGATAGCCTCCCCGAGCCGACGCAGACGAAAAGTTCAGGAGATCCTCGGCGGCGCCCGAAAAGCGATCGGCCTCGGGCTCCGGAAGCACGAAGCCCTCGTGTGCCCATCGGATCGCGGGCTCCAGGAGGCGATCCATCGACCAGCTTCCATGGTCGGCCCGAAGGCGCTCCAGCGCGGCAGGGACCCCGGGGATCGCGGCGCGATCATACCCATCGGGCGCCACGCCCTCCCGATAGCTGGCGGGGACCTGGTTCAGCCCGTCGATACCGGTCACGGCCCCGTCGGGCGTCCGGATCACGATCGAGCTTCGCCCACCCACCCCCGACATGCTGGGCTCGGTGACCGCAAGCGCCCAGGCGGCCGCGACCGCGGCGTCGGCGGCGTTCCCCCCCTCGGCGAGCACCTTCGCCCCCGCCTCGGCCGCCCAGACCGATGCGGCGGCGACGGCGCCATGCTCGGAGCGAACCATCTGCGCCGACCGCTCCGTCACGGGGGGCTGCAGGGTGGGCGTGGTCGCCTCGGCTGCCGTCGCCGAGAGAGGGGGCGGCTCCGGCGCACCGGTCCGGCACCCCGTCAGGAGAATCAGTACGACCGACGCGAACGCGCCGAGGCGGGAGATCAAGGAGCCCGGAGCTGAACGGCGCATCGAACGCCTCCATATGAGTTCGGATTCAGGACACCGGGCTATAGTATTCATTTGGAGGCCGCCCCGCACGGCCTCCGGATCCGGGAACGCCTCCCGGTACTCTCCAGACCCTCATGCAGCGAGGCCGAAAGGTGAATCGAACGGGACCCCCGGCACCGGTCCGGAGCGTATTCACGATCTTCGGCCCACTCCTGATCCTCGCCGCCTGCGGGGGAGAACCCCCGGAATCCCGGTCGGGCGTTTCCGCGGAAACGTCGGACGGGCTTCGCGAGGCCGCCCCCGAGACCGCAACCGTGGAGCATGGGGCTTCCGAAGGCGACTCCCTTCGCTGGACCATGGAGCTCGTCGAGCGGGACACGGGTCCGTGCGATGCATCGGAGCCCGAGGGGTCCCCGCCCTGCGCCACCGTCGACCTGCGCTATCCGGTGTTCGAGCCGGCCCCCCCCGCGGCCGCCTCGGCCAACGACTGGATCACGCGACGTCTGACCCACTCGCCCGACCCGGACCGCCGCCCCGCCGACAGCCCCGTCGAGTGGGCCGAAGGGTTCCTCGGCGAGTTCCGGGAGCACCAGCGCGAGTTTCCCGACCTCGCCGGCGGGTGGTTCGCCGAGCGCCGAATCGAGGTGGCGAGAAACGACCGCAGGATCGTGGGGCTGCAGTTCACCGAATCGATGCACACTGGGGGGGCCCACCCCCTGAGCATTCAGCTTCACGCGGCGTTCGACGCCCACACGGGTGAAGCCATCGGATCGATCCACGACCACCTCGCGCCCGGCGCCGCACCCGAGCTGGCGGCACGAGCCACCCGGGCACTCCGGAGCGCCCGAGGGCTCCCCACCGACACCCCCCTCACCGACCATGGGTTCTGGGAGGAGACGCTCCCCCTTCCCAACAGCTGGCTCCCCTCCTCCGAGGGACTCGTCCTGCACTACAATGTGTACGAGATTTCTCCATACGCGATGGGTCCGACGACGCTGCTCATCGCTTGGAGCGATGCGGCGCCCCTGATGCGAGAACCCGATCGCTGGCGCCCCTGACGGCGGCCCGCATTCACGGTCGCCCCGTTTCCCATCCCGACCCCTCTGCCCACACCCGTGAACCCCATGCCTCCGATGCCCGATCGAATCTCGTTCGCCTTCGCCCTGCTCCTGCTCGCAGGACTCCTGATCCCGCCGCCCGCGCCGGTCTCCGGGCAGGTCACGACCGAGGAATACGCCGAGCGCCGCTCCGCGCTCGCCACCGCGATCGGCGACGGGCTGGTCCTGGCCGTCGGCAACGCCGCCCCCCCGCAGGACTACATTCCCTTTCATCAGAACAGCCTCTTTCGCTACCTGACCGGGTTCACCGAGCCGGATGCGGCGCTGGTCATGGTGATCGAGGGGGGAGAGACCACGGAGGTCCTCTTCGTGAACCCCCGCGATCCGGGGCGGGAAACCTGGGAAGGACTCCGGATGGGCCCCGAGCGGTCCGAGGCCGAGACCGGCCTCCCCGGGCGCAGCGTGACCGATCTGACCGCGGTCATGGACTCCCTGCTCCTGCACCACTCCGAGCTTCGGCTCGTGGGCCCGTACCAGCCCGGCGCACCGGTCATGAACGATGTCACCCAGCGGGTCGACGCCCTGATCGATCAGCACGACGACGTGCGGGTGCGGCCCATCAACCAGCAGGTGAACGCGCTTCGGGCGATGAAGTCGGAGGGCGAGCGGGAGCTCCTGCGGCGCACGGTAGCGATCACCGTCGAGGCTCACCGTCAGGCCGCGCTCCGCCTGGCGCCGGGTCGAAACGAGTTCGAGATCCAGGCCGCCATCGAGGCCACCTTCCGCCGGTACGGCTCGGAGCGTCCGGCCTTTGCCTCGATCGTGGGCTCCGGCCCCAACTCGACGGTTCTCCACTACAACGCGAACAACCGCTTCATGGAGGACGGCGACGTCGTGGTGATCGACATCGGCGCCAGCCTCGGAGGGTACGCGGCCGACGTGACGCGCACCTACCCCGTGAACGGGCGCTTCACCCCCGAGCAGCGTGACATCTACCAGCTCGTGCGCGACGCGCAGGCCGCCGCCGAGGCGATCGTCGCCCCCGGGGTCGGAATGCTCCGAATGAATGCCGAGGCCTCGCGGGTCCTCGCCGAAGGCCTCGCCGAACTGGGGCTGATCGAGTCCCCGGAAGCCGTCTTCGAAGTCGCCCCGGGGCAGTTCGCTCCCCAGCTCCGCCTCTTCTACATGCACGGGCTGGGGCACGGCATCGGGCTCGACGTGCATGACCCCGCGCCGGAGCCCCTGGAGCCCGGAGCCGCCTTCAGCATCGAGCCGGGCCTCTACGTGCGCCCCAACCTGCTCGACGAAGTGATCGAGGACACCCCGGCCAACCGCCGGATGATCGAGGCGATTCGCCCCGCCTTCGAACGCTACCGGGGGATCGGGGTGCGCATCGAGGATGACTACCTCCTGACGGAAGAAGGGCTCGAATGGCTCTCCCCGGCCCCGCGGGAGATCGAGGAGCTCGAGGCGCTTCTCGCGACGCCGCACGCAGATGAAGATCGCAACGAGGAGTGGATCGAATGGTATCGGCAGCACCTTGCCGGGAATTGACGGTATTCCCATGTTCCCGATCCGGCGCTGACCGCGTCCGCACCCATCGCAGCTGACCCCAGGGCCCCATGGATATCGAACACACGAAGGAACAGGCTCGCCGGCTCGAAGACCAGCAGCAGTGGTTCGAGGCACTGACCAGCTATATGTCGATTCTCGACGAACTCGAGCGGCGCGGCGAGGACCCGGACCCCGCGCTTCTCAGCCGGGTCGGGGAGCTGCGCATCCGGACCGGTGAGACGGATCGGGCGGTCGAGGCCTGGGAGCAGGCGATCGAGGCCTACCTGCTCCAGGGACTCTCGGACAGTGCGCTGACCGTCTGCCGCAAGATCATCCGGTACTCGCCCGGGCACGAGGAGATGTTCCTGCGCATGGGACAGATCCGGGCGCGCCAGGGGCTGCTCATCTACGCCCGCAAGCACTTTCTGACCTACGCCGAGATGGTGGGGCAGCGAGGGGACGTGGAGGAGGCGATCCGGGCCATGGAGGAGCTGGTCAGCTGGGTCCCCTCGGACCTCGAGACCCGCCTCTTCCTGACCGAACGACTCATCGCGGCGGGGCGTCGCGACAAGGCACTCGTGTACTTGCGCGAGGGCTACTGGAGGGCGCTCTGGGAGAAGAACCACGACGCCCTCGAAACCCTGCGCCCGCGCATTCACGAGCTCGATCCGGGGGCCGACCTGCAGCCCCTGCCCGCCGACGGGGAGGCCATGGAAGGCACCCCTCCCTCGCGGGGCCGGGGCGCCTCGGAGCCGGGGAAATCCGAGAGTGAGCGGAAGACCGAGGGGGGCGTCTGGGCCCGAATCCTCCAGGAGGAGATGCGGCGGGGTCGCTCCACGAAGGAGCCGGCCGAAGCCACCGATCAGGCCCCGGCCGAAGGAGAGGACCCGGAGCGTTCGGGCATCGAGGACCCGGTGGCCACCGGCACGTCGGACTTTGCCCAGCTCCTCTCGCAGTTCAAGGAGGCCAGTGCGGGCCAGGAAGACGAGCGCGAGGCCCGGGCACAGTACGAGCTCGGGCTCGAGGCGCTCGAGGGCGGGTCTCCGGCGCGGGCGATCGCCTACTTCGACCGGGCGCTGGGAATCCGGTCGGACTTCCTGCCCGCCTTCGAGATGCTCGGCCGCTGCCACCTCGAGCGAGGCGAGCCCCAGCTCGCGATCCACCGGATGGAGCCGGCTCTGGAGCTCCCCGTGCCGGTCGAAGACGACCTGCTGGGGATCTACTACCAGATGGGTCGGGCCAGGGAGAACCTCGGGGACCCCGACGAGGCCCGCATCTGGTACGAGCGGGTCTTCACGATCGACATCAATTACGAGGACATCGTCGAGCGGCTGCGCGCCCTGAGCTGACGGCGGGGATCAGCGGCCCCCGCCCTCCCGCAGCGCCTGATCCACCAGCTCGGGTGGGTGGATCTCCCAGTTCGTGGCCTCGAAATCGGCCGGGTCGAGCGTCCCGCGCGCCTCGATCGCCCGGATCAGGAGCTCCCGCACGCTCTCGTTCCCCTCGTACACCACCTCGGCCTGCGTCACGGCGGGAAAGGCCCCACCCCCACCCTGCCGGTAGTTGTTCAGCGCCAGCGTGAATTCGTCGGTGTCGGCCACGGGCCGGCCCTCGCGCTCCAGGCGGGTCACCCGCTCCCCGATCGGGCGGGTCGGATCGAGGGTGTACTCGACCCCCGACACCATGTCGAAGTTGAAGCCCGGCCAGTCCGGATTCACGAGCGGGTCGCACTGCGCTTCGGGACAGGGATTGAAGTACCGGGCCGAATGCTCGAGGTACTCCTTCAGCTCGGCCCCCGTGATCCGGACCGCCCGGAGCAGGTTGTTGTCGTAGGGATAGAGGCGGGCGATGTGCGCCACCGTGATGTCTCCGCGGGGCAGTCCGGCCGAGAGGCTGAACGACGCCACCGCCGAGAGGTCGGCACCCGTCACCTCTCGTTGCACCTCGTGGATCAGCTCCATGAGCGGGGTGGGTCGCACCCGGGTCTCGGCGGCGGACCACGCCTCGGGGCTGGTCGCAATGACCCGGGTCATCTGTGAGACCGCACGGGCATGCGCGTCGGCCAACGCAGCCTCCATCCGCTCGTCGCTGCGACCGGGATCGGGACGGATCAGCTCCCCGCGCGCGCGTTCGACCCGCCAACCCTCGGCCTCGGTGAACGCCAGCTCCACCGTGGCCACGGCCAGCGACGCCGCTCTCGGGCCTGCCTGAAGGAATAGGGTGCCGTTCAGGGTCGAGTCCGCCACCTCGCGATGGCTGTGCCCCAGAAAGACCACGTCGATCCCCTGGATCATGCGGGCCACGTCGGCCATCCGATTCTCGGCCCCGAGTCCGGTCGACACCGTGTCGTAGCTCGTCCCCTCGAAGGCGTTGTGGGCGGCCACGACCACCACGTCGGCGCCCTCGCCCCGCATGCGAGGCACGACGCTCCGCAGTGCATCGACGATATCGGGAAAGTCCAGACGACCCTCGACATGGTCCCGATCCCACACGGCGACGCCCGGAGGGAGCACGGCGGTCACCCCGATCCGCAGCGGACGCCCCTCAAGCTCCCGCTCCAGGATCACGTATTCCGGATACGCGGCCTCCCCCGTCTCGGCATCGACCACATTGGCCGAGAGGAAGGGAAAGTCGGCGGCCGCGATCGACCGGTCCAGGTGCTCGATACCGAAGTTGAATTCGTGGTTCCCGAGCGCCGCGGCATCGTAGCCCATCAGGTTCATGGCGGTGATGACCGGGTGCTCCTCGTCGGGACCCAGGGGGGTGAAGGCCGCGGACAGGGGGTTGCCCTGCAGGAGGTCTCCGGAATCCACGAGCAGCGTCGGCCCCGCGTTCACCGAGCGAATCGAATCCACGATCGGAAGGAGCCGCGAGAGGCCGTGCTCCGCTTCGCCGTCGGCCTCGTAGTCCCAGGGCAGGAGCTGGCCGTGCACATCGGTGGTGCCCATCAGCACCAGTGTCGGCGAGGTCCAGCCGGACTCCGAACCATCCGGGTCATCGATGTCGGGACCGGAGCACCCGAGCCCCGCAGCCGCCAGAACGACGCCAGCGATGATCGAGAAGAATGTTCGGGACGACAGGAGATCGGCAGACGCCTTCATTCCATCCTCTGGGTCACGGGACCGATGGCACCCCTCGAGTTCACGGGTACAGTACGAAGTACGCGGGTGAGCGCGGGGGGATCCCCCCGGACCCGCATGGACGATTCGTACGGGGGCGTCCGACCGGTCGCACCGTCCCTCCCCGCGCCCCACCCTTCGCCCGCCCGAGACTCGCCCTTGACTCTTGTTCAGGCAATCCTAATCTTATTTTTAGTCCTGCCTAACTTTTTTCCCGGACCGGGGTTTCACTCGGCAGGCTCACCCCGTCGTCCTGACCCGGAGTCCCGATGCGTGCACGAACCTGGATCCTCGTTGCCCTCTCCACGGCACTGACCTGTGCCCCGGTGACCGCCGCGGCCGGTGCACTCGTGACCGGGGGGCAGGAGGCGGCAACGGTGGGGACGGAAGCGCGGGGGGACGCCGTGCTCGAACTCCAGGTCGTCGAGGCGGGCTCCGGGCAGCCCCTTGCAGGGGTCCGGGTGCGACTCCCCGACCGCGGGGTGAACGGACTCACCGACGACGGGGGCCACCTGCGCTTCACCGGCCTCGAGCCGGGTCCGATCCGTCTGAGGACCGAGGCTCCGGGATACCACCCGACGGAACGCCACCTCGAGCTCACCGACGGGCTGACCACGCAGCGGATCGCCCTCGACCGCTGGCTATTCGAACTCGAGGGGGTGACCGCCACCGGCACCCCGCTGCGGGGCATCGCCCCCTACCAGCCCGGGCAGGCCTACGATCGCGAGGCGCTCCTGCGCAGGGCGGCCACCTCGCTCGGCGAGATGCTCGACGGGGAGCCGGGGCTGGCCATGCGCTCCTTCGGTGCCTCGACCGGCCGGCCCGTCATCCGGGGGCTCGATGGCGACCGGGTCGCCGTGCTCGAGAACGGGCAACGAATGGGAGACATGTCCGAGACCGCCCCGGACCACGCGATCGCGATGGATCCCCTGAGTCCGAGTCGGATCGAGGTGGTGCGGGGCCCGGCATCCCTCCTCTACGGCTCGAGTGCACTGGGGGGCGTGGTGAACCTCCTTCGAGACGACATCCCCCGCACCTGGAGTCAGGGGAACTCGGGGAGCGTGGCGATCCAGGGGGCGACCGCGAACCGCCTCGAGGCCACGAGCCTTACGGGCACCCTCGGCGGTGATCGCTGGGCCACCACCGGCCGGTTCGCGCTGCGCTCGGGAGACGACTTCCGCTCACCCGGCACCACGAGCGGGATTCTTCCGGGGACCTGGGGTCGCATGACGAGTGGGAGCGCAGGGATCGGCTACCGCAGGGACGGGGTGACCGGGGGGATCGCGCTCGATCTGCATGATCATGACTTCGGCCTGCCCGAGGCAATCGACGACCCCGACGAGCGGGTCGAGCTGCGCACCGGCCGCCAGCGGGCGCGTGGGGTGGTGGACCTCGAGCTGGGCGGGCGCTTCGAGACGCTGGAGCTTCGCGCGGCCGCCGCCCGCTACCGACACCAGGAGGTGGAGATCGAAGGGCCTCCGGGCGGGCCGGTGGAAGAGGATGTGGAGCACGACTTCACCCGCCACACCGTCGACCTGACCCTCACGGCGACGCATGGGCCCCTGGGGCCGGCCTCGGGCGGCGCGGTCGGGGTCTCGCTCCTGTCCCAGAGCCTGGCCGTGAGCGGGGCCGACGAGTTCCATCCCGACGGATCCTCGCTCGCCCTCGCGCTCTTCGGGTTCGAACAGATCGCCCTCTCGGACGCCCTCTCCCTTCAGCTCGGACTCAGGGCCGAGGGCTCCCGCATCCGCATCTTCGCGAACGAAGCCTTTCCTGAGGCCTCGGGGACTCGAAACGCGCTGACGCTCTCCGCCTCTGCCGGGCTCAGCCACCGCCTCGGGGACCGGCTCGAGGTCGGAGCCCAGATCGCCCGCGCGCACCGGTCGCCCCTCCTCGAGGAACTGCATGCCGATGGTCCCCACCTGGGAGCCGCCCGATACGAGGTCGGAACTCCGGAACTGCGCAACGAGATCGGGCATGGTGCCGACCTGTTCGCCGAATACACCTCCCCCCGGGTGCGCGTCGAACTCGCAGGGTTCCTGAACCGGATCCGGGACTTCGTCTTCACCGAAGCCACGGGCGACATCGATCCGGAATCCGGTCTCCCCGTGGTCAAGTGGAAGGCGGCTCCCGCCACCTTCCGCGGGGGCGAGGCTTCGGTCGAGTTCTTCGCGACCGATCGGCTTTCGCTCCGGGTCTCCGGGGACTGGGTCCTGGCCGACCGCCGGGACGCCGATCGGACCCCCCTCCCCTTCATCCCCCCGGCCCGGCTGATGACCGCGCTTCGCTACGATTCCGGGTCCGGATGGTTCGGGGTGCGCACCCGTCTCGCCGCGGCCCAGAATCGTGTCGCGCTCGGCAGCCCGACCGATGGGTACGGGCTGCTGGACCTTCAGTTCGGGATTCGCCCCGCGGGAGGCCACACCGTGGCGTTCCGCCTCGACAACGCCCTGGACACGGCGTACCGGGACCACCTCTCCCGGGTCGACGAGCGCCGCTTTCCGATGCCCGGCCGAAACCTCTCGGTGGTGTACCGCTGGGAGTTCTGACCGACCACCTTCCGGCGGCACTCACCGTCTACTCGGCGTCGGGCACCAGGACCGACGTCATCACGTGGATGATCCCGTTTCGGGCCGAGATATCCGACGTCAGCATGGACTTGCCATTGATCTCGACACCCTGACGCGTATCAGCGACCCGGAGCATGTCCCCGTGAGCGGTCTCCAGCTCGGACAAGTCCCGAAGATCGCGGACCCGGAGCTCCCCGGGCACGACATGGTACAGGAGGATCCGGGCCAATGCATCCGGATCTTCCAGCAGTGCATCGAGTGTGCCGTCCGGGAGATCGGCGAAGGCCCCGTCGGTCGGAGCGAAGACGGTGAAGGGACCGTCGCCCTCGAGGGTCTCGGTCAGCCCCGCGACCTCGACGGCTCTCAGCAGGGTCGAGAACTGACCGGCCGCGACGGCGACATCCACGATGGAATTCTGGGAGGCCGCCGGCGCGTCGGATTCGCGGGGAGCGGACTCGGAGGCGTCTCCGCACCCGGAAAGCAGGAGCCCCCCTCCCACGAACAGCAGGAGCACCGTGGCGGCATGGGTGCCGAACCGCGTGGTCGAGCGGCATGATGTGATGTTCATACGCATGTATCCTCGGATGCAGTGGGGAGCAGTGCATCGCGGGTCCGGCACCCTGCAGGAGGGCTCCCGCGACGCCTCGGGCGATCGTGGATAAGTGCACCCGGAGTGTAGTGCGTTCGGTGGGCCGAAGCCGTCAGGGGAATTCCCCGTCGTCGTGTAGGGAAAACCCCTACATTCCCGACGCTCTGGAGCTGCCGAGCCGAACGCTCTCTGACCGGGCCTTCCGTGCGGCGTCCGCCGCCCCCATCTTGCCCGCATGCCGACTCGCGAACCCAGCCTCGTCTTCGACTTCGACTCCACCCTCGTGACCGTCGAGGGCGCCGACGAACTCTTCCGGCACTCCCTGGAGTCATCCCCGAACGTGAAGGCCGCACACGATTCCGACGCCCGGCTCGCCCGCTTCCGGGAACTCACCGACCTCGGAATGGCCGGCACGATCTCGTACGAGGAGTCCTTCGCGGCCCGGATGGCCCTCCTCGATCTCTCCTTCAGGGAGGTCGAGCAGGTGGCCGAATCCCTCCTGGAGCACCTTACCCCCTCGGTCCGGCGCTGCCGGGAGCACTTTCGTACCCATGCGGATCGAAGCTGGATCGTCTCGGGCGGATTCGAGGAGCTGATCCGGCCGGTGGCCGACTGGCTGGGGATCGACCGCTCCAGGATTCGGGCGCACCGGCTGCGATTCGACGCCGAGGATCGGCTCGCCGGGGTGGACCCGACCACCCCCATCGCCCGCGGTGGAAAGCCCGAGGCCATGAGGGAACTGGACCTTCCCCGCCCCGTATGGGTCATCGGAGACGGTGCCACCGACCTGGAGCTGCGGGAACTGGGGCTGGCCGAGCGCTTCTTCGCGTTCACTGAAAACCGGGCGCGCCCCTCGGTGACCGCCCGCGCCGACCACACTCTGCATTCGATCGAGGACCTCTTCGCATGGCCGAACTGAACGCCCCACCCCGCCGAGCCCTCCTGCTCGAGTCGATCCACCCGAAGGCGAGCGAGCGATTCGAGCGCGCCGGAATCCAGGTGGAACGGGTGCGCGGCTCCCTGTCCGAAGACGAACTGATCGAGCGGCTCGAGGGGGTCTCGCTGCTGGGGATCCGGTCGAAGACCCAGCTCACCCGCCGGGTGATCGAGGCGGCCCCCGACCTCGAGGTGGCCGGAGCCTTCTGCATCGGGACGAACCAGATCGACCTCGACGCCTGCCTCGACCACGGGATTCCGGTCTTCAACGCCCCCTATGCCAACACCCGCAGCGTGGTGGAGTTGGCGCTCGCCCAAATCATCATTCTCATGCGCAACGTGCTCGAGAAGAGCACCCTCCTGCACAGCGGCGAGTGGCGAAAGTCGGCCGGGACCGCACGCGAGGTCCGCGGCAAGACGCTCGGAATCGTGGGGTACGGAAACATCGGCGCGCAGCTCTCGATCCTCGCCGAGGGAATCGGCATGCAGGTGCGCTACTACGATGTGATCGACAAGCTGGCGCTCGGAAATGCCCGTGCCTGCCGGACCCTCGAAGAGCTGCTGGAGCGATCGGATGCCGTGTCGGTCCACGTGGATGGGAGCCGGCACAACCACCACCTCTTCGGGGCCCGGGAATTCTCGATGATGAAGGACGGCGCCGTCTTCATCAATCTGAGCCGCGGCTTCGTGGTCGACCTGCAGGCGCTCAAGGACGCCCTGGAGTCGGGAAAGGTCCGCAGCGCGGCGGTCGACGTGTTTCCGCAGGAGCCCCGGGGCGACGGGAGCGGGTTCGAATCTCCGCTGCAGGGGATGCCGAACGTACTCCTCACCCCGCACATCGGGGGGAGCACCGAAGAGGCCCAGGAGAAGATCGCCGGATTCGTGCCCGACAAGATCCTCAACTACCTCGAGCTGGGCTCCACCAGCATCTCGGTGAACTTCCCGAACCTGCAGCTGCCCGGCATCGAGGGGGCCCATCGGCTCGCCCACATCCATCGGAACGTGCCCGGCGTCCTCGCGGACATCAACAAGGCGCTCGCCGACCGCAACCTGAACATCACCGGCCAGTACCTGAAGACGAACGAGCGGGTCGGATACGTGATCACCGATGTGGAGTCGAACTACGACGAGCGCGTCGTCGGAGAGCTCCGCGCGATCCCCGAGACCCACCGGGTCCGGGTGCTGTACTAGAAGTATGTTGAAGAAGGGCAGGAACCACTGGGACGGGGTCTTGCGTGTCCTGGTCAAGGCGGTTCGCTGAAAGCGATGCACTAGCATCGGTGAAGCGGGCCAACGAAGATCCAGGGCCGCAACCCCCCGTCCCCCTTCGGGTTG
>SLBA01000096.1 GCA_007126575.1 Gemmatimonadota bacterium | reverse complement strand
TCCCCCGCCGTGTCCGGATCGATGACCGGATCCAGCACCGGATCGGGCGGAGAGACCGGCGCCGCCGGGACCGGAGCGCCCCCTCCCGCCAGCCGATTCAGGATCAGGTCCCGGCGCCACGCCATGCGGCCGGGGTTCGAGCCCGGGTTCGAGGTCAGCGGATGGGGAAGGGTGGCGGCGAGCGACGCGGCCTGGTGGCGGGTCAGCGCCGAGGCTTCGACTCCGAAGTAGTGCTCCGCCGCCGCACCGACCCCGAAGATCCCGGGCCCGAACTCCGCCAGGTTCAGGTAGAGCTCCAGGATCCGGTCCTTGGAGAGGAAGAACTCGAGGCGGCGCGTGATCAGAAACTCCTGCCCCTTTCGGATGAAGGACCGGTCCGGAGACAGGTAGAGGTTGCGGGCGAGCTGCTGGGTCAGGGTGCTGCGGCCGCGGACCTGGTCCCGGTTCTCGCGCACATGACGCCAGGCATCGCCGAGCCGCTCCCGTTCGGCCGGGTCCCGCAGATCCGGAGGGATCGAGCCCCGGTAGCGGACCTCTTCGGCCAGGGCCTCCCAGTCGATCCCGCCGTGGTCCCGAAACCGGTCGTCCTCGGCGACCAGGACGGCGCGAACCAGGTGCGGGGGGAAGTCCTCGAGGGGCACCCAGCGGTGTTGCAGCGCCAAGGTCTCGCCGCTCGCCCGCGCCTGGCTCACCCGGTGCTCCATGTATGCCGAACTCGTGGGATTCACCCAGCGCAGCGGAAGGGGCCAGGGGTGCAGCACCCAGATCGCCAGCAGGAGCGCGAGGGGGAGCAGGGGCAGGAGAAGAATCCGACGGAGCATGACGGGCATACGGGAGAGTACCCCGCGATCCTCCCGGAGAGCCGCGCACGGGGCCCCGGACCCGCCGGCTGGATCCGACGAATGGAACTCCCGCAGGCCTTCGGGCGTTTCCGAGAAGCAGGGAGGACTCAGCGGGCGCGACGATTCGCCCCGGCGAGGCCTCCCCGATCAGGCACTCCCCTTGCGACCCTCGACCCCGGATGCGTCCACTTGGCAAGAGTTGACCTCACCGTCATGGATCCCCCCCCCGGGGGATGGAAGGCGGGCGATTCGACCGGCTCGAAGTCCGCTCCGGGCCCCGATGTCCCGACGGCGCCCCTCGAGGCCCTCGACCAGCTCTGGTTTCAGGTCAGTGGCACGGTCTGCAACCTGCGCTGCCGTCACTGCTTCATCTCGTGCGCGCCCGACAACCACTCCTTCTGGTTCATGACGCGCGAGCAGGTGCGCCAGGCGCTCGAGGATTCGGTCGAGCTCGGGGTGAAGGAGTACTACTTCACCGGGGGCGAGCCCTTCATGAACCGCGAGATGGAGGCCATCCTCGCCGATACCCTGGAACTCGGGCCCGCCACCGTCCTGACGAACGCGACCCTCATGCCGCGCCGGCGTGCCCGGGCGCTGGCCCGCCTGGCCGAGGACTCCCTGTACACCCTCGAAATGCGGGTCTCGCTCGACGGTATCACCCGCGAGATGAACGACGCGATCCGGGGCGACGGCGCCTTCGAGCGCTGCGTCGAGGGGACCGCCGAACTGGTCGATGCCGGCTTCCTGCCGATCATCACCTGCATGCGGAGCTGGCCCGAGGCCGAGACCGAGGGGTACCTGGAGGCCTTCCGGACGCTCCTGGCCGGGCTCGGCTACCATCAGCCCCGGATCAAGATCCTCCCTCCGCTGCTCATTGGCGAAGAGGTGAAGCGCACCCGCGGCTACGAGGACACCGAGCGGATCACGCACGAGATGCTGCATGGCTTCGACCTGGGCAACCTGCTCTGCAGTCGCGCCCGCCTCGTCACGGCCCGGGGCGTGCAGGCCTGCCCGATCCTGCTCGAGTCCCCGGCTGCCCGGCTGGGCGATACGCTGGCGGAGGCCGCCTCGAAGCCGGCGCCCCTCGGGGAGTCGGCCTGCTTCACCTGCTACCTGAGCGGGTCGATCTGCTCGAACACCGGGTCGACGACCGGGGCGGACCGGTGATCGCGGCTCGAGAGGGGGACCGGGCCCCCTCGGAGACGACGTCCGCGACCCCCCTCTGGCGCCCCGGACCCTTCGCCACGTCCGAGGTCCCCGAGGTGAAAAAAGTCGCGGCCTTCGGAGGGATCTACTCGAACCACCGGGCGCTCGAGGTCGCCATCGCCGACGCCACCGGGCGGGGCGCCGACCTCCTCCTCTGCCTGGGCGACCTCGGGGCCTTCGGACCCCACCCCGACCGCACCGCCGAGATCCTGAGGCAGGCCGAGATCCCCGTGGTCCGGGGCAACTACGATGATTCCATCGCCCGCGGGCTCGACGACTGCCAGTGCGGATACACCGACCCGAAGGACAATCACTACGCCCGCATCAGCTACGAGTACACCCTCGCCAACACCTCGCCCGAGCATAGGGCATGGATGGGGAGCTTCCCGCATGAGCTCCGTTTTCGGCTGGGATCGCTCGAGGTGCTCGCGGTGCATGGAAGCCCCCGCCGCATGAACGAATTCCTGTGGGAGACGACCACCCCCACGCACTTCCTGGACGGGCTGGTTCGCGAGGCCGGCGCCGACGTCCTGCTCGGCACCCACACGGGCATCCACTGGTCCCGCCCCCTCGGGCCAGGCCGGTGGTACGTGAATGCGGGGGCGCTTGGGCGCCCCCCCAACGACGGCAACCCCGAGGTCTGGTACGCCATGCTCGAAGAGGTGGACGGCGAGCTGGCCCACGAGTTCGTACCGGTCTCGTACGCGGTCGAGGAGCTGGCGAACGAGATGGCCGATGAAGGCCTCCCCGAAGAATTCATCGAGACGATCCGCACCGGCTGGTGGACCACCTGCCTCGAGGTGCTTCCGGGCAAGGAGCGGGGTCGCGGCCGCCACTGAGCGGCCACCACGCAGCGAACACTGCAGCGGCACCCGAGGCGTGCCGTTCCGGGCCTGGACGACTCACCCGAAACCGGGAACTGAACCATGACCCTGAACGAGACACAACTCGAATGGTGCCGGTCGCACGACTGGGATTTTTCCGACCTCAAGGCCCTCTTCCTCAACTGCACCCTCAAGAAATCGCCCGCGCCGTCGCATACCCGCGGCCTGATGGACGTGTCGGTGGCGATCCTGGAAGAGAATCAGGTCGAGGTCGAGGTCATCCGGGCGGCGGATCGGACGCTCCCACCCGGAGTCTACCCCGACATGCGGGAGCGCGGGTGGGACGAGGACGACTGGCCTTCCATCTACGAAAAGGTGATGGGCGCCGACATTCTGGTGCTGGGGTCCCCGATCTGGCTGGGAGAGAAATCGTCGATCTGTCAGCGGGTGATCGAACGCCTCTACGGCAACTCGGCGATCCTGAACGACCGGGGCCAGTACGCGTACTACGGCCGGGTCGGGGGATGCGTGATCACGGGCAACGAGGACGGGGTGAAGCACTGCGCCATGGGGATCCTCTATGCCCTGCAGCACCTGGGGTACACCATCCCCCCGCAGGCCGACGCAGGCTGGATCGGGGAGGCCGGGCCGGGCCCCTCCTACCTGGACGAGGAGTCCGGTGGTCCGGACAACGACTTCACCCAGCGCAACACCACCTTCATGACGTGGAATCTCCTGCACGCCGCCCGAATGCTGAAGGACCGGGGGGGAATCCCAGCCCATGGGAACCAGCGGTCGGCCTGGGACGCAGGGTGTCGCTTCGATCACCCGAACCCCGAGCACCGCTGACCTCCGGACGAGGACATCCGGAGGCCAGCGGGATGGGCGCGGGGATGGGGGCCCCCGAACGGCAGTCGGCTCAGAAGGTCACGATCTCGTAGCCCTCGGCCACCCGCTTGCGCAGGCTCGGGTGCCCCTGGTACTCGCTCAGAAACGGGATCCCCGCCTCGCGCACCTCGTCCTTCACGTCGAAGGCACCGCAGCAGAACTCACATGCGCCCGCCACCCGGTCCTTCACGGACTCGAACATCTTGTGGAGCTTGTGGTCCGGGTCGTTGAGTTCGGGGATCCAGCTCACACCCGCCCCGTCGAAGATCAGCTCGACGTCGTCGCCGGCCTCCTTCGCCTCCTGCACGAGCCCGATTCCGTTCAGGACTCGGGCCAGGTCGGAGTGCTGCTCGGTTCCCGCAAGGATCACGACTGAAATCTTTGCCATCTTCATGCCTTCGTGTGGTGGTTCGCATTGGTTTCGACTGGGTTCGGACGGTTCGCTCCGAAGCCCGGGCAGCGGGGGAAACTCTCGAAAGTGGCTCCGCCGCCGGGGCATTGAAGTAAACGCGCACCTCGCCCGGGACGTTCCCAAGCGCTGTTATCCCCCGCGCCCGGTCGT
>SLBA01000116.1 GCA_007126575.1 Gemmatimonadota bacterium | reverse complement strand
CCGACGGGTCGATGTCCACCCTCCATCCGATCATCTCGGTCACCGGCTCCTCGGGAGCGGGCACCACCACGATCCGCCACACCTTCGAGCAGATCTTCCGGCGCGAAGGGGTGAACGCGGTCTATGTCGACGGCGACGCTTTTCATCGCTACAACCGGATGGACATGCGCAAGCGCATGCTCGAGGCCGAGGCGTCGGGGAATCGGCACTACAGTCACTTCGGTCCCGAGGCCAACCTCTTCACCGAACTCGAAGAGGCCTTCCGGAGCTATGGCGAGACCGGGACCGGCCGCTATCGGCACTACGTGCACAACGAGCAGGAGTCCCGGATCTACGGGGCCGCCCCGGGCACTTTCACGGAGTGGGAAGACATCCCCTCCGACTCCGATCTGCTCTTCTACGAGGGGCTGCACGGGGCCGTCGTGACCGACGAGGTCGATGTGGCCTGCCATGCGGACCTGAAGATCGGGGTCGTGCCGGTGATCAACCTGGAGTGGATTCAGAAGATCCACCGGGATCGCGAGAAGCGCGGGTACACGACCGAGGCGGTGACTGACACCATCCTTCGGCGGATGCCCGACTACACGCACTACATCTGCCCCCAGTTCACGAGCACCGACGTGAACTTTCAGAGGGTCCCGCTGGTCGACACGTCGAACCCCTTCATCGCCCGCTGGATCCCCACCCCGGACGAGTCCGTCGTGGTGATCCGTTTCCGGGAGCCGAAGGGGATCGACTTTTCGTATCTCCTTTCGATGATCCACCAGAGCTTCATGTCGCGGCCGAACTCCATCGTGATTCCCGGGGGAAAGCTGGATCTGGCCATGCAGCTCATCCTGACCCCGATGATCCTCCGTCTGATCGATCGCCGTCGACGGGCGCTCGCCGAAGGAGCCCCTACCCGGCAGGGCGAGCGCCCTGCCCACCCCCTCGCCCGCTGAACCCGAACCCCAGGAGACCACACCACCATGCAGAGCCAACCGACGCAGGAGACCGCCGGCACCGTCACCGGAAAGGAGCGCTACCGGGCCGGGGTCATGGCCTACCGCAAGATGGGATATTGGGAACCGGACTACGAGCCCGGGGACACCGACATCATCGCCGTCTTTCGAATCACCCCGCAGGAGGGCGTGGACCCGATCGAGGCGGCCGCGGCGGTGGCGGGTGAGTCCTCGACCGCCACCTGGACGGTCGTCTGGACCGATCGGCTGACCGCCGCCGAGAAGTACCGGGCGAAGTGCTACCGGGTCGACCCCGTTCCGAACACCGAGGGACAGTACTTCGCGTACATTGCCTACGACCTGGATCTGTTCGAGCCCGGATCGATCGCGAACCTGACCGCCTCGATCATCGGGAATGTCTTCGGCTTCAAGCCGCTCAAGGGCCTCCGGCTCGAAGACATGCGGTTTCCGCCCGCCTACGTGAAGACCTACGACGGGCCGCCGACCGGGATCGTGGTCGAACGCGAACGGCTGGACAAGTTCGGGCGGCCCCTGCTCGGAGCGACCGTGAAGCCGAAGCTGGGGCTCTCCGGCCGCAATTACGGCCGGGTGGTCTACGAGGCGCTCCGCGGCGGCCTCGACTTCACCAAGGACGACGAGAACATCAACTCGCAGCCCTTCATGCACTGGCGGGACCGATTCCTGTACTGCATGGAGGCGGTGAACCGCGCGCAGGCCGCCACCGGCGAGATCAAGGGGACCTATCTGAATGTCACGGCCGGCACGATGGAAGACATGTACGAGCGCGCCGAGTTCGCGAAGGAGCTGGGCTCGGCGATCATCATGATCGACCTGGTGGTGGGCTACACCGCGATCCAGTCGATGTCGAAGTGGGCCCGGCGAAACGACATGCTCCTGCACCTGCACCGGGCGGGCCACTCGACCTACACCCGTCAGAAGTCGCACGGGGTCTCCTTCCGTGTGATCGTCAAATGGATGCGACTGGCGGGAGTGGACCACATCCATGCGGGCACGATCGTCGGCAAGCTCGAGGGCGATCCCGCAACCACCCGGGGCTACTACGACCTGTGCCGCGAGCCCTTCAACCGCATGCGCCTCGAGAACGGCATCTTCTTCGACCAGGACTGGGCCTCGCTGCGCGGGGTGATGCCGGTCGCGTCGGGGGGGATCCATGCGGGCCAGATGCACCAGCTCCTGCACCTGCTCGGCGAAGACGTGGTCCTGCAGTTCGGTGGAGGCACGATCGGGCATCCGAAGGGGATCGCGGCGGGGGCCGAGGCGAACCGGGTCGCCCTCGAGTCGATGGTCCTGGCCCGCAACGAGGGAAAGGATATCGCACGCGAGGGGGCGGAGCTGCTCGAGGCGGCCGCCCGGCACTGCCTGCCCCTGCGCCAGGCCCTCGACGTCTGGAAGGATGTCACCTTCAACTACGAATCGACCGACACCCCCGACTACGTCCCGACGGCCACCCCGTCCTATTGATCCGCCCATGACCTTGATCACGACTCCATTCACGACTCCAATCACCACTCCAGCCCGGAAGACACCGACATGCGACTGACACAGGGGACCTTCTCATTCCTTCCCGACCTCACCGACGAGCAGATCAGCGCCCAGGTCCAGTACTGCCTCGATCGAGCGTGGGCGGTCAGCATCGAACACACCAGCGACCCGCATCCCCGCAACACTTATTGGGAGATGTGGGGCCAGCCGATGTTCGACCTGGTCGACGCGGTCGGCTTCATGGAGTCGCTGGCCGAATGCCGCGAGGCCCATGGGGATCGATACATCCGGGTCCTCGCCTTCGACGCCTCGCCGGGGTGGGAGTCGGTGCGGCTCTCCTTCCTGGTGAATCGTCCGGAGCACGAGCCCGGCTTCCGTCTCGAGCGGCGGGAGATGTCCGGTCGGATCATCCGATACACCACGCACAGCTACGCCACGGACCGTCCCGTCGACGAGCGATATGGTCGAACGAACGGAGCGGAGCCCGAGGCCCATGGGTCCTGAGACCGTCGGAGGGGGAGCAGGCGCAGCGGACGCCGCCGACGGGGCGGTCGACCTTCGGGCGCTCTACGACGCGTCCGGAGCCCGCGAGATCCTGGAGCAGCTCGATCGGGAGCTGGTGGGACTCGTGCCGGTCAAGCGGCGGATCCGCGAGATCTCGTCGCTCCTTCTGGTCGAGCGGGCCCGTCGGGAAGTCGGCCTCTCCCATGAGGCACCGACCCTTCACATGAGCTTCACCGGGAATCCGGGGACCGGAAAGACCACCGTGGCGCATCGCATGGCCGACCTCCTGCACCGGCTCGGGTACATCCGTCGGGGCCAGCTGGTCTCGGTGACCCGCGACGACCTCGTGGGTCAGTACATCGGCCACACCGCGCCCAAGACGAAGGAGATCCTGAAGAAGGCGATGGGCGGCGTCCTGTTCATCGACGAGGCGTACTACCTGTACCGATCCGAAAACGAACGGGACTACGGGCAGGAGTCGATCGAGATTCTCCTGCAGGTGATGGAGAACCAGCGAGAAGATCTCGTCGTGATCCTGGCCGGATACGCCGACCGGATGGACCACTTCTTCAGCGCCAACCCCGGCTTCCGCTCGCGCATCGCGCACCACATCGAGTTTCCGGACTACCGCGACGAGGAGCTGATCAGCATCGCCCGAACGATGCTGGAGCGGCAGAACTACCGGCTCTCGGAAGCCGCCGAAGACGCCCTGCAGGAATATGTCGCGCTGCGCCGGGCCCAACCCCACTTCGCCAACGCGCGCTCGATACGCAACGCGCTGGATCGGGCCCGCCTTCGGCAGGCGAACCGGCTCTTTCAGGCCGACGCCGGACCCCTGAATGCCGCCGAGCTGTCGACGCTCGACGAAGCCGACATCCGGGCCAGCCGCGTGTTCTCGGGTGGGCTCGGTGGCGCCGGCCGGGAGGCTACGGCCGCGGCGCCGGCTGATCCCGAGGCGCCGCCTGACTCCGAGGCGCCGCCTGATCCCGGGGCAGGGAGTTGAGGCAGAAGGTATTCGCTTCCGGCCGGCAGCGGCACGACCCATAGCGGAGTCCCAGCGGGCTGTCCTCGCCCGTGATGAAAGGCTCCATCAGGTCGGCCAGCACCGTGATGAAGCGGGGGTCGTCGTGGGGCACCGGCACGCGGTGGAAGGCGAGCCCCCGGGCCTCGGCCTCTTCCCGCAGGTCGTGGTCGAGCTCGGCGAGGGTCTCGGACTGCTCGCGCATGAAGGAGACGGGGTCGACGACCACGGTGTCGGCCTCGATCGTCTCGATCACCGACTCCACGTCGGGCTGGGTCCACTCCACCCCGCGATTCGAGTGGTTCTGAAAGCCGAGGACGTAGTCGGTAACCCCCAGGAGGCCGGCGATCTCGGTGCAGAACTCGTCGACATACTTCGCGTAGCCGCTTCCGGCGTCCAGATACTTCTTCGGAGTCCCGTGCGCCGAGAAGACGAGCCGGGTCCCCTTCGCCGAAAAGTCGACCCCGGCCTCCTCGGCCGTACGCCGGACCGCGTCGGCCCGCAGCTCGAGGTACAGGGGGTGCCGATGCCACCCGGTGATTCCCTCGAACTCCACCTCACTCCAGCCGATCTCGTCGATCGCGGCCTGCACATCGTTCAGCGCGGCGACATTGGTGGAGTGTCCGCAGAGGGGATACACGGGGAGGCCGATCAGGCGCTCCACCCCATCGGCCCGGGCCCGCTTCACCACGTCGGTGATCAGGGGCGCCGTGTACTGGTAGGCCGAGTAGACATGAACCTGCAGGTCGCGCCGGATGAACTCGAGCCCCAGCTCCCGGGCGTGGGTGTCGGCCTGCTCGTTGAGCGGCGACCCCCCGATCTCCTTGTACTCCTCGATCAACCCGGGGGCGCGACGCTCCGCCAGCTGGCGGGACCGGGCCCGCTTCTCGGCCTCGGTCTCCTGGGCCTCGAGCGAGCTGTTCGTGTAGAAGATGCGCTCCAGGAAGGGAACGACGTGATCGGGGGTGGCCTGGGTCGGCTCGCCGAAGTTGAGGGTGATGACGGCGGTCTTTTTCATTCGAATCAGGGGCGGGGCTGAAGGGAGCGCCGATGCAGGGCGCCGGCGCGATCGTACGGACGGCGGCGGGTACCCACGAAGGCGGGGTCGGGTCCGCCCGCCCGTTCGGCCTCCGTCAGCCCCCGCCCATCGGGTCAGCCCTTCGCGGCCCGGGTTCCCCCCGACGCGTGCACGTGCTCGACCACCGCCCTGATCACCTCGGGCTTCGCCTGCGGGGTCAGCCCGTGCCCCACATTGAAGATGTGACCCGGACGCCCGGCGGCGGCCTTGAGCTCCTCGTCGGCGCGGGCGATCGCCGTCTCGGGGTCGGTGGTCAGGACGATGGGATCCAGGTTGCCCTGCACCCCGCGGTCATGCCCCACGATCTCCCACGCCTCGTCGAGCCGGACCCGCCAGTCGAGCCCGATCACGTCGCCCCCGGCCCGAGCCATCATCGGCAGCAGAGCGGGATTCCCGGTGGCGAAATTGATCGTCGGAATCCCCGCCGCCTTCAGCCCCTCGAGGATCCGGGCCGAATAGGGGAGCACGTGCCGCTCGTAGTCGTCGGGGTGCAGGGCACCGGCCCACGAGTCGAAGAGCTGGATCACGCTCGCCCCCGCCTCGACCTGCGCCACCCCGAAGTCGATCAGCTGCTCGCTCCAGTACGACATGAGATCGTCCCAGAGCTCGGGCTCGCGCCACATGAAGGCCTTTGTGCCGTGCCGGTCGCGGGTGCGGGGCGACTCGACCATGTAGGTCATGAGAGTGAAGGGCGCCCCCAGGAATCCCAGGACCGGGATGTCGAGCTCGGACTTGAGGATCTGCAGCGTCCGCATCACGAAGTCGAGGGTGTCCCTCGCATCGAAGGGCTTCAGACTCCGGATCGTCTCGGCGGTGTTGTAGGGGTGCGGGAGCACCGGCCCCAGCCCCTTCTCGATCGTCACGTCGATCCCGGCCCCGACGAAGATCGTCGAGATGTCGGCGTACAGGACGGCGCCGTCGACGGGAAAGTACTCGAGGGGCAGCATCGTGATGTCGGCGGCGAGGCGGGGGTCGCGGGTCACCTCGAGCAGGTCGCGGTCTCCCTTCAGGTCGTGGTAGCGCGGAAGGGAGCGGCCGGCCTGGCGCATGAACCAGACGGGGGTGCGGTCGACGGATTCACGGCGGGCGGCGCGCAGGAGCAGATCGTTCATGGGGCGTGTGGCCTGATGGAGTCGGAGTCCGGATTCGATGGGTTCGGGGAGGTGCAGCCGGTCCCCGAGCCGGTGAGGGCCGCAATGTACCATCCCGGAGCCGAGGCGTCACGCCCGCCCCCCCCACCGCCCCGGTTGCAGCGATCCACCTTCCGGGCTTAATTCTCTGCGGGCCCGGCCCCGCCGGTCCCCACTCCACCCAGCGTCCCTCCAGCCCGACCCCGTCATCATGCAGACCAAGCGCCCCACCAACCCCGCAGCCGAAGAGATCCTCGGAGGCTACTTCCCCGTCCTGGATCACGGCTTCGTCTCGCTGGTCGACTACATGGGTTCCGACGAAGACGTGGAGCGCGCGGCCCGTGTGAGCTACGGGTACGGGACCCGGAAACAGTCGGCCACCCGGGGGCTGGTCCGCTACCTGCGCCGGCACCGGCACACCACCCCGTCGGAGATGGTCGAGTTCAAGTTCCACTGCGCCATGCCGATGTTCGTGGCCCGACAGTGGATTCGCCACCGGACGGCCTCGGTGAACGAATACAGCGGCCGCTACTCGCTCATGCCGCTCCTCTTCTACAGCCCCGACGCCGAGCACTTCGCGCACCAGAGCGCGTCGAACAAGCAGGGGCGTGAGACCGGGGCCGCCGACCGGGCACTCCACGCAGAAGCGGTGGCCCGCTGGGACCGGGGTCGGACCGAGGCGGCCGACACCTACGAGTGGCTCCTGGGCGAAGATGTGGCCCGCGAGATCGCCCGGATCGACCTGCCTCTCTCGACCTATACCCAGTGGTACTGGAAGATCGACCTGCACAACCTGCTGCACTTTCTGACCCTTCGGGTCGATCCGCACGCGCAGTGGGAGATCCGCGCCTTCGGCGAGATCATGGCGGGCATCGTGAAGCGGGTCGCCCCCCTCTCGTACGAGGCCTGGATCGACTACGACCTGATGGGAAGCCCGATGAGCCGCGGAGAGCTCGAGGCGATCGCCCGACTCCTGCGACCGGCGGGTGAGGAGGGGATCGGGGTGCGTCCCGACGCCGGCCAGCTCGATGCGGCCGCCCTGGCCGAGACCGGCCTCTCCCCGCGCGAGATCCGGGAGCTGCGGGGGAAGCTGGAGCCACGCTCCGCCCCCGATTTCGAGCTCGACCTCTCGACGATGCGGCCCGCCGACGAGGTCGGGCGCGAGATGGCCGACGCGGTGCCCGAACTGGAGGGGTGAGCACTCCGAGCGCTGACCGACCCCAGCGCTGACCGATCCCGATGCTGACCACCCCCGGTCGCGGACCTGCCCCCTTCGAGCCCGTCGTTCTCGGGTTCGGTTCCGCGGGTCAGGGGATCCGAACGGTCGTCGAGAGCCAGAACTTGCTCACGGCGCCCGGGACGGTGGGCGCGTCCGAGATCCGAAAGCCCGAGTGGTCGGCGTACTCCGCGACGATGTCCCAGTTGGCTCGCGGGTGCAGGCTGGCGGTGGCGTTCCATTCGCGGCCCAGGTCGGTGGGGTTCGATCCGGTCGCAGTGCCCTGCACTTCGAAGTCGTGGAGACGGAGGTCCAGACGCAGACCGCCCAGGCGCGGGAGGTTGTCGCGGCGGTACGCGACGACGAGGTGCCGGTCGACGACGCCGTCGGGCGGGGTGGTCAGGAAGACATCGGCGAAGCCCTGGAAGGCGTGGAGGGTGGCGAGGGGAGTGGTGAATCCCCGGTTCCCATCGCCCTCCATGCGCGCGAGGCCCAGGGTGAGAGAGAGCCCCCGATGGGCGAGACCCGCCCGGAGTTCGGTGTAGCCGAGAGAGAAGTCGTCGGACGCGCTTGCGTGATCCTGCTGCTGCGAGTGGGCCGCCACCCAGTTCGCCGTCCACCCGGGAGCGAGGGGACGGTCACCGACGAGCCGGAGTCCCAGGGTGCGGTTCGACGCGCCGGCCAGGGCATCGTCGAAATCGAGCCAGTACCCGTGGGCGCTCAGGGTGCCGAAGGGGAGCGTGCGGGAGACGCGCACGAGGTGCCCAGCGAGACGCTCGGTCCCGACGGGCGAGTTGCTGCCGAAGATCCGGTTCGCCCGCCACAGGTGCGCGTACTCGACCGCGACGGCGGGGCCGACGGATCCCTGCAGCCGCACCGCATCGAAGGTCTGCTCGTTCTGCCGGAATCCCACGTTGCCGATGAACCGGGCCTGGTCGTGAATGACCCGCTGACGCCCTGCGACTGCGGTCCACCCCCGTCCCTGCCAGCTGAGCTGCGCGCGGTTGATGCGCTCGGAGTCGGGGTCGGGAACGACGGGCCGGCTGACCCGCCCGTTCACCGTGCTGTTGAAGTCCTCGACGCCGAGTGCGCGGGTCATGTCGCCCTCGAGGAGCAGCCGGAAGCCGCCCACCGCACCCGATTCCGCGCCCATGCGACCCCGGACGGTCAACGCTCGAGCATTGTGCTCGAACCCCACCTGATCGACGTGCTCGAAGCGCAGTCGGGCATCGAGGATGGGCCGGGCCTCGGTGATGAAGGGACGCAGCGCCTCCTGCGCAACGGCGGGAGCCGGGCCGATCGGGGAGGTCACGGGGGTCACGCATCCCAGACCGATCGCGAGGAGCACGAGGGGAAGCCGGAGGGTGGGCACCGGGGAAGCGAGAGATCGAACGGTCATGGGCGTCTGGCTCCTGTCGGAATCGGAGGCTGGATCCGAGACGGGATCCACGGCTCCGCGCGTTCGAGGGCGCGGCGGACGAGGCCCCATCCGCGAATGAAGGTATGAGGCCGGATCCGAGCCGGGCAACCGTGACTTCCCCCCTGCCGATTCCCGGATCCTTGTGTGCGCACGGCCGATTCCCGATCCTAGAGGTCGAAGTCCACAGACTCGTCTCATTCCCGGAGATTCCTTCATGAACATGCAGAAGCTGCGACTTTCGGTCATCGTGATTCTGGTGCTGCTGGTCTTTGTCCTGATTGTCCAGAACCAGGAGGTCGTGGTCACGAACGTGTTCATGTGGAGGCTGTCGATGCCCCGCTTCGTGCTGCTGGGGGTTGCCTTCTTCGCCGGAGGGCTCGCGGGGTATCTGGTCGGACGCGGCACCCGCCTGGGATCCGGCGGCTCGGATTGAGCACCACCGTGTCTCCACCAGACGGCACCCGACCCGCGGCGGAGCTCCTCGGGCTGCGTGCCGACGCGCCCGTCCTTGTGCGCTTCGAGGCCGAGGTGGCGGCATCGCCCGAGGCGGTCTGGGAGCTGCTGACCGCGGTGGAGCGATGGCCCCTCTGGCACCGCGGCGTTGATTTCGCGGTTCTGAAGGCCGAGGAGGCCCGTCCCGGCGTCCGCCTCCAGTGGCGGGCCGATGGGATGCGGATCTCCTCGATCCTCCACGAGGTCGAGCCCGGGGCTCGGCTGAGCTGGACCCTGCGGACCCTCGGCGCCCGGGGGTACCAGCGGTGGACGATCGAACCGATGACCGGGGGCCGGACCCGGGTTCGGACCGAAGAGAGCTGGTGGGGGTTCTTCCCCTTCGTGCTGCGTGGAACGCTGCGCAAGACGCTCCGGGCGTCGCGCGCCGCCTGGCTCCGGGGCCTGAAGGATCGGCTCGAAGGCCCCTGACGACATCGAGTTCGTTTTCTTCTCCCATTCAGAGCGAGGCCATCCATGGCCACTCAGAGAGTGACCTTCGAGGGCGCGTCCGGCGAACGGCTCGCCGCCCGCGTCGACCTCCCCGTCGAGGGGACCCCGCGTGCCTGGGCCCTCTTCGCACACTGCTTCACCTGCTCGAAGAACCTGAATGCGGTCGTGAACGTGGCCCGGTCGCTCAACCTGGAGGGGATCGCGGTCCTGCGCTTCGACTTCACGGGACTGGGCGGGAGTGAGGGCGAGTTCGCCGACACGAACTTCTCGTCGAACATCGAGGATCTCGTGGCGGCGGCATCGTACATGGAGGCCGAATGGGGGGCTCCCGAAATCCTCATCGGGCACTCGCTGGGGGGTGCGGCCGTGCTTCACGCGGCGCATCAGATTCCGAGCTGCCGGGCGGTGGTGACGATCGGGGCGCCGTCGGATCCGGCGCACGTGCTTCAGCACATGGAGGACTCCTTCGACGAGATCGAGGAGGAGGGGATGGCCACCGTACACCTGGCCGGCCGCCCCTTCACGGTGAAGCAGCAGTTCGTCGAGGATATTCGCGAGGCCCGCATGAAGGAGGTGGTCCGGGACCTCGACCGGGCGCTCCTGATCCTGCACTCCCCAGTCGACGAAGTGGTTTCGATCGACCACGCCGGCACCCTGTTCACGATGGCGAGGCACCCGCGGAGCTTCATCGCGCTCGACGGCGCCGATCACCTCCTCACCGACCAGCGGGATTCCCGCTACGCGGCACGTGCGATCGCCGGATGGGTGGGACGCTACGTCGAGATCAGGGACGACCCGGAATCGGGGGAGGGCACGCAGCATGCCCTCCTCGCAGCCTCCGGCGACGAATCTCCAGCCGAAGATGATCCCAAGGGGGACCAGGTAATGGTCCGCACCGGGGAGTCGGGCTTCCAGACCGAGATCCGCGCGCGACAGCACCACCTCCTGGCCGACGAGCCGGCCTCGGTCGGGGGCGAGGACCAGGGCCCCACCCCCTACGAACTGCTCGCCGCCGCGCTGGGCACCTGCACCACCATGACGGTCCGCATGTACGCCGACCGGAAGGGGTGGCCGGTCAAGGAGGTGCGGACGTCGCTGCGTCACGAGAAGCGTCGCGACGGCGATGACCCCCGGGTCGACTACATCAGCCGGGAGGTGACCGTCGAGGGGCCGCTCTCCGACGGGCAGCGCGCCCGTCTGGTCGAAATCGCCTCGCGCTGCCCGGTCCACCGCACTCTCGAGGCGGGGGTCCGGATCGGTACGATCCGCAAGGACCCCGAGACGCCGACGGAAGGGGAGGGATAGCGGCCCCGATGCCGGTCTACCTGCATGCCCTCGAAACCTCGGTGCCCGACTCGAGCTACTCGCAGGAGTGGGCCTGCGAGCTGATGCAGCGGCATTGCTCCGAGCGGAAGGGCGTGCGCCGGATCATCCGGAGCATCTACCGGAACTCGGGGATCGACACGCGCCACAGCGTGATCGACGACTTCGACGAGGACGCGCACTCGCCCCTCTTTTTCGCCGATCCCGAGACGCTCCTTCCGACCCCCGGCACCCACACCCGCAACGAGGTCTACACGCGCGAGGCGAAGGGACACTTCGAGGCGCTGGCGAGAGGGCTGGTCGAGAAGACCCCGGGGGTGCAGCCGAGCGACATCACCCACGTGATCACGGTCTCGTGCACGGGGTTCTTCGCTCCCGGACCCGACTACCACGTGGTGCGGGCGCTGGGGCTCGCGGGGAGCACCCAGCGCTATCACCTGGGGTTCATGGGCTGCTACGCCGCCTTCCAGGGGCTGAGGATGGCCGAGGCCTTCTGCCGCACCGATCCCCGGGCCGTCGTGCTGGTCCTGTGCGTCGAGCTCTGCACCCTCCACCTGCGCTTCACCGAGAACACCGACGACCTGATTGCGGGGGCGGTCTTCGCCGATGGTGGCGCGGGCGCGCTGGTGAGTGCGCGTACCCCCGAGGCGTCGGCCCCGGGGCGCGTACTCGAGTTCGGCTCCTTCCACACCGACCTGACCGAGGAGGGTGAAGAGGACATGGCGTGGACGATCGGCGACGACGGCTTCCGGATGAAGCTTTCGACCTACGTGCCCCAGATCATCGAGAGCAACCTCGAGCCGGTCCTCGGGGCCCTGCTCGAACGGGCCGGGGTCCGGGCCGACGAGATCCCGTGGTGGGGGATTCATCCGGGAGGGCGGGCGATCCTGGATCGTGTCGAGGAGACGATGGCGCTTGAGCCCGAGGCGCTCGCGGCCTCGCGCGAGGTGCTGCGACGCTACGGAAACATGAGCAGCGCGACCGTGCTCTTCGTGCTCAAGCAGATCCTCGAGAGTGGTGACCTCGAGCCCGACGACCCCGTCCTGGCCATGGCGTTCGGGCCCGGACTGACGATCGAGACCGGGCTCTTTCGCGCGCGGTGAGGGCCTCGCCGAAAACCCCGGAGCCATGGCGGCCGAGCCCGGAATCGGCCAAATTCCATAATGGGCCGCGTACGAGCGACCCAAGTCCGACCACCCTTCAGCTCCATCGGGAGTCCTCCCCTGAATCAGTCTTCGACGTCAGTGTCGGCTCCCGAACCGGCTTCCGACCGCACCCTCGAGTCTCCCGACCGCGCCGCATCAGAGGGCGATATCCCCAAGGGAGGTCTTCCCGACGCCGAGTCCCCGAACGGCGCTTCCACCAGCGGCGATTCCCCCGAGGACGGTCCGTCGCGCGAGTGGCTCAAGATGACGCGCCCCTACATGGATCCGGATCCCGTGCGGAGCGTGTCGGGGCTGGCCGTGTCGCTGATCGGCTTCGTGGGCTTCTGGATCGCCGCCTTCCTGGCGCTCGAGGTGAGCTATCTGCTCACCCTGCTGCTGACGGTGCCGACCGCGGCGTTCCTGGTCCGGCTCTTCATGATCCAGCACGACTGCGGGCACGGATCCTACTTTCGTTCGCGGACCGCCCGCGACGTCGTGGGTTTCTGCATCGGGGTTCTCACCCTGACCCCGTACCAGTACTGGCGGCGGACCCACGCGCATCACCACGCGCACACCGGCGACCTGGACCTGCGGGGCTTCGGCGATGTCGAGACCCTCACGGTCCGCGAGTATCAGGCGCTCTCGAAGCGGGGACGACTGGGGTACCGGATCTATCGGAATCCCGTGACGCTCCTCCTTCTGGGGCCACTCTTCCACTTCGTGCTCAAGCATCGGTATCCCCGCGAGGTGCCCCGGGAATGGACGCAAGCCTGGAGGAGCATCTGGGCCACGAACGCCTGCCTGGCCGGGATCCTGATCCTGGCTGCCTTCACCATCGGGCTGATCCCCTTCCTGATGGTTCAGGGCCCCGTGACCCTCATGGCGGGAGCCACGGGCATTCTCCTCTTCTACGTTCAGCATCAGTTCGAAGAGACCTATTGGGACCGGGCTCCCGACTGGGATTTCTTCGAGGCCGCCGTGTACGGGAGTTCGCATCTGGTACTGCCCAAACCCCTGCAGTGGATGACGGCCAGCATCGGGCTGCACCACGTGCATCATCTGAGCAGCCGGATCCCGAGCTACCGCCTGCAGGAGTGCCTCGACGCGAACCCCGCGTTGCAGGAAGCGACCCGGGTCACGCTGAAGGACTCCGCCCGACTGTTCCGGCTCACCCTGTGGGACGAGGACCGCGGCCGGATGATCCGATTCAACGAGCTCTGACACGCCGCTGACCCGGTTCAACGAACGCTGACGCGCCGCTGACCCGGCCGACGGAGTGCCCTCGGGAGCCCCCCGGGGAGTGCTCCTCGAATGCCCCCCGAATGCCCCGGATCGAGCTGCGCCGAATGCCCTGAGGATTGCCACGGGACGTGCCCCGGCGACCCCCCATCAGGGAACCATCACCGCCTTTGTGACCCGCAGGGCTTCGACGTCCCGGAGGGCCTCCTCGGCCTTCTCGAGAGGGTAGCGGGCGCCTATCACCCGCTCGAAGGGCAGCCGGTCGCCGTGCCGGGAGAGCATCTGCAGCGCCCCCACCAGATGGCGGAAGTCCGTGCCCCACTGCCCCCTCAGATCGACATGCTTGCGGTTGAAGTCGAGGTGGGGATTCAGCTCGACGGGCCCCACGTCGGTGTAGTGGCCCGCCACGATGTAGCGGCCTCCGTCGCGCAAAAGATCGAGGCCTTCAGGGAGGGCGTTCGGGTTCCCCGAGGCTTCGAGGACCACATCGGCTCCCCGGCCGCGGGTGGCCTCCATGATCGCGGACCGACGCTCCGCCCGGTGCGTCCGCTCCAGATCCAGGCGGAGGTCGACACCGAAGGCCTCGGCCAGCTCGAGGCGGGCCTCGGGGGCCCCGATCATGAGCACGCGACCCGCCCCGCGCAGGTGCGCGAAGGCCGCGGCCGCGAGCCCGACGGGACCGGAGCCCTGCACGAGCACCGTGTCGCCCATCCGCATGCCGCTGCGCTCCACGGTCGCGAAGCCGGTGAAGAGGCCGCAGCCTCCGCCGATGAAGCGGTCGGCCTCGATCTCGGGTGCCAGCTTGAGGATGCGGACCCCCGCCTTGAGGAGGATCTGCTCGCTCCAGCCGCCGAGCAGCCCGTCGGAGGCCGGGAAGGTGATCCCGTATACGCGGCGCGAGGGGCAGCGATTGGGCTGGCCCGCCACCGTGCACTGGTAGCAGGCGTGACAGGTGCCGTGTACGTCCAGAAAGGTGACCAGGTCACCCGGAGCCAGGCGCTCGCCGAGTGCATCGTGCTCGACACCGCGCGCCTCGGCGATCCTGCCGATGCTGACGTGCCCGGGAATGATCGGCCAGGGGATGCCCGCCAGGTGGCCATGCCAGAGGTGCACGTCGGTGCCGCAGACCTCGCTGGCGACGGTGTCGAGGACGACCTCGCCGGGTCCCGGCTCCGGGTCGGGCAGGTGGGTGATCCGGATCGGCTCTTCCGGTCCGGTCATGAGGGCGACGCGAATGGCCATGGGGCGCGATTCCTTGGGCTGAGGTTGAATCGTAAGATAGGCGTCGGGGCTGAAAGCACGAGGTCGGTCCGGAACGCACGGACCCGGCCCGGAGGTCACATGACCGGCGCATGATTATGCGTATTTGTGATAATTGCAGGGTGCCCCAAGCGCGCTATGCGTATTCATGATCGCTCGCCGGGTATTCCCAGTATGTCATGCGTATTTATGATATCCCCCCCCGGGGCATCCCCTGGGGATCATGCGTATTTATGATAACGCTGCGCTCAATCCATCGCCTCGAGCGCGGCGAGCAGCTTCGCGGTCGGGATGGCCGCTTCCCGCTCGTAGCGGGCGCCCGCCGTGCTCCAGTCGGCCACGATGCCGCGACGTCGCTGATCGAGGATG
>SLBA01000013.1 GCA_007126575.1 Gemmatimonadota bacterium | reverse complement strand
TCGATGCAGCTGGCCCTCCTGCTCGCCGCCTTCCTCGTCTATCTCGTCATGGCGAGCCAGTTCGAGTCCTTCCGGCTGCCCGGCGTGATCATGGTCTCGGTCCCGCTGGCCCTGCCCGGGGCGATCGGCGCGCTCTGGCTGACCGGGAACACGATCTCGGTCGTCGCCCTGATCGGGATGGTCATGCTCGTGGGGATTGTCGTGAACAACGCGATCGTGCTGGTCGACTACGTGAACCAGTTGCGCCGGGACGAGGGGATGGCCCTCGACGAAGCCCTCGTCGAAGCCTGCCACGTACGCCTGCGCCCGATCCTCATGTCGACGATCACCACGGTCCTGGGGCTTCTGCCCCTGGCCCTGATCCCCGGCGAGGGGGCGGAGCTGCGTGTGCCCCTGGCGATCCCGGTGATCGGCGGGCTGATCCTTTCGACCCTCCTGACCCTGCTCGTGATTCCGGTCCTCTACCGGGTCTTCGAGATCCGGGGTGAGCGGGCGCGCCTCGAGGCGCGGGAGGGGACCCCCGTTCGTGGAGAGGACTTCGGGGGCGCCACCTCGGTCGGGGATCCATCGCCGGGGGCCGCGTGAGGCGGGCGGTCGAGGGTCGCCGGTCCCCGCAGGCGTGTCGAACACCCGACCCCTGCGGCCCCGGGCTCGTCCTCCCCGAAGGACCCGCAGCTGAACGATTCACAAGGGAAAAAGGAAGCAGGTGATGTCGATACCCAGGTTTGCGGTTACACGCCCGGTGACCACCGGAATGATGGTCGTCACGGTGATCGTGCTCGGGATCCTCTCGCTCACGCGAATCTCGCTGGACATGTTCCCGTCCTACGAGCGTCCGGTGCTCCAGGTCACCGTGCCCTATCCCGATGCGTCTCCCTCCGAGGTGGAGCGGCGGATCGTCCGCCCCCTCGAGGAATCGCTCGGGATGGTCCGCAACCTGGAGTCGATCCAGTCGACGGCGTCGCAGAATCGGGCACGGGTCGAGCTGGAGTTCCGGGCCGGGACCAACATGGACCTGGCCGCACTCGAAGTGCGCGAGCGGCTCGAGCAGGTGCGAAGGGAGCTGCCCTCCGACGTGCAGCGGGTCGATCTGCGCCGATACTCGTCGGACGAGGAGCCCGTGCTGAGGGCGGCCATCGGGTGGGATGGCGACGCCGCGGGGCTGACCGAGCTCGTGGAGCGCCGAATCGAACCGGCCCTCCTGCAGGTCCCGGGGGTCGCGCAGGTCGACTTCTCGGGACTCGAGTCGCGCGAGGTGTCGATCGAGCTCGACCAGGACCGGATGCGGGCGCAGGGTGTGACGATCGCGATGATCAGCCAGGCACTGAACCGGGGGAACCAGAACTACTCGGCCGGCGAGGTGGAGCTCGAGGGCACGCGCTTCCAGGTGCGGGCCGAGGGCCAGCTCGGCTCGGTCGAGGAGATCGAGCGCCTGCCCCTGCGGGACGCGGGGGTACGCCTCGGCGATGTGGCGACGATCACCTACGACTTTCCGGATCGGGACTTCTTCTTCCGGATGAACGGGCAGAACGCCCGGCAGGCCGAGGTCTACAAGGAGTCCGACGCCAACATCGTCGAGGTGGCGGGTGCGGTGAAGGCGACGCTCGAGGACCTGAGCGGGCGCCCGGGGCTCGAGGGGCTCTCGTTCCGGACCTGGCAGGACCAGTCGGAGGGCATCCTCGAGGTGCTCTGGCTTCTCGCCGGAGCGGGCGCGGTGGGAGGGGCGCTGGCGGTGGTCATGCTCTTCCTCTTCCTGCGCCGGATCACTCCGACCCTGATCGTGGCGGCCGCGATCCCTGTGTCGCTGATCTTCACCGTGATCATCCTGTACGTGGCCGGGGATTCCCTCAATATCATCACCTTATCCGGGTTGATGCTGGCGATCGGGATGCTGATCGACAATGCGGTGGTGGTGGTCGAGAACATCTTCCGACATCGAGAAATGGGATCGGAGCCGGAACGGGCCGCGATCGACGGCTCGAACGAGGTCGGGCTCGCCATCCTGTCGGGGACGCTGACCACGATCATCGTCTTTGCGCCCCTCTTCTTCCTGCCCCCCAACCAGATGGGGACGCAGTTCCGGGCCTTCGGGACGAGTATCTCGTTCACCATGCTGGCGTCGCTCGGGGTGGCGTTCACCCTCGTGCCGCTCCTGGCGGTCCGGCTGTTGCGGGGGACGATGCCCGACCCCGGTCGCATGATGACCTGGCTGAACGACCGATACCGCGGAATGCTCGACCGGGTCCTCGACCATCGGATGGCGACGGCGACCTTCGCCATCACCCTTTTCGCCGCCGGGGGCTGGCTCCTGATGGAGCTGCCCCGGGAGCTGATGCCCGAGCAGGACAACCGCTTCATCCGGATGGGGATCTCGACCCCGCGGGGGATCTCGGTCGACGACCGCAGCGAGATCTTCCGCGAGGCCGAGCGGCTTCTGCTGGAATCGGCAGAGGAGCTCGAGATCACCAATGTGAACTCGTTTTCGAGTGCCAACTTCTCGTCGATCTTCATCACGCTCAAGCCCTTCTCGGATGGAGGGTCGATGGCCACCGCCGAGATCTCGGAGCTGATCCAGGCGAAGCTCCCGGTGATCGCCGGGGTGGAGTGGAGGCAGCGCAGGGGATTCGGTGGGGGTGCTCGGGTGCAGGTCCGGCTGATCGGAGAGAGCACGACCGAGCTCGCCCGCCTCGCCGAGGGGGTGGAGCTGTTCCTCGAAGAGAATGTGAGCGGGCTCTCGCAGCTCGAGAACTCGATGGAGGCGGGAAGCGAAGAGGTGCGGGTCCGGGTCGACCGGAGGGCCGCCGAGCGCCAGGGCCTGACCTCGCAGGAGGTGGCCCAGGCGGTGTCGGGAGCGTTGCGAGGACAGGTCGCCACGCAGTTCCGCTCCGGTGACCGCGAGGTCGACGTCCTCCTCCAGCTGCGCGACGAGGACCGGGTCTCGATCTCACAGCTCGGCAACCTGGCGGTGGGAGCCGCCGACGGCACGAGTGTACCCCTGGGAACGGTGGCCGACATCCAGGTGGTGGGGGGGCCCCAGGACATCCGGCGCGAGAACCGGATGACGACCGTCTCGGTGACCGGCGAGCTGTCCTCGTCGGCGCAGCGCGAGGACGTGATCGCCGAGGTGCAGGAGGCGATGGCGGGCTTCGACCTGCCGCCGGGCTACCGCTGGGATCTCGGACGCGGCTGGGACGAGGAGCAGGAGCAGTTCGGGGACATGGCGATGGCCGGAGGGCTCGCGCTGGTCCTGATCTACCTGATCCTCGCTGCGCTCTTCGAGAGCCTCCTGCTCCCGCTGATCATCTACTGTTCGATCTTCTTCGCCGTGCCGGGACTGGGGCTCATCTTCCTGCTGACGGGTTCGACCTTCTCGATCCTCTCCTTCCTGGGCGTGCTGATCACGGTCGGTATCGTGGTGAACAACTCGATCGTGATGATCGACCTGGTCAATCAGCTGCGTGAACGGGGTCAGGAGCGCCGTGACGCGCTTCTGAACGGGTGTACCGCCCGATTGCGACCGATTCTGATGACCAGCCTGACCACCCTCTTCGGACTCGTGCCGATGGCCTTCTTCGCCACCGAGGGGATGGGGGTGATGTTCGCACCCATCGGCCAGGCGGTGATCGGGGGACTCACGACGTCGACCATCCTGACGCTGGCCCTGACCCCGACGCTCTACGCGTGGCTCGACGACATCGGGGTCTGGCTGGGAGCCGTCCGCACCCGAGCCCTCGAGATCTCGGGGTTCAGGCAGGCGCCCGGGGGGGCGATTCCACAGACCGGGAGCGGGGCGGTGGCCCGACAGATGGAGTGAACGAAGCGGTGGGCCTCGCCGGGGCTCCCGGGGGAGGCCCGAGCGGCCATGGATCCGCCCGGCGCTTCTTCTGACCCTTCGGTGGTGACGGGTCGGCGGTCGGTCGGCTTCGCGCCATCTTCCGGGATGGAGGTCGGCCGCCGGTGTTCGCTCAGACATGGTCCGCGACGGTCAACGGGATCGAGGGGGTTCCCGTCCGCGTCGAGGTGAACCTGCAGATGGGGCTTCCGACCCTGTCGATCGTGGGGCTGCCCCAGGGCGCGGTGCGCGAAGGACGGGATCGGGTGCAGGCGGCGCTGCGCAACAGCGGGTGGCCGCTCCGGCAGGCACGGATCACGGTCAACCTGGCACCCGCGGACCTGAAGAAGCAGGGGAGCGGGTTCGACCTTCCCATGGCGCTGGGCCTTCTGGGGGTCATGGAGGTCCTTCCGACCGGTCCCCTCGATCGGCTGATGGTGCTCGGGGAACTCGGTCTGGACGGTGGGATCCGCCCCGTGCGGGGTGTGCTCCCCGTCGCGCTCGCCTGTCTCGAGGCCGGGCGCACGACCCTGGTGGTTCCCCGCGAGAACGCGCTCGAGGCGCGTGCGGCGGGAGATTCGATCACCGTGGTTCCCGCAGCGAGCCTGGGGCAGGTCGTCCGCTGGATCCAGGCCGACGCCCCCGAGGGGCCCGGCCTGATGGAGTTCTTCGATCCCCCTCCCGCGACGCCGGACCCGGGGCGCCCGACCGGTCGGCGAACGCCGGACCTTGCCGGGGTGGTGGGCCAGCCCCTTGGGCGCCGAGCCCTCGAGGTCGCGGCGGCCGGCGGTCACAACCTGCTCTTCTCCGGGCCTCCGGGAACCGGAAAGACCCTCCTGGCCCGGTGTCTTCCGGGGGTCCTTCCTCCGCTGACCCCGGGCCGATCACGCGAGGTGACCGCGATCCATTCCGTGTGCGGACTCCTCCCGACCCGCTCCGGTCTCCTCCGCTCGCCTCCCTTCCGCTCGCCCCATCACGGGATCTCGTCGGTCGGGCTCGTGGGGGGAGGAAACCCACTGCGCCCGGGCGAGGTCTCGCTGGCGCACGGGGGCGTGCTCTTCCTCGACGAGCTGCCGGAATTCGGGCGCAGCGCCCTGGAGTCGCTCCGGCAGCCGATGGAGGATGGGGAGGTGATGGTGGTCCGGGCCCGGGAGCGGGCGCGCTTTCCCTCGCGCTTCGCCCTGGTCGCGGCGATGAACCCGTGTCCGTGCGGCCGGGCCGGGGACGGGGTCGGAACCCCGTGCACCTGCGACCCGGCCCAGGTGCGTCGCTACCGGGCCCGGATCTCGGGGCCTCTCCTGGACCGACTCGATCTTCACGTTCAGGTCGACCCGGTCGACGCCTCGCGCATGATCGAGGGGGGAAGGGGAGAGCCCTCGGCCACGGTCCGGGAGCGCGTGATCGAGGCCCGGGCCCGGCAGCTGGATCGGGCGCAGGGCGGGGAGCGACTGAACGCCGGTCTGCCCGCCGAATCCCTCCCGCACTCGGTTCTCCCGACCGCGAGTGCGCTGCAGCTCCTCCGAAGCGCGGCCACCCGCTTCCACATCTCGCCCAGGGGGATTCACCGGGTGCTTCGCGTCGCCCGGACCGTGGCGGATCTCGATGACGCCCCTCGGGTGCACGATCCGCACATCGCCGAGGCCCTTCAGTTCCGGATGGATGCGACCTCGCCTTCCCATCGCTGACCCTCCCCGGGTGGCCGGGTCGATGGGGCCGGGGATGTGCCCGGAACGATGGGGTCGGAGGGTGCCCGGGACGACCGCGCGCCTTGACCGCCGCGGTCGGGGCCCCTAGCTTCGCCTTCACAATTCGAGATGCGGGCGGGCACCTCGGAAGCCGGTGAGAATCCGGCACGGCCCCGCCACTGTAAGAGGCCCGGCATGATTGCCGGAGCCGGCTCCCTCACGATGCCACTGGATCGATCCGATCCGGGAAGGCGAGGATCAGCTGCCTCGAGTCAGGAGACCTTTCCGTCCGCACGGTTTTTCCCAGCACTCTTCGAGGGCGAGAAGTGCGGATTTTTTCATTCCTGCCGTTCAGGTGGGTGGAGCGGCGTTCCCGTTCCACCGACCGTCGTCGACCCCGGCGCCGCCGATCCCGAGGGCTCCAGGGTCCCGGGGTGCGACCGCTTCTTCTGGCGGCGGCGGCGGTGGCCCTCGTCGTCCCGTCCGCTCTGCAGGGCCAGTGGCCGGGTGAGGTGCTCGGGCAGGTGCTCGACGAGCGCACCGGGATCGGGATCGCCGGCGTCCGGGTCACCGTCGCGGGATCCTCCCTCTCGGTCCTGAGCGAGGGCGACGGAGGCTTTCTCCTGCGACCCGTCGACGAGGGCGAGGCGCTCGTTCGAGTCCAGCGCTACGGCTATGCCCCGACCGAGGTGTCGCTCGAGGTGCGGCCCGGTGTAACGACCCAGCTCACGATCCGGTTGCGACCGGCGGCCGTGGAGCTGGATCCCGTCGGCGTCCGGGCGGAGCGCACCGCGGTCGGTGCCACTCACCTCTCGCGGGCCGAGATCGCGGCCTCTGGGGCCGGCACGCTCGGTGAGCTACTCGACGGGGTCGCCGGGGTCTCTCTCGTGAGGCGGGGCGTCGGAGGCGAGGAGACGGTCACCTTTCGGGGTGCTCCCGCCTCGCATACGCTCGTCCTCGTCGATGGGGTGCCCCTGAACGATCCGGTGACCGGGGTCGCGGACCTGAGCACCCTTTCGGCCCGTGTCGTGTCGTCGGTCGAGGTGCTGCCGGGTGCGCGGGGGGCCCGGTTCGGACCCGGAGCCATGGGCGGGGTCATCCTAGTCGGCACTCGCAGCGACGGGCCGTCCGTCGCGGGGAGCGTGGGGGGAGGATCGCTCGGACAGCTGCGGGCCTCGGCGGACGGCCACTCGACGCTCCTCGACCGGTGGAGGGTGAGCGCCGGTGCTCGCGCCTCGACGCTCGAGGGCACCTTCGGCTTCGACCAGGATCCCCGGGTGGGGGGTGGGCAGGGGGAACGGGTCAACGCGGACAGCGAGGAGTTCGGGGCACGGGTCGGGCTCGGTTCTCGAAACGACCGGCCGGGGGAGGGCTGGGAGGTGACCCTCCGCGGGTCCCGACTGGAGCGAGGGGTGCCGGGGAAGAGTTTCGCCCCCTCCCGTCAGGCCCGGCAGCAGCTCGACCAGTCGGCGGGCCGGTTTCGTGTCGAGCGGCTCCTTTCGACCGGTGAGCAGCCGATCGAACTGCGGGTGCGCGCCGGACTGGACCGACGCCGTCTGCACTTCCGCGACCCGGCTCCCCCCCTCGGGCCTCCCTTCGACGACCGGTCCAGCGCTCTGACGCTCGATCTCGGTGCCGAGATCGACGGCGTCTCGTGGGTCGACGGATGGCTGGCCGCGGGAGCCGGGTTCGACGCCCGGACCCTCTCGCTGCGCTCCGACGCGCTGGACCCGGCGTTCGCGTCCGTTCGCCGGGTCGATGCGGGAGCCTTCGGGCACGCCGAGACCGAGGGACTGCCCCTGCCGCTGGCCCCGGTCCTCCACGGTGCCCTGCGGATCGACCGCAGTCCCGAGGGCCCGGTGGTCTCGCACGAGGTCTCGGTCAGGGCGGCGATTCCCGCGGGGGGACACCTCCACGTCGCGCACCGCAGCGCGTTCAGTCCTCCGAGCCTCGGTGATCAGTTCTTTCGGGAGGGGGTGGGGGTGACTCCGAACCCCGACCTCCGGGCGGAGCGGGTGCCGGGCGAGTTCGAACTGGCCGCCTCTCTTCCCTTCGCCGCCGGATCGTTCACCGGCCGGGTCTCGGGGCTTCTCTTCCGCGGCGACATCCGGGATCACATCGTCTGGGCCCCCGACTTTCGCTTCGTATGGAGCCCCCGGAACGTCGACGTGCGTCGGCGGGGGTGGACGCTTCGCTCCGAGCTGCGACACCCGAACGGCCTGGCGGCGTCGGGCAATGTCACCCGGGCGGAGGCCCGCTACCTGCACGCGGGAGCCGAACCCTCCTCTCAGCTCGCCTACCGGCCCCGGTGGACCGGGGGCCTGTCCGCCTCGTGGAGCCACGAGCGCTGGAGGCTCTCGACGGGGACCCGATACGTCGGGCCCCGCTTCCCCGTACCCGCCCCGGTCAACGAACTCCCCGGTTTCTGGAGCACCGACCTGGGGGTGTCCGGGCGAGCCCGCGTGTCCGGGTGGGAGCTCGAACCGTCGGTCCGCGTCGACCGGCTCTTCGACGAGCGCTCCCCCTTCATCTTCTCGATCCCCGAACCCGGTCGAACCTTCCGGTTCGACCTCGAAATCCGCCGGGCTCCCTGAGTCCGGCACCATCCTTCATCCATGACCCTTTCGTCATCAGGAGCTCCTTTCGTGACGTACTTCCGAACCAGTCTTTCCGTGGGCCGCATCCTCTCCTCCCTCGTGCTCGCCGCGCTCTTCCTCGCGGGCTGCAGCGATTCCACCCCTTCGGGCCCGGAGCTGCCGACCGGGGAGTTGACCGCTGTCGTGGTCAACAGCGTCGAGGTCACCCTGACCGTCTTTCCGGTCGCCGATCCCTCGGACCGGCGGACGGTGCCCCTCGGCCCCGAGGGAAGCCCGGTGGGGGCCTCGGTTCGGGGCGAACTCGCCGCCGTGCCCATGGGGATCGTGCCCGCGGTCGCGATCGTCGACCTCGCTGCCGGAGAGGTGATCCGGACCGTGGCACTTTCCGAAGGCTCAGGCGCCACGGGCTCGCACTTCGTCAACGACTCGATCGTCCTGGTCGCGAATCCGGGGCTCAACACCGTATCGCCCGTGAACGTGCTGCGCGGGACGGTCGGTGCGGCCATCGAGACGGGGCGTTACCCACAGGGGTTCGCGGAGTCGGGAGGCCGGATCTTCGTGGTCAACTCCGAACTCGAGAACTTCGCACCCGCCGGACCGGGAACGCTCACCGTGCTGGACTCCGGAACCCTCGAGGCGCTCGGGAGCGTCGAGCTTTCGGGAGAGAACTCCGGGGGCGTGACGGTCGCCTCCGACGGGCGCCTGTTCGTCATGAACTCCGGGAGATTCGGAGAGGCGTCGGGAACGGTCTCGGTCGTCGATCCCGCCTCGATGTCCGAGGTCGGATTCCACACCGGGTTCGGTGAGTTCCCCGGCATGGTGGTCCTGGCGTCGAACACCCGCCTCCTCTTCTCGTCGTGGTCGTTCGGGGTCGCCGAGTGGAATCCTTCGACCGGCAGCTTCGTGCGACCCCCCGACGCAGCGGCCGCTCCCGGGGGGATTCCCAGCGCCGCAGGCGTCGCGGTCGATCCCGAGGGCGGGATCTGGAGCCTCAAGCCGGTCTGTGACCAGCCCTCGGCGGTGTTCGAGCTGAGCGCCGAACTCGAAGTGCTCTCCGAGGTGTCGGTCGGACTCTGCCCGACGGGCATGGTCTTCACGACCTTCTGAGCCCGACACCTCCGGCCACCGGCGATCCAGCGGTCCGGAGGAGGGGGGACGGACACCGGTTGGCCCCGGGCGTCGGGAACACGGTTGTGGGCCGGGTCGGGATCAGGTAGAATTTTCTCCTGATTCCGGCCTTCCCCGCCCGTCGGATCTCGTCCGGGGGAGACCGCCCTGACCCGGCCTCACCCTGGACACGGTGGCCCCATGCACTACCTGGACTATGCAGCCACGTCCGCCATTCGCCCCGAAGCGGTCGCCGCGGCGGTCCACCACTTCCTGACCGATGTGGGCGCGTCGCCCGGGCGCGGCGGGCATCGGCGCTCGATCGAGTCCGGTCGGATCGCGTTCCGTTGTCGGCGGCGGCTGGCCCGCGTCATGGGGCTCCCGGGCAACCCCGGGCAGATCACCTTCATGCTCAACGCCACGCACGCGCTGAACACGGCGATCCACGGGGTCACCCGCACGGGAGACGCCGTCGTGATCTCTCCCTTCGATCACAATGCCGTGCTCCGTCCGGTCCATGCGCTTTCGCGGAGCCGCGACATCGAGGTTCGGATGCTCGAGGCCGCGGGAGACGGGAGCTTCGACCTCGACGCCGCCGCAACGATGCTCGAGGGGGCCCGCCTGCTCGTGGTCAACGCCATATCCAACGTCCTGGGCAGTCGGCTGCCCCTGGCCGAGCTCTCGAAGCTCGCCCGGGAGCGCGGGGTCCTGGTACTGGTCGATGCCGCACAGTCCGCGGGTCACCTGGCGGACCACCCCGGGGACTGCGATGTGGACCTCGTGGCCTTCACGGGCCACAAGGGCCTCCTCGGACCCCAGGGTACCGGGGGTCTGTGGGTGCGCGAAGGGGTCGAGGTCGAGCCCTTCTGTACGGGGGGGACCGGGGGAGATTCGGCACTCCGGGAGATGCCTCCCGTGTACCCGGACCACCTCGAGGCGGGAACGCCGAACGCCCCCGGGCTCGCGGGACTGCTGGCCGGGTGCGATTTCGTGCTCGAGCGGGGGGTCGAAGCCCTCCACACCGAGGAGTGCCGGCTCAAGGCACGGCTGCGCGAGGGACTCGACTCCGTGAAGGGGGTGCGCGTGGTCTCACCGCCCGACCCGCAGGGGGGTGCCGTCGTCACGATCGTCGCCGACGCGATGACTCCGTCGGAGCTGGCCGACGAGCTCGAGAAGGGGTGGGACGTGCTCTGCCGGGCGGGGCTGCACTGTGCCCCCGAAGCGCATCGGCTCCTCGGCACGCTCGAGACCGGAGCACTCCGCTTCTCGCTGGGATGGAATTCGACCGAGGACGATGTGGACCGGGCGATCGCGGGCGTCGACGCCATCCTCTCCCGCACGATGGCGACCGCCCCCGGCTTCGATTGACGCGGTCGAGTGGCCTCGCCGCCGGTGTCCGAGGGAATCCTTCCATGAACGATTCCGGAACCCTGCGGTACTACCCTGTCCGGCGGCGTTCTCGAACGGTTCGTCTGTCGCCACTTCGAGATCTCTTCCCCCCTCTCCAAAGAGTTGAATGCGCCTCTTCATCGCCCTGAACGTCCCGGATTCCGAACGTGAACGGATCCATGAGGCGGCCCAGCCCCTGAGGGAGGCAGGGTACCCGGTCCGGTGGCTCGACCCCGAGAGCTATCACCTCACCCTGAAGTTTCTCGGAAATCTCGACCCCGACCGTCTCCCGATCATCGAAAAGGTGGTCAAGCGGGTGTCGGACGCCACGCGCGCCTTCCCCCTGGTCATCGAGGGCTTCGGGGCCTTCCCGACGATCCGGCGCCCGGAGGTCCTCTGGGTGGGTGCCGAGCCCTCGCCGGCGCTGCGGTGCCTGAAGCAGGACCTGGAGTGGGGGCTGGCCTCCCACGGATTCGGTCGGGAGACCCGCGCCTTCCACCCGCACCTGACCGTGGGCCGATCCAGCGTCGACGAGGGCGCCGGGGCCTTCCGGGGCCTCGACGAACTCGCGGCCGGGATCGAGTACTCCGGGACGGTCGACGTGCGCACGGTCGACATCATGCGCTCCCACCTGTCCCGGGAGGGGGCGCGCTACAGCACACTGGCCCGGATCCCCCTCCTCTCCGAACCCTCCGGGGACGAATGACTGGATGCCCGGATCGACGGGCCCGATGCGCGGATCCCGCGGCCCGGTCGTGAACGGATGCGCGCGGGGGTGCCTGCCCCTCACCGTCCTTCTGATCGCCGCCGCGGCCGTGTTCTGGTTCCGGGGCGACGAGATCATGCGTTTCGTCGAAGCGTACCGGGAGCCGCCCGAGGCCGCCGAGCCCAGCCCGGATCTCGCCACCGGGGCGATCGAACGTTTCGAGGCCTTCATGGCCGCCGAAGAGGGCGAAGTCTCGTTCTCGGCCGTGGAGCTCGAGAGCGTGCTCCGCTTCGGATCGGCCTACCGGTTTCCAGCGGGGGTGGCCGACCCGTCGGTGAGCATCCGGGACGGCGAGGTCACCATCGGGGTGAGGGTGGCCCGGGAGCTGATCCCGCGACTCCCCGACCTCGAGGGGGTCCGGCAGATCCTTCCGGACACGGTCCCGGTCCAGCTTCGGGGCCGGGTCATCGGGATCGACGGGGGCGACGCTGGATTCGTGGTGAACCGGCTCGAGGCGGCCTCGATTCCCATTCCATCCCGGTTCATTCCCCCGATCGTCGAGATCCTGAACCCCGATGCGTCCGACGATCTGCCCCCCGAGATCATCCGCATTCCCCTGCCCGACGGAATCCGCTCGGTCCGACTCCAGGACGAATTCCTCCGGCTCACACGCGGACGCTGACCCCTTCCCGATCACCCTCCCGACCTGCCGAGCCATGGCCCACCTTCTGATCGTCGACGATGAAGCCTCCATCCGCGGGATTCTGCGGCAGCTGTTCGAGTACGAGGGCCATGAGGTCACCGTCGCTTCGTCGGGTGAGGAGGCCCTCTCCACGATCCGTGCGGATCCGCCCGACGCCATCTTCCTCGATGTGAAGATGGAGGGGATAGACGGGCTGGAAGCCCTGGCGGCGATCAAGGAGGAGCACCCCGGACTTCAGGTGGTGATGATCTCGGGCCACGGCACGATCGACACCGCCGTCGAGGCGACGCGGAGGGGGGCTTTCGACTTCCTCGAGAAGCCGCTCGACACCGACCGACTCCTGGTCACCCTGCGCAACGTGCTCGAGCGAAAGGGGCTGTCGGAGTCCGTCGAGGCGCTCCGAACCGAGGTCGCGACGGCGCACGAGATCGTCGGGGAGTCCTATCAGATCCGGCAGGTGCTCGAGCGCGTGGAGCGCGTGGCACCCACCGATGCACGGGTCCTGATCACCGGCGAGAACGGAACGGGAAAGGAGCTCGTCGCACGGGCGATTCACCGGAGCTCGCGCCGGGCCGAGGCCCCCTTCATCGAGGTGAACTGCGCGGCGATCCCCTCGGAACTGATCGAGTCCGAGCTCTTCGGGCACATGAAGGGGTCCTTCACCGGCGCGGTCCAGGACCGCCCCGGGACCTTCGAACGTGCGCACCTGGGGACGCTCTTCCTCGACGAGGTCGGCGACATGTCCCTCTCCGCCCAGGCAAAGGTTTTGCGTGCGCTCGAGGAGGGCACGGTGACGAGGGTCGGAGGCCAGGAGGTTCGGAAGGTCGATGTGAGGGTGATCGCGGCCACGAACAAGGAGCTGGAGTCGGAGATCGAGGAGGGACGGTTCCGGGAGGACCTCTTCTACCGCCTGAACGTGGTTCCGATCGTGGTCCCTCCCCTCAGGGAGCGCCGGGAGGACATCCCCCGCCTGGTCGAGCACTTCGTCTCCACGATGGCTCGCAAGGACGGGCTTCCGCGCCGCGAGTTCAGCTCCGAGGCGATGAGCCGGCTCGAGGCGCTGGACTGGCCCGGAAATGTGAGGGAACTCCGGAACACTGTCGAGCGTCTCCTGATCCTCTCCTCGGGAGACCGCGTGGAACTCACCGACGTGGAACTCCTGGTCGGAGGCCCTCAGGGGGGAGTCGGGCTCGGCCCCCGGCTCCTTGAAGCGCCCTCGTTCGCCGAGTTCAGGGACCAGGCCGAGCGCGCCTTCCTTCTGCAGAAGCTCCGGGAGCACGACTGGAACGTGTCGGAGACGGCGCGTGTTCTCGAGATGCCCCGGTCGAACCTCTACAAGAAGATGGACCGCTACGACCTGAAGCGAGAAGGGTGAGCCCGGCCCCCCCCTGAGCGCCGGGGGTTTCCGGCGGCGTGGAGGGAACGGGGACCTTTCGATCTGGGTAGCCCTAGATGGGCGTGCGCCCGGAAGGGTTCGCGCCCGTTGCGCCGACGGCCTCTGCCCGTCGACTCCAGCAGGATCTTCATTCAGCAGCGAGGCCGCGAAGCGCCTCCCCCTCGGGGTCACGGACCCGGAGCGGTAGCGTGCATTCGCGAGCCGAATACGGCGGAGCGCCATGACTTCCACTCCAGCTTCAGGCCCGGACTCCCCCCCTCTGGAGGAGCCCCGAGTGGCGCGCAGGAGTTCCTCGCGGTTCCTCTTCGAGGCGGCCCGCTCGGTACTCCTGACGCTCATGGTGTTTCTCGTCCTCCGCACGGTCGTGGTCGAGGCCTTCAAGATCCCGACATCTTCGATGGAGGGCACGCTGCTGGCCGGAGACTTCCTGCTCGTCAACAAGGCGGTCTACGGGGCGGAGATCCCCGGCCTCGGGGTATCGTTCCCCGCGCTCGTCGAGCCCTCCCTGGGGGAGGTCATCGTATTTCATCCTCCGCATGAGCCCGAGAAGCACTATGTGAAGCGACTCGTGGGCATGCCCGGCGACACGCTCGAGATGAAGGCGAAGCGGCTGATCCGAAACGGGGTGGAACTCGACGAGCCCTACGCGCGCCACATCGACCGGAGTGGCGATGCGGTCCATCCGGGGATGGCGTGGCAGAGACCGTTTCTCAAGGGGGGGCAACGGCCCGGGGGGTATCGTCCGTCCCGCGACAACTGGGGCCCACTGATCGTGCCGCCCGAGCGGTACTTCGTGCTCGGAGACAACCGGGACAACTCCGAGGACTCCCGGTACTGGGGGTTCGTCGAACGAGAGTCGATCAAGGGACGGCCGTGGATCGTGTACTACTCCTCGGAGCTGATCGGCTCCGTCGGACTGCCCCTGCCCCGCGAAGTCCGGTGGAGCCGGATCGGGGGGAGGGTGCAATGACCCCCCCGGGGCCTTCCGCGCAGCCCGAGGGGGCGCTCGATCGATACCTCGAGGAGATCAGCAGGTATCCGCTCATCACGCGCGAAGAGGAGGCCGAGCTGGCTCGCCGAATCCGCGAGGGCGATCAGGAGGCGCTCGACAAGCTGGTCCGTTCCAACCTTCGGTTCGTGGTCTCGATCGCCAAGAAGTACCAGGGGCAGGGGGTGATGATGGCCGACCTCATCAACGAAGGAAACCTCGGGCTGATTCGAGCCACCCACAAGTTCGACGAGACCCGGGGCATCAAGTTCATCTCCTACGCGGTGTGGTGGATTCGGCAGGCGATCCTGCAGGCGCTCGCCGAGCAGAGCCGAATCGTGCGCATCCCCCTCAACCGGGCCGGTGCCCTGAACCGGATCGGACGGAGTTCGAAGGCGCTGCTGCAGGAGCTCGGCCGGGAACCCACGCCGCGGGAGATCGCTGCCGACCTCGAGATCTCGATCGAGGAGGTCCGTAGCGGGCTTCAGGTCTCGAGGGCCTCGGTCTCCCTCGATGTCCCCACCCTTCGCGGCGATGAAAAGCCCCTGCTCGACTATCTTCCGGACGAACTCGCCGTGGACCCCGAGGACGAGGCCTACGATCAGGCGCTGCGGGAGGTCGTCGAGGACGCATTGGGATCGCTCGATGAACGCGAGGCCAAGGTCCTCCGCCTCTACTTCGGACTCGACGACCAGGACCCGATGACGCTCGAGGAGATCGGCTCGATCCTCGACGTGACCCGGGAGCGGGTTCGGCAGATCAAGGAGAAGGGGCTCACCCGGCTCCGACACGCGTCCCGGTACCGGTTTCTCGAAAGCTTCACGGGGTGAGACGGGCGGCCCGACACCCCGGTTCGAGCGGACGGTCCCGATTCCGGAGCGTACGTGCGTGCCGCGTCGTTTCTCCAATCCAATCAGGCCGTTGACAACAGGGCGCTCCGGGGGTACCATTTAAAGCTCTGTTTACTTGCGGTGCACCCAGTGAGATCATGAAGACATATACACCGAAAGCCAATGAAATCGAGACCCGCTGGTGGGTGGTCGATGCGGCAGGAAAGCCGCTCGGTCGCGTCGCCACCGAGGTCGCCCGTGTGCTTCGTGGGAAGCACAAGCCGATCTACACGCCGCATCTGGATACCGGCGACCACGTCGTGGTCCTCAATGCGTCGCAGGTCAGGCTGACCGGGAACAAGGCCGATCAGAAGACCTACTTCCGGCACTCCGGCTACATGGGGGGAGAGCAGCACATTCCCTTCAGGAGAATGATCCAGACACACCCCGAGCGGGTGATCGAGCTGGCGGTCAAGGGAATGCTTCCCAAGAACGCACTCGGTCGGAAGATCCGCAGCAAGCTCAAGGTCTACCCCGGTTCGGAGCATCCGCACCAGGGTCAGCAGCCAGAGCCCCTCGAGATCTGAAACCCGTCGCAACCGGAGTCACCGAGACCATGGCCCAGAAGACCGTAGAGCAGATCCACGCCGTCGGGCGGCGCAAGAACGCGACCGCCCGAGTCATTCTCCGACCGGGGAGCGGCGAGTGGTCGATCAATGACCGCACCATCCAGGACTTCTTCCCGCGCCTCCTGCATCGGAAGCGGGCGGAAGAAGCGCTGAAGGTATCCGAACTCGACGGCCAGTTCGATGTCGTCGCCCGGGTGCGCGGCGGAGGTGTGACCGGTCAGGCGGATGCGATCCGGCTGGCCCTCGCCCGTGCCATCCTGAAGACAGACGAAGAGTTTCGCCCCGTTCTCCGAAAGTCCGGACTTCTGACCCGCGACTCCAGAAAGGTCGAGAGGAAGAAGCCCGGACGTCCGAAAGCCCGGAAGCGTTTCCAGTTCAGCAAGCGTTAATCGCGATTCGCGAGAGGAACGAGTGAATATGGAGGAGCAGCAAGAGTTCGAGCAGGTCGGTCTGAATCACCTGCTGGAGGCCGGAGTCCACTTCGGCCACCAGACCCGTCGCTGGAACCCGAAGATGCGCAAGTACATCTTCACGGAGCGCAACGGGATCCACATCATCGACCTGCGCAAGACGCTCGACCGTCTCCGTGCGGCCGAGACGCTGGCGAAGAAGGTGGTTCTGAAGGGGGAGCGCGTTCTCTTCGTCTGCACCAAGCCCCAGCTCAGGGGCATCATCGAGGAGGAGGCGGATCGTTGCGGCGCGTTTTACGTGACGGAGCGCTGGCTCGGTGGAATGCTCACCAACTATCAGACGATCCGGCAGCAGATCCGGCGCCTGAAGGAGCTGGAGCGGGGCCAGGAGGAGAATGCCTTCGAGTTCTACACCAAGAAGGAGCAGCTCCTCATCGATCGCGAGCGCGCGAAACTGAGCAAGTACTTCTCGGGTGTGAAGGACATGGGACGCCTTCCCGGCGCCATGTTCGTGGTCGACGCCAAGCGCGAGGTCATCGCGGTCAAGGAAGCGAATCGACTGGGCATTCCGGTCATCGCGATCACCGATACCAACGCGGATCCGGACCGGATCGACTATCCGATCCCGGGTAACGACGACGCGATCCGCTCCGTGAGCCTGATCTCCGGAGCGATCGGCGACGCGATCCTGTCGGCGCGCCGTGAGGTGCCCGAAGAGGACCGGAAGCGTCAGGTCGAGGCCGAGGCGACGACGTATTCGACCGAGACCGGTGAGAAGACCGCGGCGAGCGACGACGTGGCCAAGCGGAGACTCCGTCGCCGGCGGAAGCCGCGGCCCGAGGTCATCGCCAGCATCAAGAAGGGCGCCGACGCCGAGCAGGCCGAAGAGGAATCCCAGCCCGAAGCGTCCGACGACACGGCGGCGGCTGACGATGCCCCTTCGGCGACCGAGAAGGTGACGGCCAAGGCCGCGCCCGAAGGTGCCGAAGACACGGCCGGTGAAGCGGCGGCCACCGACGAGAAGCAGGACGAGGACGCGGCCGAAAAGGCCTGAAGCGGCCGACGGATCTCCATGCGCCCTTCTTGCACTCGGACGGCGCGTCTGGCTCCGGCTGGGTGACGGGCGGCAGCCGAAGAGCGGTCGGGACCGGAGGTTTCGGTCCCGACCGCTCCCGGTTCCGCCCTTTTTCGTGAAACACGACCATCTGAACGATTGAGGCTCGAGGCAAAATGAGCGTGAGCGCAAAGGAAGTGAAGGCACTCAGGGATCGCACGGGAGCGGGAATGCTCGACTGCAAGCGTGCTCTCGAGGAGACCAACGGGGATATCGAGGCGGCCATCGACCTGCTCCGGAGCCGGGGCGAGGCGAAGGCGGCGAAGCGTTCGGAGCGGGCGGCGAACGAGGGGACGGTCGGGAGCTATGTGCACCATGGCGGCCGGATCGCGGTCCTCGTTGAGCTGAACTGCGAGACGGACTTCGTGGCGAACACCGACGAGTTCCAGGGGCTGGCGCGCGACCTTGCCATGCATGTCGCGGCGGCCCGGCCGCTCGCCGTCTCCGACTCGGACATCCCCTCGGACGTGGTCGAGCGGGAGCGACAGGTCTATCTGGAGCAGGTCCGCAACGAGGGCAAGCCCGAGAACATCCAGGAGAAGATCGTCGAGGGGAAGCTCCGGAAGTACTTCGAGGAGATCACCCTCATGAAGCAGCCCTTCGTGAAGAACCCCGACCAGACGATCGAGGAGCTGATCACTCAGGTCGCCGCCAAGACCGGAGAGAAGATCGAGGTCGCGCGGTTTGCGCGCTTCGAGGTCGGGGAAGAGGGCTGAGTGCCCCCCCTCGCCCTCACCAACGCCGGAGGTTTTCCGACCATGCCCAGGAACCGACGCTGATGTCCGAGCCGAGCGTGGAGCCCATCAAGTACCAGAGAGTGCTGCTGAAGCTCTCCGGAGAGGCGCTGGCTGGAGATCGGGGGTTCGGGATCGACCCGCCCGTAGTGGACCGGCTCACCGAAGAGGTGAAGGCGGTTCACGAGATGGGTGTGGCGTTGGGGCTGGTGGTGGGGGGAGGCAACATCGTGCGTGGGGCGATCGCGTCCCAGAAGGGGATGGACCGGGTATCGGCCGACTACATGGGGATGCTCGCCACGATCATCAATGCGATGGCCCTGCAGGACATGCTCGAGCGCAAGGGCGTCGAGACGCGGGTGATGACCGCGATCCGGATGGAGGAGCTCGCGGAGCCGTACATCCGACGTCGGGCCCTTCGCCACCTCGAGAAGGGCCGTGTGGTCCTCTTCGCGGGGGGAACCGGGAACCCCTATTTTTCGACCGACACCGCGGCGGTCCTTCGAGCCATCGAAATGGACTCGGATGTGATCATCAAGGCCACCAAGGTCGCGGGTGTCTACACCTCCGATCCGGAGACCAATCCGGACGCGACCTTCCTCCCGTCGATCTCTTTTCAGGAGGTCGTCGCGCAGGAGCTGGGCGTGATGGATGCCCCGGCCGTGTCGCTCTGCAAGGAAAACGGACTTCCGATCATCGTGCTCGACCTCGGCCGCACCGGTGCGATCGCGGCCGCGATCCGGGGCGAGACGGTCGGGACCCTCGTTTCCTGAACGTACGCTTCACCATCGAATCCACCCATCGATTGGAGTCCACCCACCCATGTCGACGATTGACCAGGTAAAGAGCCGGATGGACGAGGCGCTCGAAGCGGTGCGCCGGGAGTTCGGCACCGTGCGCACGGGCAAGGCGACCCCCGCGATCCTCGATACGGTGCGGGTCGAGGCCTATGGGGCCAAGGTCCCCCTCAACCAGGTGGCGACGATCAGCACCCCGGAGCCGTCCCTCCTCATGCTCCAGCCCTTCGACCGATCGATCATCGCCGACATCGAGCGCGCCGTCCTGCAGGCCGACCTGGGGCTCAACCCGGCGAATGACGGTGCCGTGATCCGGATTCCCATCCCGGCGCTCAACGAGGAGCGTCGTCGGGAGTACGTGAAGCTGCTTTCGAAGATGGCGGAGGAGGGAAGGGTGTCGATCCGGCACGCCCGGCGTGAAGGGAACGATGACATCAAGGAGCGGGTCAAGGAGGGGGAGCTCTCCGACGACGAAGGTCGTCGACTGGTCGATGAGGTCCAGAAGCTGACGGATCGCTATATCGAGAAGATCGACGAGGCGCTCGAGGCCAAGGAAAAGGAAATCATGACGGTCTGAACAGCGCCCGTCCCCGTGCTCCCGTTCCGAAGTCCGGGAGCAGGGTTCCGCCGCTTTGACATGGCGGGACCCCGGGGACATCTTCCAACCCATGACTGAGCCCCCTTTCTCCATGCCGTCACCCAATGGTCCGCCACCCCGCCACATCGCCGTCATCATGGACGGCAATGGTCGCTGGGCATGCGATCGAGGCCTGCCACGGCAGGAGGGGCACCGGGCGGGGATGACCGCGGTCCGGGAGGCCCTCGAGGGGTGTGTCGAGGCCGGGGTCGGGATTCTCACCCTCTTCGCTTTCAGCACCGAGAACTGGGAGCGGCCCGAGGAGGAGGTGCTGGCGGTGATGGGGCTGCTCAAGTACTACGCCGAGAAGGAGCGCGACGAGCTTCGCAAGAAGGGGATCCGGGTCCGAATCCTGGGCGATCTGGACCGGGTCGACGAGGATGTGCGCGAGGCCGTGGAGCAGATCGAGAAGGTCACGGCCGACGGGCAACGGTTGCACCTGAATCTCATGCTCTCGTATTCGGGGCGGGACGAGCTCCTGCGCGCGGCCCGGCTCCTGGCCGAGGAGGCCGTGCGGGGCCGGATGGCCCCCGACGAGATCGACCAGGATGCGCTCGAAGAGGTCCTCTATACCCGCGGCCTCCCGGATCCGGACCTCCTGATCCGCACCTCGGGCGAGTTCCGGCTCTCGAATTTCATGCTCTGGCAGCTGGCCTACACCGAGATCCACATCTCTCCGGTTCTCTGGCCCGATTTCACCCGCGAGGACCTGAAAGCCGCCGTCCACGAGTACCAGCGCAGGGAGCGCCGCTTCGGCCGTGTCTCGCCTTCCTGACGTCTCGTCGAAACGGTCCCCCCGACAAAAGGCCTGAGTCCCGATGACCGGAAGTAACCTGGGGCTCAGGCTCGTCGTTGCCGGGATCGGAATTCCCTTCGGTTTCGCGGTGGTCTGGGCCGGCGGATGGATCATGACCACCGTGGTGCTCCTCCTGGCGCTCGCTGCGTGCCACGAGGTGCTGGGCTTCGCTCGCGCCGGAGGCTGGGTGCCCTTCGCGGGCATCGCACTCCCAGTGACGGCGCTCCTGGTCGTGTTCGCGGGCTGGTTCGGCGCCTACCCCCCGTGGGCGGGCATCGCGCTCGGGCTCCTTCTGGCGACGACGCTCGCCTCGCTCATCTTCGCCATCTTCCTTCGGGGTGCGCAGGGCGGACCGATGGTCGCGGTCGGCTCCACCCTTCTGGCGACGGCATACGTGGCGCTCCCGATGGCCTTCATGATCTTCCTTCGCCAACACCCCGCCGCCTCCTGGAGTCCGATGTCGTGGGAGGGGACCTTTCTTCTGGTCTTTCCCCTTCTCGTGACATGGATCGGCGACAGTTCGGCCTACTTCGGTGGCCGGCGGTTCGGGAATCGCAAGCTCATCCCCGCGGTGAGCCCGTCGAAGACGGTCGAGGGTGCGGTCGCCGGACTCCTCGGCGCGATGGCCGCCGCCGCGGCCTTCACGGTCCTACTGCTCCCGACCATGGGAGGCGGTCTGCAGCTTTCGGTGCTCGCCGCCGCTCTCCTCGGGCTGGTGGTGGGCGTGGTCGCCCAGCTCGGCGATCTGGCCGAGTCCCTGCTGAAGCGAGAGGCCGGGGTCAAGGATTCGGGGAGCCTGCTTCCCGGGCACGGAGGGGTCATGGATCGATTCGACGCCGTGCTGTTCACGGTTCCGACGACCTATCTGCTGGTCCCCTTCTTCCTCGGGTGGGGGGGCTGATTCGATGTCGAACTCTTCCGCGGTGACGCGCATCGCGATCCTCGGATCCACAGGGTCCGTGGGTCGAAGCACCCTCGAGGTCGTGAGCCGCCATCCGGAGCGGTTCCAGGTGAGGGCGCTGACGGCGAACCGGTCCGTCGACCTCCTCCGGGAGCAGGCCGGGCGCCACGGGGCGCGGAGCGTGGTGGTGGCCGACCCCGAGAGCTTCCGGACGCTCGACCCCAGGCCCTCGGGGTGGAACGGGGGGCGTGAAGCCCTCCTCGAGATCGTCCGGGACCCCGACATCGACGTGGTCGTCAACGCCCTGGTCGGCTTCGCCGGGCTGGAGCCGACCCTCGAGGCGCTGCGTGCCGGAAAGCGAGTGGCACTCGCCAACAAGGAATCGCTCGTTGCGGGCGGGGACCTCGTCATGGCGGCCCGGGAGGAGGGTGGCGGCGAACTGGTGCCCGTCGATTCCGAGCATTCGGCCATCCTCCAGTGCATGAACGGAGGGGAGCGCCGGACCGTGTCCCGCCTCCTGCTGACCGCGTCGGGCGGACCCTTCCGGGGATGGGACGCGTCGCGTCTGGGGTCGGTCCGGCCCGGAGACGCGCTCAAGCATCCCACCTGGAGCATGGGCGCAAAGATCTCGATCGACTCGGCCACCCTGGCCAACAAGGCGCTCGAGGTCATCGAGGCCCATGTCCTCTACCGGATCCCCTACGAGTCGATCGACGTGGTCGTGCACCCGCAGTCGGTGATCCACTCGATGGTGGAGTTCATCGACGGGTCGGTGATGGCCCAGATGGGCTTTCCGACCATGGAGCTGCCGATTCTGTATGCGCTCAGCTTCCCCGAGCGCCTGGACGATCGGAGTCTTCGGACCTTCGACGCGGTCCGTTCCTCTCCGCTCACCTTCGAGTCGATCGATCACGCCGCCTTCCCGATGTTCGGGGTCGGGACCGACGCAGGTCGGAAGGGTGGGTTGGCTCCGGCGATCTTCAACGCCGCGAACGAGATCGCGGTCGAGGCCTTCCTGACGGAGCGGATCGGCTTTCCCGCGATGGCCGAGGCGGTGCATGACGCCATCGAGGGACTCGTGGGTACCTCGGATGATCCGATCTCGCTGGTCGGGGTACAGGAGTCGGACCGTGAGGCGCGGCGGTTCGTGCACGACTGGATCTCGCGCCACGATTCCTGAGGGCTGGAGCCTGACTGACGTATGACGATCATCGCAACCATCATCGTTCTGGGCGTGCTCATATTCGTGCACGAGCTCGGCCATTTCTGGGCCGCCAAGTCCGTCGGTGTCCGGGTCGAGCGCTTCTCGATCGGCCTGGGCCCGCGCGTCGCCGGGTTCGAGCGGGGAGGCACCGAGTACATCCTCGCCGCGATCCCCCTGGGCGGCTACGTGAAGATGGGGGGGATGGACGACGAGGTCATGGAGAAGATCGAGGGGGGAGCCTCGGCCGGGGAGGGCGATGGCGCCGAACGGCCTCGCCGGACACCCTCCGACTCCGACTACGACTCGAAGCCGGTCTGGGCTCGCGCCTGGGTGATCTCGGCCGGGGTCATCATGAACATGCTCTTCGCCTTCTTCGCCTACTTCGTGATCGCCCTGGGCTGGGGCACGCCGGTGCCCGACACCCTCGAACTGGGGCAGATCCGCTCCGACATGCTGGCCCCGGGCATGCAGGCGCTCGAGGAGATTCCGGTCGGTGCGGCGCTGACCCGGATCGGGGACCGCGACCTGCGGCACTGGGGCGATGTGCGCGATGCGTTGCGCTCGCAGGAGCCGGGAAGCTCGGTGGAGGTCGCCTACCGCAACCCCGAGGGTTCGGTGATGATCGACCTTCCCGGGGACCCCGAGGCGGTCGATCGTAGTGTGCGGGCGATCGGGTACTACATCGCGCCCGTCATTGCCGGGGTCCTGCCCGGATCTCCGGCGGACCGGGGGGGCATCCAGGAGGGCGACCGGGTGCTCGCGGTCGATGACATCCCGATTCGGCTCTGGGACGAGTTCACGGCGATGATCCGGGATCGTCCGGAAGCCGAGACCCGCCTCACCCTCGAGCGTGGGGGGAGCGAGGTGGTCCGCACCGTCACGCCGAACCTGGTCCGGGGCGAGGACATCGACACCGGGGAGACGATCACGATCGGCCAGATCGGCGCCAGCCCCGTGCCGTCCGGGACCGCCTACGTGCCCGTCGGCCCCATCGAGGCGATCCAGTCGGGGTACGAGGACACCGTCTGGGTCACCGGACTGATCCTCGGATTCCTGCGGGATCTCTTCACGGGGCAGATGTCACCGCGGAACCTGGGCAGCATCGTCACGATCGGCGAGGCGTCGGGGCAGGCCGCCGCCCAGGGGATTCCCGTCTTCCTGGGATTCATGGCCTTCTTCTCGGTGAATCTCGCGATCCTGAACCTTCTGCCCATCCCGGTCCTCGACGGGGGGCATCTGGTCTTTCTGGGGATCGAGGCGGTCCGGGGTCGCCCGGTCTCGGTGGAGCAGCGAATGCGCTGGAGCCAGGTGGGATTCGTGGTCCTGATCGGGATCATGGTCCTGGCCCTGGGAAACGACTTTCTCCGGCTCTTCGGCCTCTGATCGACGCACCGGCCCCGAAGGGGCCGAGGATGGTGCCGGCGTCGTGACCGTTCGGGGGCGTCAGAAGAGGGGAAGCTGCGCGGGCCCGCTCCGCATCCGGAGCTCCTCGAGGTCGTAGAAGGGGGTGGGCTCGTCCTGCGGCGCCACCTGCACCAGGCCGCGGTACCCACGGCTCTCGAGGGCCTCGCGAACGACCTGCCGGGCGAGTTGCGGCCGGTTGCACTCCGCGGAGAGGTGGGCCAGGACGATCCCGTACAGCTCCGGATGGAGGAGCTCGAGGGCGAAGCTGGCCGCGGCATGGTTCGAGAGATGGCCGTGCGACGAGGCGATCCGTCCCTGGACCGTGGGCGGATAGGGGCCCGCGCGGAGGAGGCCTTCGTCGTGGTTCGCCTCGAGGATCAGGAGGTGACACTCCCGGAGCGAGTGGCGGATTCCCGCGGTGGGCCGCCCCAGGTCCGTCGCGACCCCCACCCGGAGACCGCTTCGGGTGCAGCTGACCGTCACGGCCACGGGGTCCACGGCATCGTGGACCGTCAGGAAGGGATCGATCCGCAGCTCTCCGAGCATGAAGGGGCGACCGGGGGTGTAGGGGTGGATGGTCTCCCTGCCCCGGAAGAGCGCGGCGCAGGCCTCCCGGGTGTTGACGCTCATGTAGATCGGGGTGCCGTACCGGCGGGCGAAGATCCCGGCCCCCCGCGTGTGGTCTCCGTGTTCGTGCGTGATCACGAGCGCGTCGACCGATTCCGGGTCCACCCCCAGGCTCTCCATCCGGAGGGCCAGCTGACGTCCGCTGAATCCGGCATCGACGAGGATCGTCCGACCCGCCGCGCGGATGAGGGTGGCGTTCCCCCGACTTCCACTTCCGAGCATGGCGACCTTCATCGGGGTCCCGCCGACCCGAGGTCCGGAAGAGGCGCGGGGGCGATCACCGGACCCGTCCCCCGTGCGTCTGCTTCCAGTGCTCCCCGAGGAGTTCGGCCATCGAATCCGGGAGCGACTGCGAGCGGCGCCCCATCGCCAGCCGTGCGACCTCGAGGAAGCGGTCCAGCCGAAAGGGGACGAGCCGATCCCCCGAGCCCCACGAGTAGGCCGGAACCCAGCGCGGGGGCATCATCCCCCCGAACAGGTTGCTCCCGGCCCCCACCACGGTCCCCGTGTTCAGCATCATCCCGATCCCCGTCTTCACGTGGTCGCCCAGGAAGACGCCGACCTTGAGGAGCCCGGTGTCCACCGTCTGCTCGCGGCCGAGCTCGACTCGGACCGGGCTGTAGTTGTTCTTGAGATCGGAGTTCGTGGTGCCGGCCCCGAGGTTCACCCAGCGGCCCACCACGGCGTGCCCCAGGTACCCGTCGTGCGCCTTGTTGCTGAACCCCAGCACGACACTCGCCTCGACCTCACCCCGGATCTTGCACGTCGGCCCCACGCTCGACGAGGCGATGCGTCCCCCCAGAAGACTCGAGTCGGGGCCGATCCACGCCGGCCCGACGAGGTGCGTGAAGGGGTCGATCCGAACGCCCGAGCACAGGTGGATCGGTCCGTCGCGGGCGTCGAGGACCACCTGGGGATCGATCCGCCCCCCGGGCTCCGCGGTGACGGGGTGCGAGCCCAGGATCTCGACGCCCCGCAGCTCGGCGGATCGAAGGTCCCGGATCTCCACCGACCCGGCGCGGGCGCCCGGGCGGTCGGTCTCGAGATCGATTCGGATCCGATCGGGATTTCGCGCCATGAGCGACCACGGGCCCTCGAGCAGCTCTCCGCGGATTCGGAGTGCGGAGCGCGCTCCGCTTCCCGAGCTGTCCTCGCCGGGCACAGGCAGTCGAGGGGTTCCGGCAGCGTGGGGGAGGGACACACCGGGAGGGAGGATCCAGCCGACGCCGGTCGGGGTGTCGCTCCGGTCCTCCCCGGTCACGATGGGGATGGGGTGGGCGCCGGCATCCGGGACCTCGTCGACGAGCGACGCCAGTGCGCCTTCCGAAGCCTGCGCCCGGTCCGAGGGGTCGGGCACGAAGCGGCTGCTCAGCACGAGGCGCAGCGCCGACCCCTCGTCGCCCCCACGTCCGATCGCTGCCGAAGCCCCGTATACCGGGGGCGCGCCGGGTTCGTCGAAGCCGACCAGGGAGTCCGGCGCCAGGTACCCGCGCGTCGGTTCTGCGAACCACCGCTCGAGCCGTTCCCTGAGCAGGCAGGTGCCGAAGAGGAGTTCACCGACGGGACGGGTTCCGGCGAAGGGGGCCCAGAGACGTCGGCCGGTGTCCTCGAGGATCCAGAATTCGACCGTCATGGGGTGTCCTCCGGGGGGTCGCCGCTGCGCTGGTCCGCCTCCTCGCGGAGCTCGGGGGGGAGGGCGTCGAGGAGCTGTTTCCACTCCGGGCTCCGGTCCCGCGGGGCCACCACGGTGAGGCCTCCGGAGCGGATCACGACGAGGTCGTCGACCCCCCAGAGGACGACGGGACCCTCGTCGGACCAGACGAGGTTGCGTCGGGCGTCCAGGGCGTACACGGGTCCCTGCGTCGCATTGTCCCCGTCGTCCGGGGGGTGGGAACGGGCCAGGGAGCTCCAGCTGCCCACGTCGTCCCACTCGAAGGTCGCCTCGACGGTTCCGATCCGGTCGGACCGCTCCAGGACGGCCTCGTCGACCGAAATCCCCTCGACGGCGTCGAAGAAGGCCGCCTCGTCTCCCGTGTCGAGCAAGGGGAGGTGGGGACCGATCTCGGGGCTGAGCCGGCGGAGCTCCTCGAGGAAGGTGGCGGCGGACCAGACGAAGATTCCGGAGTTCCAGAGGTAGCCTTCGGAAAGGTATCTCCGGGCGGTCTCGAGCTCCGGCTTCTCGACGAAGGCGCCCACCCGCCAGGCGCGGAACCCCGGCCGATCCGCGAGCGGCTCCCCCGGGCGGATCCAGCCGTAGCCCGTTTCGGGGCGAGTCGGAGGGATCGCGATCGTCAGGAGGAGGCCCTCGCGTGCCGCGAAGGACCCGGCGGCACCCAGCAGCTCCACCATCGCGTCAGTGGGTGCGATCGCGTGATCGGCGTGCAGCGAGACCATCACCGCGTCCGGGTCCTCGCGGACGAGACGATGGGCGGCCCAGGCGAGCACCGGCCCGGTTCCACGGGCCCGGGGTTCGATCCAGTAGGCACTGGAGGGAAGGGAGGGGAGCACGCTCCGGAAGGGCTCCCGCAGGTGCTCGCCGGTCAGGATGTGCAGTCGAGTGTCGGGGACCAGCCGCAGCGCCCGGGTCACGGTGTCGACGATCAGGGGGTTCTCGGACGCGAGGGGGAGCAGCTGCTTCGGGCGCGACGGAGTGCTGGCGGGCCAGAAACGGGACCCGACGCCCCCGGCGAGGATCACGGCCGAGATCGGTGGGTCAGGACTGTCCAAGGATCTGGTCCACTCGATTGAGGAGCTTCTTCGGCGAGAAGGGCTTCGTGATGAAGTCGGCCGCACCCAGGGCATAGGCCCGATCCCGGTCGGCGTCCTGCCCCTTGGCGGTCAGCACGATCACCGGAAGGTCGCGGCGTCCCGGGAGGTCGCGAATGAGCTCGAGCAGTTCGAGACCGGTGGTCTCCGGCATCAGCAGATCGGTGAGAACCATGTCGTAGCGAGCATCTCCTCGAAGCCGGTCGAGCGCCTCGCGTCCATTTCGTGCGACATCGACCTGGAAGCCCGACGCCTCCAGGAGCGTCACGAGGATGCGCCGGATGTGGGGCTCGTCTTCGGCGACCAGAAGACGGAGTGAACCGGCGGGGCGGGGAGGTACGAATTGCGCCATGAACCCTCCATTCGAGGAGCGGAGACGTCGACTTAGGCGGAAGTTCGACCCCCTGGAGCCCCCGGAAGGACGCCGTTTGGAATTCGGGCGGGAACCTACGGCGCACACGGTGTAAAGTCAAGAAAGGCGGGGCCTTTCGGGGTTGACACCACCTCGCACTTTCGGGTAGTCTTCACCTCTCGCCGATCCGCGGAGCGGGGGGAGAGGAGCCCGATGGACCGGGCGCCGAGACACTCATTCGTACTTCCGGGAGTCATCTGTGGCCATTCGACGCGTCATCCCCGCCCTCATCCTCGTCGCAATGGCGACGGTGGCATGCGGCGATGATCCCTTCCTGGTCCGCTGGACCGAAGACCCCAGAGAGCGCGTCATCTACTCGCTCGACCGGGAGGAGCGCAACCGTCCCTCGGCCTTCGAGATGCTTCAGGGCCAGCGCGTGGTCCTCGAGAGCCCGGAGGCGATCGGCCGCTGGGACTTCGCCCTCGATCGGCAGGGGGGGGCGCTGGTCCTCGTGCCCCCGCGCGCCCTCGGGGTCACCTCCGACGCCGGGATCGCACGGATTCCGAACGTGAGCTACGAACAGGTGCGCGAGGCACCCCGCGACACGGCCGCGTACGTGACGCGGTCGGCGGTTCCCCTGGAGATGGGGACGATCTACGTGATCCGGACCCACCGGCAGCCCGGGCGCTTCGGACAGCAGTGCTCCTACTACGGGAAGGTGGAGCCCCTCGAGATCGACGACGCGAACGGGGTGCTCCGCTTCCTCTTCGACACGAGTCCGGACTGCAACAACCGCAGCCTCGTCCCCCCGAGCTGAGTCCTGAATGCTAGATCTGCGAGGCCTTCGCGCCGACCCCGACCGCTTCCGCACGGCACTTTCCGTGCGGGGAGCGGGTGGAAACGTCGGCGCGATCGATCGGGTTCTGGAGCTCGACGAGGTGCGTCGGGCAGCGATCACCGAAGCCGATGCGCTGAAGGCGAGGCGCAACGAGGTCTCGCGCACCATCGGAGAGAAGAAGCGCGCCGGAGAGGATGCCGAGGCCCTGATCCTGGAGATGCGTGAGGTCGGAGCTCGGATCTCGCAGCTCGACGCCACGGTGGCCGATGCGGACCACGAGATCCAGGAGTTGCTCCTGGTGACGCCGAACCTGCCGCTCCCCGAGGTGGAACCAGGGGGAGAGGAGGACAACGAGCTGATCCGCAGCTGGGGCGAGCCGCTCCGGCACCCCTTCGATGCCCGGCCCCACTGGGAGCTGGGGGAGACGCTGGGGATCCTGGACCTCCCACGGGGTGCCAAGGTTTCGGGATCGGGATTTCCCGTGCTCCGGGGAGCGGGGGCGCGCCTGCAGCGCTCCCTGATCGAGTGGATGCTACAGGTGCATCTCGACGAGCACGGGTACGAGGAGTTTCACCTCCCGTACCTGGTGACCGAGGAATCGCTCACGGGCACCGGCCAGCTCCCGAAGTTCGCCGAGGAGTCGTATCGGACCGATCGGGATGGCCTCTGGCTGATCCCCACCGCCGAGGTCCCCCTGACGAACCTGAGACGCGACGAGATCCTGTCGGCCGAGGAGCTTCCGATCCGCTACACCTCGTCGACTCCCTGCTTCCGACGTGAGGCCGGGGCTGCGGGGAAGGACACGAGGGGCCTGCTCAGGGTGCATCAGTTCGAGAAGGTCGAGCTGGTCCGCATCGAGCATCCGGACCGGAGCAGGGACGCGCTCGAGGAGTTGACGGCCGAGGCCGAGACGATCCTGCAGCGGCTGGGGCTGAGCTACCGGGTGGTTCGCCTCGCGGCCGGAGACCTCGGCTTCTCGGCAGCGCTCACCTACGATCTCGAGGTCTGGGCCCCCGGGGTGGAGCGATGGCTCGAGGTCTCGTCGTGCTCGAACTTCACGGACTACCAGGCCCGCAGAGCGAACATCCGGTTTCGTCCGGCTCCCGGTGAGAAGCCCGAGTTCCCCCACACCCTGAACGGTTCGGCCCTGGCGCTGCCACGGTTGATGGTCGCGATCCTCGAGACCTATCAGGCCGAAGACGGGAGTGTGGAGATCCCCGAGGTGATCCGGGATCGGATGGGCCTGGACCGACTCGTCCCCTGACCGCCGCGGGGGGGGGCTCGTGCTGAGGGGTCGGTGGTCCATCGCGCTGGCCTTCCTCTTCGTCGCGCTCCTGGGGTGGTACCTGGTCTACACGGAGCAGATCATCAACGCGGTTCGTGCCGACAACGAGACGCTCGCCCGGCTCTCGGCCGAGGTTCAGTCGGGGATGACCGATCCGGACGACCCGGTCAGCGACGAGGGGGTCGAGATGCTGGTCCGACTCCAGCAGATCATCCTGGAGTCCGGGATTCCCCTGATCCTGACCGGACCCGGCGACACGATCCTCGACGCGGTGAACCTTCCCTTCGACGTCGACCTGATGACCCCGGCGGGACAGGAACGGGCCCGGGAGTATGCGGACCGGCTGGCCCTTCGCAATCCCCCGGTGGGTGACCCGGAGCTGAACCGCATCTACTTCGGGGATTCCCCCGAACTGCAGCGTCTCCGCTGGATTCCCTGGCTTCAGGTCAGTGGCTTTCTCCTCCTCTTCCTGGTCGGAGTGATGGTGGTTCGGGCGCAGCGACGGGCCGAGGCGGATCGTGCCTGGACCGCCATGGCCCGCGAGCTCGCTCACCAGCTCGGCACCCCGATCTCGTCGCTCAAGGGGTGGCTCGAGGTCCTGCGGCTGCCTGCCGGTGAGCGACCCGGCGATCTCGAGGACCCGCAGGTCGCCGGGGAGATCGCCGAAGATGTCGACCGTCTGGAGCGCGTGAGCCGGCGCTTCGAGCTCATCGGACGCGACACGAAGCTGACCCCGCTCGAGATCGGTGGGGTCCTCGGCGGGGTGGAGCGCTACCTGCGGGCCAGGATTCCGCGACTCGGGGCCGAGCTGCGCCTCGACACCGAGATCGAACCCGACTTGCCCGAGGTCCTCGGAAACGAGGTCCTCCTGTCGTGGGCGCTCGAGAACCTCATGAAGAACGCGCTCGATGCCCTCGGGGGTCGCGGGGGGCGGATCGTCCTGAGGGGGTTCCATCGAGAGGACGGATGGGTCACCCTTCAGGTCGAGGACTCCGGTCCCGGGGTCGACCCGGGGATTCGCGACCGACTCTTCGACCCCGGCATCACGACCAAGAGCGGGGGATGGGGAGTCGGTCTTTCCCTGACCCGGCGGATCGTGGAGCGGATCCACAACGGCCGGATCGAGCTGCTTCGGAGCGGGGCCACCGGAACGGTGTTCCAGATCCGGATCCCCACGGTGGATCGCTGACCGAGGTCGGTCCACCGCCCGAGCCCCGCAGGAGCCTCCAGAGGCTTCGCAAGACGATGTCCATTCCACTCCAACCCGTTCACCAGACTTGAGTCAGAATTCGCTGTTTACCGACCGTGGCCCGGACCAGACCGAGGGCCTCAATCCCGAGCAGAGACGCGCCGTCGAACATGTCGAGGGCCCGATCCTCGTGCTCGCCGGGGCCGGCTCCGGCAAGACCCGCGTGCTCACCGTCCGGATCGCCCGGCTGGTCCAGGAGCACGGGGTTCCCGCCGACCGCATCCTGGCCGTCACCTTCACCAACAAGGCGGCCGGCGAGATGCGCGAGCGCGTCCGGGGATTCCTGGGCCGGGATCCCGTGGGCGCGTGGATGGGGACCTTCCACTCGCTCGGGGCCCGCTTCCTGCGGCGTCACGCCGAACTCCTGGGGTGGGACTCCACCTTCACCATCTTCGACGCCGAAGAGAGCCTCCGCGAGATCAAGCGGGTCATGGATCGGCTGGAGCTCGACCCGAAGCGGTGGAAGCCCAAGGCGGTCCGCTCCGCACTCTCCGACGCGAAGAACCAGCTGATCACCCCGAAGGAATTCGCCGAGATGCACGGAGAGGGGTTCGACCTCTTCCTGCGCACGGTGGCGCAGATCTTCCCCGATTACCAGAAGTCGCTGCGGGACCAGAACGCGTTCGACTTCGACGACCTTCTCGTCAAGCCGGTCGAGCTTCTCGAGGCGAATCCGGCGCTTCTGAGCCGCTACCAGGAGCGCTTCGCCTTCATCCTGGTCGACGAGTACCAGGACACGAACCGGGCGCAGTTCCGGTTCCTGGAGCTCCTCGCGGCCGGGCACCGCAACCTGATGGTGGTCGGCGACGACGATCAGTCCATCTACGGCTGGCGTGGGGCCGACATCCGCAACATCCTCGATTTCGAGCGCACCTACCAGGGCGCGAGTGTGGTGCGCCTTGAGCAGAACTACCGCTCGACCTCGGTGATCCTGGCGGCGGCCAACCAGGTGATTCGCCGGAACCTGCACCGGAAGGAGAAGACGCTGCGCACCGACCGCGAGGAGGGCGACCGGATCACCCTGGTCGAGACGGCCGACGAGCGGGACGAGGCGCGCTGGATCACCGACGAGATCGAGGCCCGCCGCAGCGCCGAGGGGGAGTTCGAGTATCGGGACGTGTCGATCCTCTACCGCACGAACGCCCAGTCCCGGGCGCTCGAAGACGCGTTCCGGCGGCGGGGGATTCCGTACCAGATCGTCGGTGGGGTGCGCTTCTACGAACGAAGGGAGATCCAGGACCTGCTGGGGTACCTGCGGCTGATTTCGAACCCTCGTGATGCCGGGGCCTTCATCCGGGTGGTCAACTACCCGAAGCGGGGCATCGGAAAGACCTCGCAGAAACGACTTCTGGACTGGGCCACCCGCGAGGGGATCCAGCCGCTCGAAGCGGCGGCGAGGGCCGACGAGGTGCCCAACCTGCCGGCCGGGGCCTCGAAAGCCCTCCCCGCATTCGTCGAGCTGATCCAGCGGTTCTCGGCGCGGGCCGCGCAGCTCGCGGTCGGCAACCTGATCGAGGAGCTGATCGAGGAGCTGGACCTTCTGACGCACCTGCGCGACGAGGGGCCCGAGGGAGAGGACCGCGCCGAGAACGTGAAGGAACTGATCGCGGGAGCGCTCGATTTCGACGCCGAGCTGTCCGAGGAGTGGGAGGAGGCCCCCCCGGACCACTTCACCGAGCTGGACCTCTTCCTGCAGCGGGTGGCGCTCGTGACCGACCTGGACCGGGCCGACGACGACGCGGACACTGTGACCTTCATGACCCTTCACAACGCCAAGGGACTCGAGTTCCCGACGGTCTTCATCGCCGGGCTCGAGGACGGGCTCTTCCCGCTGGGCCGGGCCTACGACGACCCCACCCAGCTCGAAGAGGAGCGGCGACTCTTCTACGTGGGGATCACCCGGGCCGAGGACAAGCTCTACCTGACGCACGCCCGCGAGCGGCGTCGGGCCGGCGACTTCATGTTCGGCAAGCTCTCGTCGTTCGTGGAGGACATTCCGGAGGCCCTCCTCGAGACCCGCCGATCTCCCACCCTCGAGCGTCAGCGGGCCCAGTTCTCGCCACGGGGCAGGGGGGGGGGCGAGGGCGAGTTCGGATCGGCCCGCACGAGGGAGGCCGCGAAGAAGGCCCGCGAGGCCCGCGAGGAGGAGATCTTCGAGGAGGGGCTGAATCAGGATGCCCCTCACCTGGTGAAGGGAGAGAGGGTCTCGCACCAGACCTTCGGCTCCGGCACCGTGGTCGAGGTGTCGGGCTTCGGGCGAGACCTGAAGGTCACGGTGAACTTCGATACGGCCGGCACGAAGCGGCTGCTCGCCCGCTACGCAAGGCTCGAACGGGATTTCTGACGGGGATCTGGCGAGGGTGGGTCGATGTCCGGGGTCGGGGGATCGATCGGGAATCCCGGCCCCTCGTGCGTCAGGTCGGGGATTCGGCTCCCGAGGGATCGGGGTCGGGCGGTGCGTCCTCGAGCCCCGAAGGCAGCCAGAGACCCGGGACCCGGGTTCTCGGGGCCCGGGGGACGTAGAGGAGGGGGCCGTCGGGCAGGGGAAAGAAGCGATCGGCCCAGTCGCGCATGAACTCCGGCTCGCGACTTCCGGTTTCGGCCAGCCCCTCCCGGCGCGCCGACTTCGCGGTCCGCAGGTTGATGTCGCCGATCGGATCGAGCCTGGCCGCCCGGGAGTCCCTGCCCTCCGACAGGTACTCCATGACGAAGTCGTACGAGAGCCGGATGTACTGGTTTCGAAGCTCTCCGGGCAGGTCGAAGCGGGAACGCTGCAGGATCGTCGAGAAGATCTGCTTCCATCGCTCGTCGTCCTGGAAGGCCACCATGCCCCGGAAGATCCGGCGGTTGGTCCGGAAGGAGAAGAGGGTTTTCGAGAGCACCCGATCGAGGAGGTCATCGGCGTCGCGGTGGTCGTGATGCAGGACGATGTCCCGGGCGCCGGTCAGGAACCGCTCGCCCAGGTGCACGTCCATCCGGTGCTCCCAGTAGGTGTGGCCGACCGACTGCGAGGTGCTCGTCAGAAGAAGGCGACGAGGGACGTAGAAGTTGTGGGCGACGGTGTCGGCGGCCAGGTGCGAAAGGTACCCCAGCGACATCGCGTGGAGCTCCTCGGTGTCGGCCTCGTTGCGGATCTCCTCGCCCACGTGCCAGTGATGGCAATGTCGGCCGGCGGGAGCGTACTTCTTGGCGAAGGAGATGTCCGCCGCTACCGATCCATAGAGGAAGGGGGTGCGGAAGCGCTCGATGACCTCCCGGATCGCCGGGGGCAGGAGGTGGCTCGAGGCGAGGACGGCCTCTCCGATCGCGATATGCGTGGCCGGACCCCAGGCCAGGAGGTCCCCGGGGGTGAGGAGGAGCCAGACGATGGCCCAGAGTACGGAACCTGCGAGGAATCCCACGGGGGTTCGGGTCAATCGCGGGGGGAGATCCTGGTACGAAAGGCGCGAAGCGCGTCGAGTGCGGCCCCGATCCCTTTCGCCCCGCTCCCGTTCGAACCGGTCGGCCGGGCGGATTCGATCTCCTCCCGGGTGGCCCGCACGAATTCGGCGCCGAGCTCTCGAAGCTCCTCGCCGAGGCGCCCACTCTTTCGCACCGTGTCTCCGGCGCTCTCGCGTACGTCCCGGGCACTGTCACGGACGTCGCGGCCGCGCCGCCGGACGCTTTTCGCCGGTCCCCTGAGCCGTCGCTGAATCCGCTCGCGCGGGGTTCGCTCCGGACGCAGGGCGCGCGCCGTGATCAGCCCGATTGCGGCTCCGATGAGCAGCGCGGCGGAAAACTCCAGGCTGTCTCGGGAGACCCGGGGGAGGGCGTCGTCGATCTCTTCATTCATGGCATCGTGTCGGTCGGAGTTCCGGAGGCCCCGTGGGGGGGCGATGGGTCGGGCCGATCCCGGGGTGACTCCCCGTCGTCGGGGTCTTCGCGATCGTTGCGGGCCGGGCGAGGGGTGCCCAGTCGGTTCACTCCACTCCGGACGCCGCGCGCGGTGGATGCGGTGTCCAGGAATACCCCTTCGGCCTCGGACTGGACCACCTCCATCAGGGCGTTGAATTCCTCGATTCGCTCCTCCATCCGGTCCGACGCCTGCTGAACCCGCTCGGAAACCGCACCCAGAGAACGGGTGAGCTCGGTCACCTCATCGCGGACCACCTCCGATATGCCTTCGACGTTCGCCGCGGTGTTGCGCAGGCTCTCGACCGCCGGATCCTCGAGGAGGCTGCGCCGGATGCGCTCGACGGCGCGGACGGTGTTGCGAGCCTGAACGAACAGGTAGAGGAGGCCGAGAAGCACGGCCAGGAAGGTGGCCGCGATCAGGCCTGCGGCCACGGCGACCATCAGGTCGTACCCGTCCCGCGCGGCGATCGAAACCACCGTGTCGGCCTGAAGCTGGAGAGTCCCAAATGCGGAGGATAGCAAGATCTTCATACCTGAAAGAGTAACAGAGGAACCCCCGTAGGTTCCAGTCCGGGGGTGTACCCGATCCCTCGGGCGGGATAGCTTTTCCGGTGGAGGTGAGGTATCCGAACCTCACCCGACCCATCTCCGAAAGTGACCGAGGCCATGGCCGTCTTCGAAGTAGAGGGAGGACACAAGCTCCAGGGTGTCATCCGTCCGACCGGCAACAAGAACGCCGCACTCCCCTGTCTTTCCGCCGCGCTGCTCAGTGCGGAGCCGGTGCGCTTCCTGAACGTGCCCAGGATCCGCGACGTCGAGACCCTGCTCGAGATCATCGAACATCTCGGGGCCGAGGTGGAGTGGGTCGGGCCCGGTGAGGTCGTGATCGACGCCGGGAACGTCACCGTCGGACGCCCCGACCCGGAGCTCGCCGAGCGGATCCGCGCGTCGATCCTCCTGGCCGGACCCCTTCTCGCCCGCTTCGGCTCGGTGCGCCTGCCTCCGCCCGGTGGAGACGTGATCGGTCGCCGCAGGCTCGACAGTCACTTTCTGGCGTTCGAGGCACTCGGTGCCACGATCTCGCTTCAGGGAGAGGAGTTCGAGATCCGCGCCGAGCAGTTGCGAGGCACCGGCATCTTCATGGACGAACCCTCGGTCACGGCGACCGAGAACGCGGTCATGGCGGCCGTTCTGGCGCGGGGGACGACGGTGCTCCGCAATGCCGCCGCCGAGCCCCATGTCCAGGACCTCTGTCTCCTCCTGAACGAGATGGGAGCGAAGATCGAGGGGGTCGGCACCCACACCCTCGAGATCACCGGCGTCTCCGAGCTGGGCGGCGCCACCTTCCGGATCGGGGCGGACCACATCGAGACCGGCTCCTTCATCGGACTCGCCGCGGTCACCGGAAGTCGGATCGGGATCGAGGACGCGCCGATCGAGCACCTCGACTCCACCCTGATCGGATTCCGTCGGCTCGGGGTCGACTGCTCGATCGAGGGGGGGACCCTTGTGGTGCACGGGGATCGCGAGCGGGTCATCCAGCAGGACGCCTTCGGACACGTGCCCAAGGTCGACGACGGACCATGGCCCGCCTTTCCCGCCGACCTCACCTCGATTGCGCTCGTCACGGCGACGCAGTCCGAGGGCACGGTGCTGATCCACGAGAAGATGTTCGAGTCCCGGATGTTCTTCACCGACAAGCTGGTCGGGATGGGTGCCCGGATCATCCTCTGCGACCCCCACCGCGCCGTGGTGGTCGGCCCGTCTCCGCTCCGGGCGGCGTCCCTCGAAAGCCCCGATATCCGGGCCGGGATGGCGCTCCTCCTGGCCGCCCTCGCGGCCGAAGGCGTGAGTCGGATCCACAACATCCGGCAGATCGAACGGGGGTACGAGCGGGTCGACGACCGCCTGGGCGCCCTCGGGGCGAAGATCCGACGGATTCCGGAGGGGGAGATGTGAGCCGGGCCCGCCTGACCGCGGGGCCTTGAAGCGCAGGGGCGAACGGACTATCATATATGGCGAGTGAAAATCGCCCAGTGGCGGATCGATCGTGGAGTGGGGGAGCGGGCAGCCCCCGCTTTTTTTTGCTCTGATACTCAGGGCCCACGGAGTAAAAAAGAGGGACGCTGACATGGCCAGACCGATTCCCGAGATCGCCGAGGAACTCGAGCAACGGGTGGCTCAGCTTTCCCTGGAACTGGTGGAGGTCGAGTGGGCGGGGAGTCGCGCGCGGCCGATCATCCGCCTGCGGGTGGATCGCCCCGACTCGAAGCCGGGCGACGGGGTGACGGTGCGTGACTGTGTCCGTGTGAGCCGGGAGCTCGAGCCCTGGCTCGACGAGCACCCGGCACTTGCGGAGCGGTATACGCTCGAGGTGTCGTCACCGGGCGTGGAGCGCCCGCTGAACCGGGAGCGTGATTTTCGGCGGTTTGCGGGTGAGGAGGTGGTGGTGAAGCTGAAGAAACCGCCCGAGGGCAGGCCCTCCGCCCGGCTCGAAGCCGAGCTGGAGGGGGTAGAGGAGGAGCGAGGCGAGGAGTCCGGTCGATTCCGGGTTCGAATTCGCCTCGCCGATGGAGAACGTCTCGTGCTGTCGAGTGACGAGATCGAGAGGGCCCACCTGTTGTTCCGGTGGGATGACAAGGATTGACGGACGCGAAGGGCGGCAGCCCGCTCGCCCGTCCCCTGCGCTGAGAAGGTGACCATGACCAACGCCGGACAGATTGTCGCCGCCATCCGCGAGATGGCGGCCACGAAAAACCTCTCCCCCGAGGAGATGAACGATCTGATCAAGGACGGCATCACTGCCGGCCTTCAGCGGATCTTCGGACCCAACGTGCGCCCGGAAATCGAGATCGATGAAGCCTCGGGCGAGATCGAGATGGTCGTGCTCAAGCGGGTGGTCGAAGAGGTCGAGGACTCGTCCGCCGAGATCTCGCTGGAGAAGGCCCAGTGGGACGATCCGACGTTCGAGGTCGGAGACGTCATGGAGATCCCCGTCGACTTCTCGGAGTTCGGCTGGAACGCGGTCACCGCGGTCAAGCAGCGGATCATCCAGCTCGTCCGAGAGGGCGAGCGGGAGCGTATTCGCGACGAGTTCCTGGATCGGGTCGGTGAACTTCTCTCGGGAGAGGTCCAGCAGAACGAGCGTGGCAAGATCGTCGTGATGCTGAACCTGGCTCGCGATGCGGACGCCATCATCCCGTGGAAGGACCAGAATCCCCGGGAGCGGTTCCGGCAGGGCGATCCGATCCGCGCGGTGCTCAAGAAGGTCGACGAGACGCCGAAGGGACCGAGACTGATCCTGTCACGAGCCGACCCCCTCTTCGTCGAGTCCCTCTTCAAGCTGGAGGTGCCCGAGATCTACCAGGGGATCGTCGAGATCAAGGCACGGGCGCGTGAGGTCGGCGGTCGAACCAAGATCGCCGTCTCGTCCCGGGACGAGTCGATCGACCCGGTCGGAGCGTGCGTGGGCCTCAAGGGGTCGCGTGTGCAGGCGGTCGTATCGGAGCTGGGCGGGGAGCGGATCGATATCGTTCCCTGGCACCCGGATCCCGAGATCTTCGCCCGACGCTCCCTGGCTCCGGCCCGGGTGTCGAAGGTGATCTCCGACCCCGAACGCATGGTCATCACCGCGATCGTCGACGAGGACCAGCTGTCGCTGGCCATCGGCCGCAACGGTCAGAATGTTCGGCTCGCATCGCAGCTGATCGGGTGGCAGATCGACCTCTACGGGTCGCGCGAGTGGATGGAGCGCGGGGCCGACGCGGCGCTCTTCGGTGGATCGAGCGAGGACGAGTCGCTGGAAACCTCGGATTTCCCCCTCGAGGAACTCGGGTTCGAGACCGACACACTGGCCGCGCTTTCGGCTGCCGGATATAGTACCTTTCTGGAGATCATCGACCTCGATCGTCCCGACCTCGAAAAGCTCGAGGGGCTCGACGACGCGGGGGTCGACGAGGTGATGGGCACGATCGAGGAGTTGACGGTCGAAGAGGAGATCGTCGAGGAGGCTCCGGAGCCGGTATCCGCGGAGGAGTCCGAGGGCGAGGCGCCCGTCGATTCCGAGTTCGACGAGGCCGAGCAGGAGGAGCTCGCGGTCAAGGTGCCATCGGAAGAGGCATCGGAGTCCGACGAAGAGGATGGCGTTGAAGAGAAGTCCGGAGGCTGAGTCTCTGGGACTCCTGGGGCTGGCGCGCCGAGCGGGCGCGACGGCACCGGGAGTGGATCGCGCCCGGAAGTGTCTGCAGGCAGACGAGGCTCGACTGGTCCTCGTCGCCCGAGACGCCTCCGAGGTGCAGCTGGCGAAGGTGAAGGGGATCCTGCAGCACCGGGAGATTCCGGTGCGCTGGGTTTCAGGACAGGCCACCCTCGGGGGTGCCATGGGAATGGCGCCCGTGTCGGTGGTCGCAGTAACGGTGGAATCGTTTGCGGAATCGCTTGCACGCACGCTTCCCCCCACGGGGTGGAATGCTGCGTGAACGAGGAGGAACCTGGATCTGATGCGGGTCGTTGAATTAGCTGAAGACCTGAAGGTCTCGACTGAAGACCTTCTGGCACTGTTGCGCGCCATGGGGATCGCTGCCCGTGATGGAGACACCCGAATCCGGGATGCCGCCGTCGCCAAGGTCCTCGCACGCGTCGAGCGGGAGCGTCGGACCGGGAAGAAGTCCGTGTCGGACGCGGTGCAGGCGGCGATCGAGGAATCGCAGCCGACCACACGTCGCCGCAGGCGCCGCAAGGTCGAAGAGCCCGAACCCGAGCCCGAGGTCGAGGACGAGACCGAGGCGTCGGACGCCGCAGCCGAGGCCGTCGAAGCGGATGTGGACGATGAGGTGTCCGGCGAGGCACCGGTCGCGGACGCCGGACCGGAGGAGGGCGCGCCGGAAGCGGCTGCCCCCGAGGCCGATGACGAAGTCGAAGCCGATTCCGCGGAGGAGCCGGCCGACGTCGCCGCCGAGTCGGATGCTGCCGCCCCCGCCGCCGCGGAAGCGGACGAGACCCCGGAGCCCGAGCCTGCAGCCGCAGCCTCGACGCCCCCGCCCGAATCGGCGGCGAAGGAAGCCGAGGGCGCGACCCCCGGGGCGAAGGAGACCGAGGAGGACGCCCGGCCTCGTCGCAAGGTGAAGCCCAAGTCGGCGCGGAAGGACGCGCCCGAAGCGGCCCCACGTCCGACCCCCGCAGCCAGCGCGGGTCCGGGGGGTCAGGTCCGGATTCAGGCCGACGGGTTCACCTCGGACGGCCGTCGGAAGGATCGCAAGAAGGGCAAGCGGCGCCAGCGGGTCGACCAGGATGCCGTCCAGGACAACATCCAGCGCGTCATGGCCGAGATCAAGGGCGGCGGTGGCGGTGGAAAGAAGCGGCGCAAGAAGGGGAGCAGCGGGCCGTCTCGCGAAGAGATGGAGCAGCGCGAGGAAGAGGAGCGCCAGCGCGAGGAGGAGGAGGCCAAGACGGTCAAGGTGAACGAGTTCCTGACGGTGGCCGAGCTCTCCGAGCTGATCGACGTTCCCTCGACCCAGCTGGTCGGCGCCGCCTTCAAGAATCTCGGGCTCATGGTCACGATCAACCAGCGGCTCGACTTCGACCAGATCGAGCTCCTCCTCGAGGAGTTCAACTTCCAGGCGGTACGGGAAGAGGAGTACCAGGAATCCGCGGTCGACGAGGTCGAAGAGATCGAGGATCCCGCGTTGCTCAAGCCGCGCCCGCCGGTGGTGACGGTCATGGGTCACGTCGACCACGGAAAGACGCTCCTGCTCGACTCGGTCCGCAAGACGAACGTGGTGGCGGGCGAGTCCGGGGGCATCACCCAGCACATCGGGGCCTACCACGTCGAACTCGACGATGGACGGGCGATCTCCTTCCTGGACACCCCGGGTCACGCCGCCTTCACGGCGATGCGTGCCCGAGGTGCGGATCTGACCGACATCGTGGTCCTGGTCGTCGCGGCCGACGACTCGATCATGCCCCAGACGAAGGAGGCGATCTCGCACGCCAAGAACGCAGGGGTGCCGATCGTGGTGGCGATCAACAAGATGGACCTCCCCGCGGCCGACGCGATGAAGGTCCGTCAGGAGCTCCTCCAGTACGAGGTGACCGCCGAGGAGTTCGGCGGCGACGTGCTGATGGCCGAGATTTCGGCGAAGACGGGGCTTGGCATGGACGACCTCCTCGAGAAGATCCTGCTTCAGGCCGAGATCCTCGAGTTGAAGGCGAATCCCGATCGTGACGCGCAGGGTGCGGTGGTCGAGGCGAAGCTCGATGTCGGGAAGGGTGCGGTCGTGACCGTGATGGTCCAGAAGGGAACGCTGCGGGTGGGCGACTCCTTCGTCTGCGGCAAGTTCGACGGAAAGGTGAGGGCGATGCTCGACGAGCGTGGTCAGGCCGTCGAATCCGCCGGACCGGGAGTTCCGGTCCAGATCCTGGGCGTCTCCGGGGTGCCCCAGGCCGGAGACACCCTGCAGGCGATGGACGCGGATCGCGCGGCCGAGATCTCGCAGACGCGCCGCAGGCTGGAGCGCGAGAAGCAGCTGCGCGTCAAGGACCGCGGTCTCAAGCTCGGCGACTTCGCCCACTTCATGCAGGCGGGTGAGGTCAGCGTGCTGCCCCTGATCGTCAAGGCCGACGTGGATGGATCGGTACAGGCCGTGGCCGACTCGCTGGAGCAGCTTTCCACCGAAGAGGTCAAGGTTCAGATCATCCATCGAAGCGTGGGTGCGATCAACGAGTCCGATGTCCTCCTGGCCGAAACGGCCGGGGCCGTGATCATCGGATTCCGCGTCCGGCCCGACACGAATGCCCGGAACCTGGCCGAGCAGGCCGGGGTCGACCTGCGGATGTACGACGTCATCTACGAGGCGGTCGACGAGGTGACGCAGGCGATGGAGGGTCTCCTCTCGCCCGAGGAGCGTGAGAGCGTGCTCGGTGCCGCAGAGGTCCGCGAGGTCTTCAAGATCTCGCGGGTCGGGACGATCGCCGGTTGCTATGTGACCGACGGGGTCATCGACCGGCGGGCGCAGGCCCGGGTGATCCGTGATGGGGTCGTCGTCTACACCGGGGCCTTCGAGTCGCTGAAGCGCTTCAAGGACGATGCCCGCGAGGTACGTGAAGGGTACGAGTGCGGAATCGGGATCGAGAACTTCAACGACGTGAAGGTCGGCGATGTGATCGAGTGCTTCCAGGTCGAGGAATTCGCCCGGACGCTCGCCGGATCCGGATCGGAAGCCCGCGACGATTGACCGTCCTCGTACTGAGCTGGGAGCTGCACATCCCCGGCTGTCGTTCCCTGAAGGAGAAGCGGACGGTGGTCCGGTCGCTCAAGGACCGCCTTCGCAACAAGTTCAATGTTTCCGTCGCGGAAACCGGGTTTCAGGACGTGCACGACCGGGCCGAGATCACGGTGGCCCTCGTGGCTTCCGACGGCCCCTCCGCAGACCGGGCGGCGACCGCCATCGATCGCTTCGTGGCCGATGATCCACGAGCCGTAGTCGGACGAACGCTGCGCGAAGAGCGCTGAAGGTTTCGAGATGCCCGGAAAGAGAATTGCCCGACTGAACGAACAGTTCAAGCGGGAGGTCACCCAGATCCTCCGGACCGAGGTCCGCGATCCCCGAGTGGGCCTGCCCACGGTGACGGGCGTCGAAGTGACCCCCGACCTGTGGATGGCACGGATCTTCGTGCGTCCCGGGCTCACCGGAGAGGACGAGGGCGAACTCCTCGAGGGCCTCGAGGCCGCGAGCCCCTTCATTCGGCGAAAGCTGGGAGAGCTGCTCACCCTCCGCCGGGTTCCCGAACTCCGCTTTCAGGTGGATCGGACGCTGGAGCGGGCGGAGCGGATCGAGTCGATCCTGCGGGAAGTGATTCCCCCCGAGGAGCGCGGTCTCGGCCTCCGACCTGAACCCGACTCCGAATCACCCGACCCGGAGTGACCTCGACGGTGTCGCGCTCGGGGTTCCTGCGGGTCGACAAGCCGATCGGGCCGACCTCGCACGACGTGGTCCGGATCGCCCGGCGGGCCCTCTCCGAACGGCGGGTCGGCCATGCCGGGACCCTGGATCCGTTCGCCTCGGGCCTCCTCCTGCTCGGGGTGGGTCCCGCCACCCGGCTCACCGAGTACCTGGGCGATCTGGACAAGAGCTACGAGGCCGTCGCGCGGCTGGGAACAGTCACGAGCACGCTGGATCCCGAGGGAGAGGTCATCGCGACCAGCGAGGCCTGGCGGGAGGTGACCGAAAGCGGCCTTCTCGACGCGCTCGCATCGCTGACCGGGCCGATCGACCAGCTTCCCCCCAGCTATTCCGCCAAGAAGGTCGATGGCGAGCGGGCGTACCGGAAGGCGCGCCGAGGGGAGGCGGTGGAGCTCGCACCGGCCCGGATCACCATCCACGAGCTCGAGCTTCTCGACTGGACGCCCCCGGACCTGACCTTTCGGGTGCGTTGCTCGACGGGCACGTACGTCCGGGCGATCGCCCGGGACCTGGGGGAGGCGCTCGGGGTGGGCGGGCACCTGACCTGGCTCAGACGCACGCGGATCGGCAACTTCGAGGTGGCCGATGCCATTCCGGTCGGGGAGATGGAGGGGGGCGCGTCGCTCTCCGGGGCGTGGCTCACGCCCCTCGAGGCGATGGGGCACCTTCCCCGACTCGAGGTCGACGAGGTGACCACCGCCCGCCTGATTCACGGCCAGAGCCCCGATCTTTCCGAGGTCTCGGGGTCGGAGGTGCTCGACGAGGGTCGGCCGGCCGCGGTCGTGGGCCGCGACGAACTGATCTGCGTCGGTCGCAGGGAAGGGGAGCGGCTGCGTCCCTCGAAGGTGTTCGCCACGGCGTCGCGAGGGTCCGGATGAGCACCGGCGCCCCCCGCTTCCCGGCGCCGCCCGGCATCCCCTCCGATGGACGGGGGACCGTCGTCACGGTCGGGACCTTCGATGGCGTGCACCGTGGGCACCGGGCGGTTCTCGATGAGATCCGGGCCCGGGCCGTCGCGTCCGACGCACGCGCGGTCCTGCTCACCTTCCACCCTCACCCGCTGACGATCGTGCGGCCGGAGATCGCCCCGCGGCTCCTGACCACTCCCGACGAGAAGAAGGAGATCCTGGCCGAGAGCGGGCTGGACTGGGCGGTCTTCCTGCGCTTCACGAAGGAGCTGTCCCGGCTTTCTCCCGAGGAGTTCGTCGACGCGGTTCTGGTGGATCGACTCCGGGTTTCGGAGCTCGTGATCGGGTACGATCACGGGTTCGGCCGGGGACGAAGTGGCGATGCCCACACCCTGCGCCGAATCGGTGCCCGGCGCGGGTTCGCGGTCGATGTGGTCGCCCCGATCGAGGTCGGTGACGAGCCGGTCTCCTCGACACGCATCCGAAAGGCGGTCTCGGAGGGACGGATTGACCTGGCCGGGAGTGGCCTCGGCCGGCCGTACTCCTTTCGCGGGGTGGTTGTTCGCGGCGAGGGGCGCGGAGCCCAGCTCGGCTTCCCCACCGCGAACCTGCGTGTCGCCTATTCACGGAAGCTCCTGCCTCCCGCCGGGATCTATGCGGTACGGGGGGTTCTCAGGTCCGGCACCTTCGACGGTGCCCTGCACCTCGGGCCTCGACCGACCTTCCGGGGCTCGCCGCCCTCGATCGAGCTCCACCTGATGGATTTCGATGCCGACATCTACGGAGAGGAGGTTCGGGTCGACCTGATCCGACACCTTCGCCCGGTGCTCCCTTTCAGCGGCGTCGACACGCTCGTCCGGCAGATGGAGAAGGATGTGGAGGAAGCCCGGGCCATCCTGGCCGAAGCGGGCGAGGCGCCCTTTTCGGAGCCGTCGTCGGATTCGGGAGCCAAGTGAGCCGAAAGACCTTGTCCGCCCGCGCTTTCGGGCTTACTTTTCAAGGCTTGAACACGTTTAGGGAAAAGACGCCGACAGAGGTTGGCTTCCCCTGCAGCGAAGACTCTTGCGGAGGCACCGGTCAAGCCATGACCATGACGAAGGAAGAAAAGAACGCGATCGTTGAAAAATACCAGCTCCACGAGAAGGACAGGGGCAGCACCGCGGTTCAGATCGCTCTGCTTACCCAGCGGATCAACGAGCTTCGGGACCATTTTTCGGATCACAAGGGTGACCACCACAGCCGGCGAGGACTTCTCCGGATGGTCGGTCGCCGTCGCAGACTGCTCGAATACCTGAAACGGAGTGATCTGGATCAGTATCGCAGTCTGATCGAAGACCTGGGGCTGCGGAAGTAGCGTCAGCCGGCACGGCGACCCGATCGGGTCGCCGTGCCTTTTTTTTGGGCTCGGACCCTCCAGGGACCGGACACGGTCGACCTCACCACATCCTGCCGGATCTCCCGGCGGCCCCCACGGGGGTCCCCGGGACACGGCGGTCGCACCGGCCCGTTTCCCGACCGGGGGAGCCCTGTTCATGAACCTTGTCCGGAAGGACGCCTTCCGGATCCAGAGGTTCTCCTGATCCTGCAGGAAACGAAGAGAAGACGAAATGATGAAAAGAATCGAACGTGAATTCGCGGGCCGTACCCTCATCCTCGAGACGGGCCGCATGGCTCGCCTGGCGCCGGGCTCCTGCCTGGTGCAGTTCGGCGAGACCGTGGTGCTCTGTACGGCGGCGGTGCAGGACCGTCCGACCCACCTGCCCTTCTTCCCGCTGACGGTGGAATACCGCGAGAAGACCTACGCGGCCGGCAAGATTCCCGGAGGCTTCTTCAAGCGTGAGGGGCGCCCGGGCGAGAAGGAGATCCTTTCGGCGCGCCAGATCGACCGGCCGATCCGACCGCTCTTTCCCGAGGGTTTCATGAACGAAACCCAGATCGTCTGCAACATCCTCTCGGCCGACCAGGAGAATGACGCCGACACCCTCGCGCTCCTGGGCGCGTCGGTGGCGCTGAACATGTCGAAGGTGCCCTTCGACACGATGGTCGCCTCGGTCCGCATCGGTCGGATCCGCGGGACCTGGGTGCTCAACCCGACCTTCCAGCAGCTCGAGTACTCGGACCTGGACATCGTCGTGACCGGCTCGGCCGACGCCCTCCTGATGGTCGAGGGTGGAGCGGTCGAGGTCCCCGAGGAGGAGATCGCCGAGGGGCTCGAGATCGCCCACGAGGGCATCCGGCAGCTCATCGAGATCCAGGCGGAGCTCCTCGACGGCCTGCGTCAGCCCACGATGGAGTGGGAGGCGCAGACCCCGCCCAGCGAGCTCGCCGATCGGATCGAGGGCATGGTGGGCGCGCGCATTCGCGAGGCGATGTCGATCGCGGACAAGACGGCTCGCAAGGAGGCGCTCGCGACCGTGCGTGGCGACCTCGAGGGCAGCCTCGAAGAGGAACTCTCCGACGAGGACTGGTCCGATGCCTCGGGTGAGATCGGCGATATCATGCGCGGGCTCGAGAAGGCCGCGATGCGCCGGCAGATCCTCGACGACGGGGTCCGCTCCGACGGACGGGACCTGAACACCGTGCGGGAGATCAACTGTGACGTCGGCATCCTTCCCCGCACGCACGGGTCGGCGCTCTTCACCCGCGGACAGACCCAGGCACTCGCCGTTGCGACGCTCGGGACCTCGCGCGACGAGCAGCGGATCGACTCGATCGACGTGCCGGAGGAGATCAGCAAGTCGTTCATGCTGCACTACAACTTCCCTCCCTTCTGTGTCGGAGAGGCCCGCCCGATGCGCGGAACCTCGCGACGGGAGGTCGGGCACGGTGCCCTGGCCGAGCGGGCGATCCAGCCGCTCCTGCCCGATTACGATGATTTCCCCTACACGATCCGGGTGGTCTCCGACGTCCTGGAGTCGAACGGGTCCTCGTCGATGGCTTCGGTCTGCGGTACCTCGCTGGCCCTCATGGCGGCCGGGGTCCCGCTCAAGGCCGCCGTCGCCGGTGTGGCGATGGGGCTCATCAAGGAAGGGGACCGTACCGCGGTCCTGACCGACATCCTCGGCGTCGAGGACGCCCTCGGAGACATGGACTTCAAGATCGCCGGCACCCGGAAGGGCGTCACGTCGATCCAGATGGACATCAAGGTCGAGGGACTCACCCGCGAGGTCCTGGTCGATGCGCTCGGCCGGGCCCGCACGGCACGCCTCCACATCCTCGACGTGATGGATGCCACCCTCGACGCCCCGAGAGACGAGCTGTCTCCGCACGCGCCCCGGATCACCTCGATGCAGGTGAACCCCGAGAAGCTCGGCGAGATCATCGGACCGAAGGGGAAGACGATTCGCGCCATTCAGGACGAGACCGGAGCCAAGATCGACATCGAGGACTCCGGCGTCGTGAAGATTGCAGCGGTTTCCGGCGAGGCCGCCGATCGGGCCCGCGAGATGATCGAGGCGATCGTGCAGGATCCCGAGGTGGGCCGGGTCTACGAGGGACCGGTAAAGAACACGACCACCTTCGGGGCGTTCATCGAGATCCTCCCGGGAGTTGAAGGGCTCTGTCACATCTCGGAGCTCGCCGACGGGCGGGTCGAGAAGACCGAAGACGTGCTCAACCGGGGAGACATCACCCGGGTCAAGCTCCTCGCCATCGACGAGAAGGGTCGACTGCGTCTCTCGCGTCGCGCGGCGATCGAGGAGGAAGGCGAGAAGGTCGCCGAAGTCGAGGCCGCCAGTCGCGGATGATCGATTTCGGAACCGTTCGGCAGCGCCGGAGTCGGGGCAGGTCCCCGGCTCCGGCGTTTTCCGATTTCAGATCCGGAGGGTTGACCACATGACCGGGTTCGTGGAGTCAGGGTCGGACCGTGGACGTGCCGACAACGGCATCGCGGTGGGGCGGATGCGCAGCTCCATACTGCCGAATGGGATCCGGGTCCTCACCGAGTCGATCCCCGGGGTGCGCTCGGTCTCGCTCGGGGTATGGGTGCGGCAGGGTTCGGTCCACGAAGGGCCGGAGGAATCCGGGGCGAGCCACCTGCTCGAGCACATGGTGTTCAAGGGGACGGGCGAGCGCAATCCCCGGGAGATCGCCATGGCCCTCGAACGCCTGGGAGGCTCGCTCGACGCCTTTACCTCGAGGGAGCACACCTCATACCAGGCCCGGGTGTTGAGCGAACATCTTCCCGTGGCCCTCGATGTCCTCTCCGACCTGGTGCTGAACCCGGTGCTTCGATCCGAGGACCTGGATCTGGAGCGCGAGGTGGTGCTCGAGGAGATCAGCACTGTCGAGGACACCCCCGACGACCTCGTCTTCGAACTGCATGGAGAGCTACTCTGGGGGCGTCACCCCTATGGCCGCTCGATCCTGGGAAGTCGCGAATCGGTCGGGGCGATCGAGGTTGAGACGCTGCACCGGATCCACCGGGAGCGGTACCGGGGCGGGGAGCTGATCGTCGCGGCGGCCGGGCACCTCGACCACGACCGGATCCTCGACACCGTCGAGGCGAAGTTCGGTCACCTGGAGCGCGGGAGGAGCGCTTCGATCCCGGAACTCCCGGAGCCGGAGGCGGGGGGCCACCGGCATGTCGAGCGGGCGTCGGCGCAGACCCATATCGTCTTCGGGGCGCGGACTCCGCCGCGCTCGGCTCCGGAGAGGATCCCCCTCGTACTCCTCTCGTCGGCGTTCGGAGGCGGGATGAGTTCGCGGCTCTTCCAGCGAATCCGCGAGGAGCTGGCGCTCGCCTACACGGTGTACTCGTTCCAGTCGTTCTATTCACGCGCCGGGGTGTCGGGTGTGTACGTGGGCACACGCCCCGAATGGACGGAGCGGGCGATCGACGCGATTCGCGAGGAGATGGCGCTGATCTCGAGCCAGGGGCTCCCCCTCGACGAGCTGCGCGCGGTCAAGGACCAGGTGAAGGGCCAGGTGATGCTTTCGCTGGAGTCCACCGCGGCCCGGCTCTTCCGGCTGGCCGGCTTCGCCCTGTACGACCAGCCCTACCTGACCCTGGACGAGCTACTGGAGCGGATCGAGACGGTTTCGCGCGACGAGGTGGCCGAGGTCGCCCTAAGGTATCTGGCTCCCGAGGCTCAGGCCCTCCTCCGGCTCGGACCGGCCTGAGTTCCCGAGGATCGGGGGCGGGCGGAGCCGGTCGGGGGCGGGACAAGGGTTGACCCCCTTCGGAAAGAGGCGAGATTTCGCCCTCGTTACCGAAGTACTCCATGCGCGGATGTCGGCCCTTCGAACCCCTCGGGCCCAGTGTTCGCGACAGCGTTTCCTCAACGGATCATCGAGATATGCGGATCGGCGTACCGAAGGAGATCAAGGCGAACGAATATCGGGTGGCCCTCGTCCCCGCCGGGGCGGCGGCGCTCGTCCAGCACGGGCACGAGGTCGTCATCGAAGGCGGAGCCGGTGAAGGGAGCGGATTTTCCGACGACCTCTACCTCGAGGCCGGAGCGACCATCCTCGACACGGCCGAAGAGGTCTGGGCCACGGCGGAGATGATCGTGAAGGTCAAGGAGCCCATCGAGCCGGAATGGTCGCTGATCCGGGAAGATCAGCTCCTCTTCACGTACTTCCACTTCGCGGCGTCCGAGCCGCTGACCCGCGCCCTCATGGAGTCCGGGTCGATCGCGGTGGCGTACGAGACGGTGCAGCTCTCGAACGGCGAACTGCCGCTGCTCACTCCGATGTCGGAAGTCGCGGGCCGGCTCTCGATCCTCGAGGGTGCCAAGTACCTGGAGCGGTTCTATGGCGGACGCGGCCTCCTCCTGGGGGGCGTTCCCGGGGTCCTGCCCGCCCACGTGGTGATTCTCGGCGGCGGGGTCGTCGGCACGAACGCGGCGAAGATGGCAGCGGGATTCGGCGCCCGCGTCACCCTGCTCGACATCTCGCTCCCGCGTCTGCGCTACCTTTCCGACGTGATGCCGGCGAACGTGAATCTCCTGTATTCCAACCGCTACAACATCCTGGAGCAGATCGAACAGGCCGACCTGCTCATCGGGGGGGTGCTCCTTCCGGGCAAGAAGGCGCCCTCGCTGGTCAAGCGCGAGGACCTGAAGCGCATGCTTCCCGGCGCGGTCATCGTCGACGTGGCGGTCGACCAGGGAGGCTGCGTGGAGACGATCTATCCCACGACGCACGAGAACCCGATCTACGAGGTCGACGGGGTCATCCACTACGCCGTGGCCAACATGCCCGGTGCGGTGGCCCGCACGAGCACCCTGGCACTCACGAACGCCACACTCCCCTACGCCATCACACTGGCCAACAAGGGGTGGAAGGCGGCGTGTCTCGAAGACCCGGCCCTGCTGCTGGGGTTGAACGTGGTCCACGGAGACGTCACGTACGAAGGGGTGGCCGAGGCGTTCGACATGGAGTTCGTGGAGCCCGAGGCGGTACTGAGCCGGTGAGCGGACGCCGCGACTCGTCGAGTCCGGATCCGGAGGGCCGGGAGGGTCGGGAGGGAGTGGTGCGGTTTCGGCGCCTGGCGTCGAATCCGGATCTGCCCCTCCCGGCCCGTGCCACCGAAGGTTCGGCCGGATTCGACCTGCGTTCGTGCGAAGAGGCTTTCGTTCTCGAACCGGGAGCGAGGAGGCTGGTCGCCTCGGGCCTCGAGATGGAGATGCCGCCCGGGATCGAATGTCAGATCCGGCCGCGGTCGGGACTCGCCCTGCGGCATGGAGTCACGATCCCGAACAGCCCCGGGACGATCGATCCCGACTATCGGGGCGAGCTCCGGGTGATCCTTCTCAACCTGGGCTCTGAGCCGGTTCGGATCGATCGCGGGGAGCGGATCGCCCAACTGGTTTTTTCCCGCTTTTCGGTCCCCGGGATCGAGGAAGTCGAAATTATTTCCGCTTCCGAGCGGGGACGAGGTGGTTTCGGGAGTACGGGAACGCGCTGATCCCGGGGCAGCAGACGCCCGTGGGAGCGGGGTGTTCGAAGACTCCGTGACCGATGCGCCGAAGCGCGACACAGGCGGGAACGCGTCTTGCAAACACCCGTTCCTGCCTTTACAATCGAGGGCGCTCGTTTTTCCCGCCGACACGGGTTGCGGTCGGGACGGGTGAGCGCCGGTTTTACCGTTCAAGAATACGACGCTTCGCCCACCTCCTCCGGCCCCCCACGGGTTTCAACCTTGTCATCCTTCTCGAAGTGGTTCAACTCCGGTTCTCTCGTTCCCGTCAATGACATCGCGGTGGACCTCGGGACGGCGAATACCCTGGTCTACGTGAAGGGCGAGGGGATCGTCCTGAACGAGCCCTCGGTCGTGGCTGTCGAGAAGGGGTCCCGGAGGATCCTCGGGATCGGTCTCGAGGCGAAAAGGATGCTGGGGCGGACCCCCGAGAACATCGAGGCGGTGCGCCCGCTCAAGGACGGCGTGATCGCCGATGTGGACGTGACCGAGATGATGCTCCGGCACTTCCTCAAGCAGGTCACCTCGAAGCGGATCTTCCGGATCAAGCCCCGGGTCGTGGTGGGCGTCCCCTCGGGGATCACCGAACTGGAGCGTCGCGCGGTGCGGTCCTCGGCCATGGCGGCCGGGGCGAAGGCCGTCTACATGGTGGCGGAGCCCACGGCGGCGGCGATCGGGGTCGGACTCCCAATCGAGACCCCGACCGGAAACATGGTGATCGATATCGGGGGGGGGACGACCGAGATCGCGGTGATCGCGCTCTCGGGAATCGTCTCGAACACCTCGATCCGTGTCGGGGGCGACGAACTGGATTCCGCGATCGTCACCTTCCTGCGCAAGAACTACAATCTCCTGATCGGGGAACCGACCGCCGAGGCGGTCAAGATCCAGATCGGCTCCGCCTGGGAGGGGGGCGAGGAGCGTTCGATGGACGTGAAGGGTCGTGACCTGGTCTCGGGGATTCCGAAGACGGTGTCGGTCAGCTCCGAAGAGGTCAGGGAGTGCATTCAGGAGCCGATCCAGGCGATCGTCGAGGCCGTCCGGCGGGCCCTCGAGATCACCCCTCCCGAACTCTCTTCGGACATCGTCGACCGGGGAATCGTGATGACCGGAGGGGGGGCCATGATCCGGGGGCTCGACCGCCTCCTTTCGCTCGAAACCAACCTCCCGATCCACGTCGACGAGGAGCCCCTCACCTGCGTGGTGCGGGGCGCCGGACGGATCCTCGACGACCTGCAGAAGTATCGGAACGTGCTCGTAACGTGACTGCCCGGGGTGCGGACCGGGAGCTTCGGTCCACGCCCTCTCCCTCCGCGCCCGGCTCCGGACCCCTTCGGGTATGGCTTCATTCGATGTAGAGAACGGCGAGAGCGGACGTCGCCGGGAGCTCACCCTGTCGCTGGGGTTCCTGCTCCTGGCGGTGACCCTTTTCGTGCTCCCCGTTCAGCTTCAGCAGGGCATCTCGGGAGCGCTCCGGTCGACGGTGCTCGCGCCCTTCCTCTGGACGCAGGAATCCCTGAACCAGACCCGCATCCGGTCGGCCGAGATCAACCAGCTCCAGGCCCGACTCGACTCCACCTCGGCGGTCCTGGCCTCGCAGAGGACCCTGCTCGTCGAGAACCTCCAGCTTCGCGGCCTCCTCGAGCTCCGGGAGAGGGCCGGTCCCACCTTCGTGTCCGCCAGCGTGATCCGCTCGGGAACGCGTGGCTCCGAGAGCATGTTCCTGCTCGATGTCGGAACCGAGGACGGGGTGCAGGTGAACGATCCGGTCGTGGTGGCGGAGGGGCTCGTGGGGAGCATCCGGGAGGTCGGGCCCGGCACGTCGCTCGCCATGGACTGGAGCCACCCGGATTTCCGGGTTCACGTCATGACGGCCGACGGCGAGTCCTTCGGGGTGGTCGAGCCCCGCTTCGGCGCCTTCCGCGAAGAGGACCGACTCCTCCTGAACGGCATCCCTTTCAACACGTCGCTCGAGGAGGGCATGCCGGTCATCACCTCGGGACTGGGGCCATTCAACCCCCGCGGGATCGAGGTCGGGCGCATCCTCTCTCTCGCCGAGGCCGAGGCCGGCTGGCGACGGGGGTACTGGATCCAGCCGGCCATCCAGCCGGGGAGTGTGACGCACGTGCTCGTGATCACCGGCGAGGAAGGACAGCCGGTCAGGGAGCTGACCCATCTCTGGTCCGATGAGCCCCTCCCCGACAGCCTCCCGGTGGAGGATCCCCCGGCGGATGGGCTCGATCCGGCCGACGGAGACGGAGGGGGTGCGGTGATCCTTCCGCCTCCGGACCCCCTCCCGGATACCCTCCTGGACGTCCTCCCGGACACCCTCGACCCTTCGGGACGACCATGAGTCGGGGGTTCCTCGTCTGGGCGATCGCTCTCCTCCTGCCCACCGTTCACTTCTTTCTTCAGGTGGGCCTCGGGATCGGGATCTGGGCGCCGGACCTGCTCACCGTCGCCCTCCTCCTCCTGGCCCGCGAGCTCCGGGCGGGAAAGGCGGCCGCGATCGGCTTCTGCTTCGGCCTCCTCGAGGATGCGTTCTCGATCCTGGCCTTTGGTGCGAACACCCTGACGTTGACCCTCCTCGGGATCCTGGGCGCACGCTCCCGCGACCTCTTCGTGGCCGAGTCCGCAGGATTCTTTCTGGGCTATCTGGCGATCGGAAGCTGGCTTCGGTATGCATTACATTGGGTCTTCGCCGGAGAGACTCTCAGGGGAAGCGCCGGCGAAGTGCTCCTGGTTCAGGGGCCGATCGCCGCGGTGTACGCGGCGGGAGTGGGGGTGGTCTTCCTGATCCTGGCCGGTGTCATCGAGGCGTCCGAGGCATGAGGACCGAGCGCGGCGTCCCCTCCGGACCCCCGGTCGTTCGCGCCCAGGCATCCGTGGATCGAGTTCAAACGCAGAGAGTGCCATGAGGGCAGCCCATCCGAACGAACGTCGCGTCCGAGCGCGCCTCGCGGCCGCCGCCATCGGCATCCTCATGCTCATCCTGCTGGCGTCCTTCTTCAGGGCGCAGGTGGTACGGGGCACGGCCTGGGCCCTTCAGTCGGAATCCAACCGGCTGCGTGTCCTGCCGATCCCGGCGCCGAGGGGCACCGTGTTCGACCGCTATGGCGAGATCGTGTCGGACAACGTGCCCTCGTACTCGCTCTCGCTCTTTCCGGCCGAGGTCGACTCCATCGCGATCTCGCTGAGCCGGCTCCAACCCTACCTGTCCCTTTCGGACGAGCGGGTCGAGGAGCTGGTCGAGACCTTCCGTTCGAATCGCCGCTTCCCCCTTCTCGTCAAGGCGAACCTGACGGACGAGGAGGTGGCGGCGATGGCGGAGCTGCGCCCGGAGTTCCCGGGCGCCTTCCTCGAGACCCGCCCACGCAGGCGATACATCCACGGGCCCGCCCTCGGGCATGTCTTGGGGTACGTGGGCGAGGTGTCGCCGCAGGAGCTCGAGAGCCCCCGGTTCACGGACTACGAGCGGGGCATGATCCTGGGCAAGGACGGGCTGGAGCGGCAGTACGAGGAGCTGCTGCAGGGAGTGCAGGGGATCCGGTATGTCGAAGTCGACGCGTTGCGGCGAGTGGTGGGCTCCTTCGAGGGCTATGCCGCGGCCCCCGCCATCCCGGGCGAGGACCTGCACCTGCATCTCGACCTGGCGCTGCAGAACTACATTCACGAGATCTTCCCGGACTCGATGCGGGGTGCCGTGGTGGCGCTCAACAGCGAGGACGGAGGGATTCTCGCCCTCTATTCGGCCCCTTCCTACGATCCGTCGGAGTTCGTCGGTGGGATCTCGCGGGACCGCTGGCAGGCGCTGGACACCGACCCCGCGGAGCCCCTGTTCAACCGGGCCGTGATGGGCCGATACCCCCCGGCCTCGACGTGGAAGCTGGCCACCGCGGCGATCGCGATGGAGCTCGGGGTCCTCGAGCCGAACGAGGTCATGCCGGTTCCCTGCACGGGCTCGTTCCGTTTCCAGAACGTGACCCGACGGTGCTGGAATCCCAACGGGCACGGGTACCAGGACCTGGCCGGCGCCGTGGCGCAGTCGTGCAACGTCTACTTTTACCAGGTGGGGGTGCGGATCGGGCTCGAACGAATCGTCGAAGAGGGGACTCGTCTCGGCTTCGGCGAGCCGTGCGGGGTCGACCTGCCCAGGGAGACGTCCGGCGAGTTTCCCGATGGCCTCGACTGGTGGGAACGCAGGTGGAACTACCGGGCTGCCGAGAACGAGGTGCTCTCGATCGCGATCGGGCAGGGGCCGAACGACCAGACGCCCCTCAAGATGGCGCAGTTCTACCTGGCGCTCGCGCGGGGAGAGGGCGCCCCGGCGCCCCGGCTCCGCCGCCCGATCGAAGGCGAGGAGCTCCAGCCGGCCTGGTCGCTGGACCTGACCGAGGCCTCGACCGCGTCGCTGCAGGAGAGCCTGCGCCAGGTCACCGCATCGGGGACGGCGTTTCGCTCGACCCTCGAGCACTGGGAGCTGATCGGCAAGACGGGCACGGCGCAGCACGATGTCATGGGCGATCGACTCCCGCACGCATGGTTCGCCGGGATGGCCGGCCCCTTCGGGTCGGCCCCCGAGATCGTGGTCGTGGTCCTGGTCGAGGAGGGGGACTCCGGGTCGTCGGTCGCGGCCCCGATCGCCGCCAAGGCGGCCGACTTCCACCTTCGGCGCAAGTACGGGATTCCCGTGGACACGATCCAGACGCTCGGGGAGCACCTCGACGCGGGAATCCCCGCGCCCTGGGCCTGGGAGCGACAGAACCGACCCACGCCGGACGACCCTTGACGCTCTTTCGCAGGTGGGCCGGGGACCCGATCCTCGTCGGTCTGGCGCTGACGCTCTCCCTTTTCGGGATCGCGATGATCTACTCGGCCGGGGTGCTCAACGTCCCGAGCCCCGTGGTCACCGGGGCCTGGCGCCGGCAGCTCGTCTGGCTCGCACTCTCGCTCGTGGTCTTCACCTTCGTGAGCCGGGTCCGGGGGCGGTGGATCGAGTGGGCGGCGCTCCCCTCCTATCTGGCTGCGGTGGTGCTCCTGGCGGCGGTCCTGGTCATCGGCACGGGGGCGGGCCCGGCGGAGAGTGTGGGACGGTGGATCCAGGTGGGCCCGCTCCGCTTCCAGCCCTCGGAGTTCGCCAAGGTGGCGGCCGTTCTGGGAATCGCCTGGTTCCTCTCCTCGCGGGAGTCGCCTCCGGCCGGGGTTCGCGACCTGGTGGCCCCCTCGGCGATCGTGGGAGTGCTCCTGGGGCTCGTGGTGCTCCAGCCCGACCTCGGGACCGCGCTGGCCTTCGTGGGGATCCTCTTCGCAGTCCTCTTCTGGTCAGGTACGCCGCTCCTTCACCTCTTCCTTCTGGCCAGCCCCGGCGTGGCGCTGATCCTCGCCTTCAACACCATCGTGTGGTCGGTGTATTTCGTGGCGCTGGTCCTGGTGGTCTACCTCTTCCGATACCGGCTCTACCTGATCGAATCGGCGGGGGTCGTGCTCGCCAACCTGGCGGCGGGGACCATCGCGCTTCCCGTATGGAGCTCTCTCGCCGAGTACCAGCGCAATCGCCTGCTCGTCTTCCTGGACCCGGGCATGGACCCCCGGGGCGCCGGGTGGAACCTGATCCAGTCCAAGGTGGCGATCGGCAGTGGAGGCCTCACCGGAAAAGGGTTCACCCAGGGGACCCAGAAGCGCCTCGACTTCCTCCCCGAACAGCACACCGACTTCATCTTCAGCGTCATAGGCGAGGAGCTCGGCTTCGTCGGCGCCGCCCTTGCGATCGCTCTCTTCGCAGCGCTCCTCTATCGCCTGGTGCTCATGGCCGAGAAGGTCTCGGATCCCTTTGCCGGGCTGGTGCTCTTCGGTATCTTCGGGGCGTGGGTGGTCCATATCTTCATCAATGTGGGAATGACCGTCGGAATTGTGCCGATCACGGGAATCCCGCTTCCGTTCGTCAGTTACGGAGGAACCTTCCTGCTCACCTGCTGGGTCATGACCGGCCTCGCGGTACGCATGGCACAGGAAGAGTAGCCTCCTAAATGTAAAGGCGTGTTCATGGCCTGGTTTCGAAAGCCGAAGAAGCCCCTGAAGTCAGGGGACCGACGGGATCTTCCGTCCGACGTCTTCGTGAAGTGCGAGGGGTGCGGAGAGATCCTCTATCGGGAGAAGCTCGCACAGAACCTGCACGTCTGCCCGGCCTGCGGACACCACTTCCGGGTGGGGGTCGCCGACTACCTGCGGATCCTCTCCGACGAAGGGAGCTTCGTCGAGACCGAGACCGCGTTGCGGAGCGCCGATCCCCTCGAATTCACCGACCTGAAGGGATACGCCCAGCGGCTCGAGGCCGCCGAGAAGAAGACGGGGCGTGGGGACGCGGTCGTGACCGGCCGCGCGCTCCTCGAGGAACAGCCGATCGCCCTTGCGATCATGGACTTCTCCTTCATCGGCGGTTCGATGGGATCCGTGGTGGGCGAGAAGATCGCCCGGGTCGGACGGCTCGCCCTCGAAGAGGAGCGCCCCCTCGTCCTGGTGTCGGCGTCGGGCGGGGCCCGGATGATGGAGGGCATCTACTCTCTGATGCAGATGGCCAAGACCTCGGCGGTCCTCGCCCGCATGCACGAGGCGGGGATTCCCTTCATATCGATCCTGACCCACCCCACCACCGGAGGGGTGACCGCCTCGTTCGCGATGCTCGGCGACGCCAACCTCGCGGAGCCCGGCGCCCTGATCGGGTTCGCGGGCCCCCGGGTGATCGAGGAGACCATCAAGCAGGAGCTCCCCGAGGGGTTTCAGCGCGCCGAGTTCCTCCTCACCCATGGAATGGTGGACCGGGTGGTCGACCGCCGGGAGATGAAGGAGACCGTCGCCCGACTCATCCGCCACATGTTCGTGCACGACGGGCCAGGCTTCGCCCGGGGCTCCCCCGAGAGCTCCGCGTTGCCGGCGGCCGCACCCGGCGAGTCCGGAAAGGACGTCCGGGGTTGACCCCCCCGGAGCCCTCCGCCGGACCGGCGAAGGGAAGGGGAGGCTTCGGGCCGCCGTCGGGGGATCCGCTGGCGGCCCGCCTCTTTCCCCCTCTTACCGGCTCCGTTCACTGGGGCCTCGGTCGGATGGACCGGATCCTGGCCTCGGTCGGTTCGCCCCACCGGAGCCTTCCCGTCCTTCACGTGGGGGGGAGCAACGGGAAGGGATCGGTTGCCAGGATCTGGGCGTCGATCATGCGGGCGGCCGGATTCCGGGTCGGGCTGTACACTTCGCCCCATCTGGTCTCCTTTCGAGAGCGGATCCTGATCGATGGTCGGCCCCTCGCGGATTCGTTGCTCGAAGAGCACGCGGCCGAACTCCGCTCCGCGGTCGTCCGCTTCCAGCCGTCCTATTTCGAGGCGTGCACCGCGCTCGCCTTCCTGGCCTTCGCCCGGGGCGAGGTCGATGTCGCCGTGGTCGAGGTGGGGCTCGGAGGCCGTCTCGACGCGACGAACGTCGTCTCCCCGGTCCTGACCGCGATCACGAACGTCTCGCTGGAGCACCGTGACTGGCTGGGCGACACCGTGGAGCAGATCGCCCGCGAGAAGGCCGGAATCCTGAAAGCGGGGGTCCCGGCCTACACCACGGCCCGGCATCCGGGGGTCCTGCAGGTCCTCACCGAGGAGTCCGCCGCCCTGGGGGCGCCCCTGACCCGGGTCCGGGTGCCGACCGGAGGGTGGGGCAGGGACGGGCTGCAGCTTCAGCTCACGACCCGTCGCTGGGGCCCCCTCACCCTGCGTGCCCCCCTCTTCGGCGACCATCAACTCGAGAACGTCGCCCTGGCGGTGCAGTCGCTCGAGAGTCTCCCGCCCCGCCTCCTCCCTTCGGCCCGCGCCGTCCGCGAGGGGGTCGAATCGGTCCGGATCCCGGGCCGGCTCCAGCTCGTCGACGCCCCTCCCCGTCTGTGGCTCTTCGACGTGGCGCACAATCCCGACGGGATGGTCTCGCTCGCCCGGGCGCTCCCCCGGCTCGCCGATCGATCTCCGGTGATCGCGGTGGTGGGGATCCTGGGCGACAAGGACTGGGAGGCCATGCTCGGCGAACTCTCGGGCGCGGTCGATCTGATCCTGCTCACCGTGCCTCCCGGCGCTCCGGTGGAGCGACGATGGGATCCGGACGAGGCGCTGGCCCGCCTGCCCGAGCTCGACCTGTTCGTCGTCGACGATCTCGAGGGTGCGCTCCAGCGCGCCGGCGAACTCACCCGGGGAGGGGGAACCGTGGTGGTCACCGGTTCGGCGTACACCGTCGGATCGGCCCTCGAGCTCCGTGGACTGGTCCCTCCGGAAGCCTTGCCCCCGTCCGACGAATTCGAATAGATTCGCCCATGTCAAAGCCCCAGAAATTCAAGACCTTACGCGGGTTTCGTGATTTTCCCCCCGAGGAACTCCAGCTCCGCTCCCGGCTCTTCGAGGCTTTCCGGCAGGCCTCGGTCGCCTTCGGGTACCAGGAGTACGACGGCCCTCCCCTCGAGTCCCTCGACCTCTACGTCGAGAAGAGTGGCGAGGAGATCGTCGAACAGCTCTACGCCTTCACCGACAAGGGGGGACGCGAGGTCGCCCTGCGCCCCGAGATGACCCCCTCGCTGGCGAGAATCCTGGCGGATCGCAGCCGTTCGATGCCGAAGCCGATCCGCTGGTTCTCGATCCCCCAGCTCTTCCGGTACGAGCGGACCCAGCGGGGAAGGCTCCGCGAGCACTACCAGTGGAATGTCGATCTCGTGGGCGAGGACTCGGTCGATGCCGATGCCGAGGTCCTGGGGGTGGCGCTCACCGCGCTGCGCGCCCTCGGGCTGGGCCCCGACCGGATTCGTGCCCGGGTGTCGGACCGCCGGCTTCTCGCGGCTCTGCTGCGCAGCGCGGGGGTCCCCGATGCGGAGCTTCTCGCGGCCTATTCGATCGTCGACAAGGTCGAGCGGGAGCCCCGGGAGCGGACCATCGAGCGCCTGGTCGACGAGGTCGGCCTGACCCCCGAAGCGGCCGGACAGGTGCGGAGCCTCTTCGACGAGCCCGGGCTGGACGGGGTCCGGGCGTCGTTCGGAGACGATCCCGCCGTGACCGAGGGTCTCGAGGCCATGGAGGCCTTTGTCGGCATCATGGAGGAGCTCGGCTTCGGAGCGTACGTTGAATTCGACCTCACGATCGTCCGCGGGCTGGCGTACTACACGGGGCCGGTGTTCGAAATCTTCGATCGGGGCGGGGAGCTGCGCGCGCTCTGCGGGGGGGGACGCTACGACAACCTGCTCGAGAAGGTCGGGGGGGAGTCGCTTCCCGCCGTCGGCTTCGGAATGGGCGACGTGGTCCTCTCCGAACTCCTGGCGGACGAGGGGCTGAGCCCCGAGTACGATCGCGGGGTGGATTTCTTCGTGATCTCGATCGACGATTCCGACCGGGGGCTCGCGCGTCGCGTGGCGGCGCAGCTTCGGAGCCAGGGACAGTCGGTGATCCTCCCCCTTCGGGGCATGTCGGTCGGAAAGCAGTTCAAGGCCGCCGCTTCGGAAGGCGCACGTCAGGCGGTGATCCTCGGCCCCGACGAGATCGAGCGGGGCGAGGCCGTGATGCGGACCATGGCGGACGGGAACGAGACCACGGTCTCGTTGCGCCGGCTCCTCGGAGGCGAATGACCGGATGGCGTATCCGGACGACTCGGACCCCACGGAATACGACGGCACCCGCGAGGAGATGGATCGGGCCATACGCCGGCTGGACGTGCTGGAGTGGCTGATCCTGTCCTTCGCGGTGCTCGTGGCGCTGCTCGGGGGCGCGGCGGTGGCCTTCCTGTTGAGCGTCGGGACCGAGCTCCCCTTCCGGGCCACCTGGGCGGTCATCTCGATCCTCCTGCTCGCCGTGCCGGGCCTCTTCGTCTTCGGTCGGGAACTCCGCGGAAACGGAAAGCGGCGCCGTGCGAGGGAGGGACGCGAGGATGGGCCTCCCGACTCCGAGCGCCCGGAGCGGCCTCCGACATGACCCGCCCGACTCGCTCGACCCACTTCACACCCCTCGAATCCCCATCAGGAAGACCGCAATGGCTGACGACCGCAAGCTGACCCCCCGCGCCGAGGACTTCAGCGCGTGGTACAACGAACTCGTTCTGAGGGCCGAGCTGGCCGACCACTCCCCCGTGCGCGGGAGCATGGTGATCCGGCCCTGGGGGTACGGCATCTGGGAGAACATGCAGCGGGCGCTGGACGACATGTTCAAGGCGACGGGGCACGAGAACGCCTACTTCCCCCTGCTGATTCCGATGTCCTTCATCGAGCGAGAGAAGGAGCACGTCGAGGGGTTCAAGCCCGAGCTCGCCGTGGTCACCCACGCCGGGGGCAAGGAGCTCGAAGAGCCGCTGGTGATCCGGCCGACCTCCGAGACGGTGATCTACTCGATGTTCGCCAAGTGGGTGCAGTCGTACCGGGACCTGCCGATCCTCATGAACCAGTGGGCGAACGTGATGCGCTGGGAGCTGCGCACCCGCCTCTTCCTGCGCACGTCGGAGTTCCTCTGGCAGGAGGGCCATACGGCGCACGCGTCGGAGCCCGAGGCCGAAGAGGAGACCCGGCGGATGCTCGAGGTCTATCGGCAGTTCATGCAGGACTGGATCGCGATGCCCGTGGTGACCGGGCTCAAGTCCGAGTCCGAGAAGTTCGCCGGTGCCCTTCGGACGTACACCTGCGAGGCGATGATGCAGGACGGCAAGGCGCTCCAGGCCGGGACCTCGCACAACCTCGGTCAGAACTTCTCGAAGCAGTTCGAGCTGACCTTCCAGAACGAGGAGGGGGTCGAGGCCTTCGCGTGGAACACCTCGTGGGGCGTCTCGACCCGGCTGGTCGGGGGGCTCGTGATGACGCACGGCGACGACGACGGGCTTGTGCTTCCCCCGAGGCTGGCCCCGGTGCAGGTCGTGGTCGTGCCGATCTTCCGGAAGGAGGAGGAGCGGACCGCGGTGGTCGAGCGGGCGCACCAGATCCGTTCCCGGCTCCAGGAGGCGGGGGTCCGCGTCCGCGTCGACGACCGGGATCACCTGAACCCCGGCGCCAAGTTCTGGGAATGGGAGCGCAAGGGCGTGCCGCTGCGGATCGAGATCGGACCCCGGGACCTGGCGAAGAACCAGGTGGTCCTCGTCCGCCGGGTCACCCCCGAGGGAGAGGACCGCAAGGCGTTCCTCGACGAGAACGAGGCGCTTGCCTCGATTCCCGGCCGGCTCGAAGAATTCCAGCGCTACCTTCTGGAGCGTGCCGTCGAAGCTCGGGAGGCCCGCTCGTACCGTGGAGTAACTTCGATCGAAGAGCTGCAGGAGCGCGTCGATGCTCCGGGCGGAGGCTTCGTCTACACCGGATGGAGTGGAGATCCCGAGGTCGAGCGCCGCATCCAGGAGACGACAAAGGCCACCCTGCGCTGCATTCCGGATCCGGCCTTCCGGTCCGAGTCGCCTCCGGAGCGCTGCATCGGGGGGGACGCGCCGTCCAAGATGGAGGTCGTCTGGGCCAAGGCTTACTGATCCTTGCCGGCCCCCGATCCCAACCCTCGACCCGAGAGCCGCACCCGATGAGCCATACCGAACAGCACGACCGCATCCTGATCCTCGACTTCGGGTCGCAGTACACCCAGCTGATCGCCCGTCGCATCCGCGAGGAGCGCGTGTTCTGCGAGATCCATTCCCCCGACCGGTCCCTCGAATGGATCCGGGAGTGGGCACCGAGCGGGATCATCCTCTCCGGGGGACCCGCGTCGGTCTACGACGCCGAGGTGCCCTCCCTGGACCCCGAGCTGCTCACCGAGGGGATCCCCGTGCTGGGGATCTGCTACGGGATGCAGCTCATCGCGCACCTCGAGGGGGCCACGGTGCACAACGGGCAGCGCGAGTACGGTCGGGCCGAACTCACCGTGGCCGAGCCCGAGGCTCTCTTCGCGGGCTTCGATCGCGACGAGCCCACGCGGATCTGGTGCTCCCACGGAGATCATGTGGACCGCCCGCCGAAGGGGTATCGGGCCATGGCGTCCACCTCGACCCTTCCGGTGGCCGCCTTCCGCGCTGAGGATCGCGAGATCTACGGGGTCCAGTTCCATCCCGAGGTGGCGCACACGATCCGGGGCGAGGAGATCCTCTCGAACTTCCTCTTCGAGATCGCCGGGTGCCGTCCGACCTGGACCCCCGGGGCCTTCGTGGACGAAGCGGTCGCGGCGATCCGCGAGACCGCCGGAGAGCACCACGTGATCTGCGGCCTCTCCGGAGGGGTCGATTCCTCGGTGGCCGCGGCCCTGGTGCATCGGGCGATCGGAGACCGGCTCACCTGCATCTTCGTCGACAACGGGCTCCTGCGAAAAGGGGAGCGCGAGAGCGTCGAGCGGACCTTCCGCAAGCACATGGGAATTCGCCTGATCGTGGTCGACGCCCGCGAGGAGTTCCTCGCGACGCTCGAGGGGGTCGCCGATCCCGAGGAGAAGCGCAGGCGGATCGGAAACACCTTCATCCGGGTCTTCGAGCGCACCGCCGAGTCGGAGGGCGACGACGCCCGGTTCCTCGTCCAGGGAACCCTCTACCCCGACGTGATCGAGTCCGTGTCCACCGGGGGGCCCTCGGTCACGATCAAGACCCACCACAACGTGGGCGGACTTCCCGACGACATGAAGTTCGAGCTCATCGAGCCCCTCCGGGAGCTTTTCAAGGACGAGGTCCGGAACGTGGGCCGCGAACTCGGACTGCCGGAGGACTTCGTCGGACGCCATCCCTTCCCCGGTCCCGGGCTGGCGATCCGGCTGCTGGGGGCGGTCTCCGAGGAGCGGCTCGCGGTACTGCGCGAGGCGGACGCGATCTACCTCGAGGAGATCCGCGAGGCCGGGCTCTACGACGAGATCTGGCAGGCATTCGCGGTCCTCCTGCCGGTCAAGTCGGTCGGAGTGATGGGCGATGGCCGGACCTACGAGAACGTGGTGGCGCTGCGGGCCGTGACCTCGCGGGACGGGATGACCGCCGACTGGTATCCCTTTCCCCACGATGTCCTGCATCGCATGTCGACCCGGCTGATCAACGAGGTCACCGGCGTGAACCGGGTGACCTACGACATCTCGTCGAAGCCTCCGGCCACGATCGAGTGGGAGTGATTCCGGACCCCTTCCGGGCCCGATGGTGTCTTCATAGCCAATGAATGTGGTCTCTCGGCAGTCGAGGACCACACCCGAACCAGCCAGATCCCTTGAGGAGAGTTTCGCGATGCGCAGAGTCATGACCGCGCTGTTGGCCGTTGGACTTATCGCCTCGATCTCGGCGACCGACGCCGAGGCGCAGGTGGTGTGGGACGCCCCCCTGATGGTGTCGCCCGAGACCCCGGCCGGATGGGGGGTCTACCTGGTGGATCCGTCCCCGGGCAGCGGGATCGGGGTCCTGTCGACCTGGCGGCCCTCGAGCGGTGCGGGTGTCGGGTACCGGCTGGGGATCGCCGAAGACCGGCGTGACAACGTGAGCGTCTACGGCGGCGTCGACATCTCGGGTCTGATCGTGCAGGCGTCGAACGAGTTTCCCGTGAACATGAGCTGGGTCGTGGGTGCGGGGCTGGGGGTCGCCGATGACGTCATCCTCAGCTTCCCGCTGGCCCTCTCCTTCGGTCGCTCCGTCCAGGCCGACGGGGTGTGGTTCAACCCGTACGTGGCGCCCCGCGTCACCCTCGACGCCTTCTTCGGCGACGGGAGCGACCTGAACCTCAACCTCTCGGTGGACCTGGGAGTCGACATCTCCTTCGACCCGGGCTGGGCGGTTCGCTTCGCGGGGAGCCTCGGTGACCGGAAGGCGCTCGCCATCGGGATGAGCTTCCGGGTCTTCTGACCCGGACCCCGCCACGCCGTCCGCGGGATCAGAGCCCGGGGGGTGGGGGGGGAGGCGGCCCTTCGCCCCCGGGCAGCGCCTCGGTCGGCGGCTCCTCGGGGTTCAGCGGGTCGCGCTCGAGGCCGGGGATGGTGTCGAAGTCCTCGGCATCGAGTTCGAACTCTTCGGGGTCCTGGCCGGTGAGCCGCGCCTCGATGCGGGTCCAGACCCGGTTCATGAGCGGAACATTCGTCCCGTGCACGTCGACGTACCGGATCAGGTCGTCGTTCGCCAGTCCCCGGGCCTGCAGGATCTGGTCTCGCCGCTCCGGACGGATCCGGTTGTCCTCTTCCTCGACGGCCGCACGCCGCAGCTCCACCATCGCTTCGACGAAGGTGTCCTCGGAGATGGTGTTCGAGGAGCTCGAGGCGGGAAACCCCGAGTCGCAGCCGGCGAAGAGCACGGAGAGGGCGAGGGCGAGCGGCGAAAATCGACGGTGCATGAACCTGGGGGTCGAAAGTCTCGGGGGTCGAAGGACGGGATCGGTCGAAAGCTCGCGGCCACCCGGGCGCGTCGTCAAACGATCGCGCTGCCCGGTTGCCCCGGGATCGCGCCTCCCGGTACCTTGCGAGCGTTGTATACCGTACAGGTCGGCGGACGGGTCCGCCGGCGCACCACTCCCGCTTTCCCGGAATGCGTCCATGACTGCTGTGCTCCGCCCCATCGGGGGCCTGCTCGCTCTGCTCCTGCTGCCCGTTCTCCCCCTCACCCTCGAGGCGCAGTCCGTCCCCACACCCGCCGAGGTGCTGGGCTACGAGATCGGCGAGCACTTCACCGACATGCGGGGCATCGAACAGTACATGCGGGCGCTTGCCGAGGCCTCGGAGCTCGTGACCCTCGACGACTATGGACTGACCTACGAGCGACGGCCCCTGCTTCAGGTGGTGATCGCCCGACCCGACCATCATGCGGACCTCGAGGGGATCCTCGCACGGAATCGGGAGCTGACCGATCCTTCGACCCCGGCGGAGCGTGCGGCTGAGATCGCCCGCACGAATCCGGCGGTCGTGTACTTCACCTACGGAGTGCACGGCAACGAGAGCTCCTCGCCCGAAGCGGCGATCTGGACGGCCTGGGACCTGGCGTCCGGAGACCCGGCGCTCGCGGGCGTCCTGGATTCGGTGATCGTCGTGATGGACCCCTCCGCCAACCCCGACGGGCGCGATCGCTACGTCAACTTCTACACGGCGACCGCCCAGACCCGGAACAACACGAATCTGGAGCTGAGGGAGCGGAGGGAGCCGTGGCCCGGGGGGCGATCCAACCACTATCTGTTCGACCTGAACCGGGACTGGGCGTGGCTGACGCAGATCGAGAGTCAGCAGCGGGCGGAGCGGTGGATGCAGTGGAATCCCCAAGTCCATGTCGACTTTCACGAGATGGGTTACCGCTCCTCGTACTTCTTCTTTCCGGCGGCCACTCCGATCAACACGATCTTCCCGGACCACATCCTCGACTGGGGAGAGCGGTTCGGGGCCGGAAACGCCCGGGCGATGGACGCCGAGGGCCTCCTCTACTACACGGGGCAGAACTTCGATCTCTTCTACCCCGGGTACGGGGACTCGTGGCCGTCGCTCGTGGGTGCGATCGGAATGACCTACGAGCAGGGCGGGGGTGGCTTCGGAGGGCGCCAGGTGGAGCGGCCCGACGGCACCGTGCTCACCCTGCGCGACCGCGCCTTCGGGCACCGCACCACCGGCCATGCCACCCTGATCACCACGATGGAGGGCAAGTCCGAGCTCCTCGAGGGGTTCGCGGCCTTCCACCGCGAGATCGATGAGGGCCTCGACGACTGGTACCTCGTCCCCGGAGACGACCCCGCGCGCCTCGACGCCCTCGTGGCTCTCCTACTGCGCCACGGGGTCGAGGTCGAGGAGCTGGTCTCCGAGAGCTCGTTCTCGCTCGCGGCGTACCCCGGGTATGAGGCGAGAGACGCCTTCCCGGCCGGAACCCACCGGGTGCGGGCTCGCCAGGCCCGTGGGCGCCTCGCGGGAGCCCTCCTCCGGCCCGAAAACCCGCTCGACGGCACCTCGTCGTACGACATCACCGCCTGGGCGCTCCCCTACGCGTACGGGGTCGAAGCGCACTACGCCTCGGGGGCGTCGGGGGGAGAATGGCGTCCGGTGACCTCGCCCCGCGACCGGATGGGTGCGCCGATCGCGTCGAGCGGGCGCTACGGGTACCTCCTGCCCCCGTCCTTCGGGCACACCCGGGGCCTGATCCAGTTCCTCGAGGAGGGGGGGCGCGCCTACGCGATGTCCGACACCTTCTCGCTCGAAGGCACGCACTACCCGCGGGGGACCCTCTTCTTCCCGCAGGGCCGAAACGACGAGCTGGATCGTCGGATCACCGACGCCGGACTCGGCGGCCTGATCACCCCGATCGCCACCGGATACAGCACCACGGGTCCCGACCTGGGGACGAACGACCAGGCGGCGATCCAGCTGCCCCGGGTCGCACTGATGGGAGGCGAGGGCACCGCTTCGACCTCGTTCGGGGCTCACTGGCACTTCCTCGAGCAGGTCGTGGACCTGCCCTTCGATGCGGTGAATCTATCCGATGCCGGCTCGATGGACCTGTCGGCGTGGGATGTCGTGATCCTTCCCTCGGGGAATCCGCAGAGCGGGCTCGGATCGGGGGGTATGGAGCGCCTCGAGAGCTGGGTTCGGGCGGGTGGCACCCTCGTGGCGGTGTCCGGCGCGGCGCAGCGGATCGGCGCGGGCTTCGCCGGGGTCGAGGAGAGAGACGCGCTCGACGAGGACGATCTGGAGCGTGACGAGCGGCTCGAGCGGGATCTCCGCACGCGCGAGGAACGGAGCATGGAGCAGTGGATGGAGCGGGTTCCGGGCACGATTCTGCCGGTCGTGATGGACCCCGACCATCCGCTCACCTTCGGGGCCGCCGTCGGGGGGGACCAGCCGGACCGACTCTTCGTGCTTTCGTCGGGCGTCGGATTCGAGCCTTCGTCCACTTACGAGACTGTGGGGTACTTTCCAGAAGGCCTCGATCGGATTTCGGGGGTGATCTCGGAATCCAACCTCGAGCGCCTCGATCGAAGTGCATGGCTGGTGGAGCGCCGGCTCGGGAGTGGACGGGTGATCCTCTTCGCCGACGACCCCATCTTCCGGGGCTTCTGGTACTCCGGCTGGCCCCTGTACATGAACGCGATTCTACTTTCACCGAACTTCTGACCGGGATCCCGCCCGACGACCGACGGGAGCCCCGGGCGGAAGAAAAGGCTTCTCGAGCGATGCGTACCATCCTCCTCTTCCTGACCCTGACTCTGATCGGCGGCGGCGTCACGTCGTGTGCAGTGAATCCGGTGACGGGACAGCGGCAGTTCACCCTCATCTCCGAGGCCCAGGAGATCGAGATCGGCCGCGAGGCCGACCGTGACATCTCCCGCTCCCTCGGGGTCTACGACGATCCCGAGCTGCAGGCCTACGTGCAGGCGCTGGGCGAACGGATGGCACGCGACTCCGAGCGGCCGAACCTCCCCTGGACCTTCCGGGTGATCGACGACCCCGTCATCAACGCCTTCGCGCTGCCCGGCGGCTACATCTACGTGACGCGGGGGATCCTGAGCCACTTCTCGTCGGAGGCCGAGCTCGCGGGGGTGCTGGGACACGAGATCGGCCACGTCACGGCGCGCCACGGGGTGTCGCGGGTGAGCCGGGCGCAGCTGGCGCAGGTGACGCTGGGTGCCGGGATGATCTTCGTCCCGCAGCTCGAAGGCATCGGGGGCGAGCTGGCGAGCTTCGGGGTCGGGCTCCTCTTCCTCTCCTACAGCCGCGACGACGAGCGGCAGGCCGACGATCTGGGCCTGCGCTACATGACCGACGAGGGCTACGACCCCCGCGAGATGGCGGCCACCTTCGAGATGCTCTACAACGCCTCGGGTGCCGAAGAGGGCGACCGGATTCCCAACTGGCTGTCGAGCCACCCCGATCCCCTCAACCGACGGGATCGGATCCTGAGCCGAGTGGAGTCCGGTGAGGTCTCCGGCGAGCGGGTCGAGCGCGACAGCTACCTGCAGCGGCTCGATGGAATGACGTTCGGCCCGAACCCGAGGGAGGGCTTCTTTCGCGATGACGTCTTCTATCACCCGGACCTCGCCTTCCGGATGGACTTTCCGGCCGGCTGGAGTCGGGTGAACCAGAAGGAGGGGGTGCAGGCGATCAGCCCCGAAGAGGATGCGATGCTTCTGATCACCTTCGCGTCGGAGTCGAGCGCCACGGCCGCCAGGACCGCCTTTCTCTCGGCCGACAATGTCACGGGGTCGAACCTGCGTCAGGAGCCCATCAACGGCCTCCCCGCCGCCCGCGCCGACTTTCGTGCGGTCACCGACCAGGGGACGCTGCGGGGGACCGTCGACTTCGTGGAGTACGGGGGCGCCGTCTATCGCCTGCTCGGGTACGCCGTGGAGTCCCGCTGGGATGCCCGGGCATCCGCGCTGCGCGGGGCGACCGGGAGCTTCCGCCAGCTCACCGAGGCCCGCTTCCTGAACGTTCAGCCGCGGACGATCGAGATCGTGCGGACCGATCGAACCCACACCTTCACCTCGTTCATCGAGGCCTATCCGTCGACCGTCTCCAACGAGGTCATCTCGACGATCAACCGCTTTCGCCCGGGTGACACGGTTCCCTCGGGCACCCTCATGAAGCGGGTGGTCGGCGGTCAGCTCCCCTGAAGCGGACGGGTCCGGGCCGGCGACGTTCGGGCTGGCCCGGATCTTGAGTTGATACAGGGGGAACCACCGCGTATCGAAGGCCAGGGTCGGTCATTATGGCAGGACGGGGGTCGTCCGTGCCGCAGCCCCGGCTTCAGCCCCGAAGGAGTAGACCGAAGTGAATTTCGAGAAACTGACGATCAAGGCCGCCGAAGCACTCCAGGAGTCGGTCTTCCGGGCCCGGTCCGGAGGACATCCGGAAGTCTCCGGCGTGCATCTTCTGTCCGCCCTCCTCGACCAGCAGGAGGGGATCGTGCGTCCCGTGCTGGAGAAGTCCGGGGTCAATCTGTCCCGGTTGGGAGACCAGATCGAGGCCGCGCTGGGGCGCTATGCCCGCGTGGAGGGAGGGGCCGATCCGAACCTCTCGCGAGACCTGCGAAAGACGCTCGAGGTCGCAGAGAAGGAGGCCCACTCTCTCGATGACGAGTACGTGTCGACCGAGCACCTCCTGATCGGCCTTACGCAGGAGAAGGATGACGCCGGCCGGCTTCTCAGGGAGGCCGGTGCGGGCTCCGATGTCCTTCGAAAGGCGCTCGAGCAGATTCGGGGCTCCCACCGGGTGACCGACCAGAGCCCCGAGGACAAGTACCAGGCGCTCGCGAAGTATTCGCGCGACCTGACCGACCTCGCCCGAGAGGGGAAGCTCGACCCGGTGATCGGGCGCGACGAGGAGATCCGCCGCGTCGTCAAGGTGCTCGGGCGCCGCACCAAGAACAACCCGGTGCTGATCGGGGAGCCGGGGGTCGGGAAAACCGCCATCGTCGAGGGGCTCGCGCAGCGGATCGTCGAAGGCGACGTGCCCTCCTCGCTGTCGAACAAGAAACTTCTGGCCCTCGACATCTCGGCCATGCTCGCCGGTGCCAAGTTCCGGGGTGACTTCGAGGAACGGATGAAGGCGGTGCTCAAGGAGATCACCGACTCCGAGGGGCGCTTCGTCGTCTTCATCGACGAGCTCCACACGATCGTGGGTGCCGGAGCGGCCGATGGAGCGGTCGACGCCGGCAACATGCTCAAGCCGATGCTGGCACGCGGCGAACTCCGCCTGGTCGGGGCGACCACCCTCGACGAGTATCGCAAGCACATCGAGAAGGATCCCGCCCTCGAGCGGCGGTTCCAGCCCGTCTTCGTGGCCCCGCCCTCGGTCGAGGACACGATCGCCATCCTCCGGGGGCTCAAGGAGCGGTACGAGGTGCATCACGGGGTGCGCATGAAGGACGAGGCGCTGATCGCCGCCGCCCGCCTCTCGGACCGCTACATCGGCGGCCGCTTCCTGCCGGACAAGGCGATCGACCTGATCGACGAGGCGGGAAGCCGGCTGCGGATCGAGATCGACTCGCTCCCCCAGGAGATCGACGAGGTAGAACGCCGGATCACGCAGCTCGAGATCGAGCGCGAGGCGCTCCTTCGCGAAACCGACCGCTCGGCCACCGAGCGCCGCGAGGCGATCGAGGGGGAGCTGGCGGAGCTCCGCGAGAAGAGCTCGGCCATGAAGGCGGAGTGGCAGGCCGAGAAGGAGGCGATCACCCGGCTCCAGGAGCTGAAGGAGCGGATCGACGAGCTGCGCTCCGAGGCCGAGCGGGCCACGCGCTCGGGTGACCTGCAGCGCGCGGCCGAACTCCAGTACGGCGAGATCCCCCGCACCGAGGCCGAGGTGGTGAAGGCCGAGGAGCGCATTCGCGAACTCCAGTCCGGGGGCAAGTTTCTGAAGGAGGAGGTCGACGCCGACGACATCGCGCAGGTGGTCGGGGAGTGGACCGGGATCCCGGTCTCGCGTCTCCTCGAGTCCGAGCGACAGCGGCTGACGAACCTGGCCGACCTGCTCGGGCAGCGGGTGATCGGTCAGCGGCCGGCGGTGGAGTCGGTCGCCCATGCGGTGCGGCGGGCGAGGGCGGGGCTCCAGGACCCGAACCGTCCGGTCGGCTCCTTCATCTTCCTGGGGCCCACCGGGGTCGGGAAGACCGAGACGGCCCGGGCGCTCTCGGAGTTCCTCTTCGACGACGAACGGGCCATGGTCCGGATCGACATGTCGGAGTACATGGAGAAGCACGCCGTCGCCCGTCTGATCGGTGCCCCCCCGGGGTACGTCGGCTACGAGGAGGGCGGTCAGCTCACCGAGGCGGTGCGCCGCCGTCCGCACGCCGTCATCCTCTTCGACGAGATCGAGAAGGCTCACCCCGAGGTCTTCAACCTCCTGCTGCAGATCCTCGACGACGGACGGCTCACCGACGCGCAGGGCCGCACCGTGGACTTCCGGAATGCCGTGATCATCCTCACCTCGAACATCGGGAGCCAGTACATCCTCGAGGCGGGCACTGAGGGGGCCGAGGGGCCGGGCTGGAGCGAGGTCGAGAGGCGAGTGCAGAAGGAGCTCCACCAGCACTTCCGCCCCGAGTTCCTGAATCGCGTCGACGACGTGATCGTCTTCCGCCCGCTCGACCGTGGGGACCTGAGGAGAATCGTCGACCTCCAGCTGACCCGGATCCATGAGCTCACCTCGGAGCTGGGGGTCACCCTCGAGGTGACCGATGGCGCCAAGGACCACCTCGCCGCCGAAGGGTACGACCCCGTCTTCGGGGCTCGACCCCTCAAGCGGGTGATCCAGAACCGGATCCAGAACCCGCTGGCCCTCAAGCTTCTCGAGGCCGAGAGCGAGGAGGGGATGACCGTCCGGGTCCTGCCCCCCGATCAGGAGGGCGGGGGGGAGCTGAAATTCGAGTTCATCGCGCCGTCGAGCGAGGCCCCCTGAACGCCGGGCGCGGGTTGACGGCGGTTGCGGAGCGCTCTACCCTCCGGCGGCGGGGGTGCTCGCCCCCGCCCGAGCCGTGTCGGGGTCCGGAGAACCTCTCCGGTACCCCCGCTCTCACCCCTCTCCAGGGCCAGCGGACATGACCAACGCGCGTGGGATCTTCGGGATCCTCTGTTTCGCGGTACTCCCCCTTCTGATCGCGGGATGCGCCTCGGGGGGAGCGCCCTCGGGCTCGTCTTCGTCGATGGCCGCCACCAGTCCGGTGGTCTCGGTGGAGCGCTTTCTGCAGGCCGTGAACGTGCGCGACCTGGACGCCATGTCCCGAATCTTCGGTACGACCAACGGACCGGTGATCGACCAGACGGGAAGCACGCTCGGCTGCGCCTTCAAGCGGATGGGATCGTGGATCTCGCTCTCGACCCGGTGCCGGGACCGCCAGGATGTCGAGCTTTCGATGGACATCCTGGCCAGCATCCTGGAGCATGACGAGTTCCGGGTGCGATCCGAATCGAATGTGCCCGGCCGGTCCCGACCCGCGATCCGTGTCGGAGTGGATCTCGTGCAGGGCCAGGTGGAGCACGCCGACGTCCCCTTCGTGCTCGTGCAGGGCAGGGACGGGCGTTGGCTGGTCGAAGAGATCGCGGTGACGCGGATCACCGGGGAGGACTGAACCGGGGCCCTCGGGGTTCAGTCCGATTCAGGCCGCTTCGCTCCGATTCGGTTCAGACCGGGCCCTCGACGAGCTCGATCAGCGTCCCCTCGGTGCTCTTCGGGTGCAGGAAGGCCACGAGGTGCCCGCCAGCGCCGCGGCGCGGGGTCCGGTCGATCAGCTCCAGCCCCTCGCCGGCGAGGCGGTCGAGGGCGGCCTGCAGGTCGGGCACGCGGTAGGCGATGTGATGCAGGCCCGGACCGGTACGGTCCAGGAATCGGGCGACCGTCGTATCGGGCCCCAGGGGCTCCAGGAGCTCCACATCACCGACGAATGCGACCCGGACTCCCTGTTCGGGAAGTTCCTCGGGGGGGGAACAACGGTCCCCGCTCAGGAGTTCGTAAAGAGTAGCCGCCGTTTGCACGGATCGGACGGCCACCGCGATGTGGTCGATCGGAAGAGACGGCACCAGTGGAATCCTCAGCTTCGGGTGAATGCCCGGGACCGAGGGGCCTCAATCACGAGGCCCGCGAAAGGAATCCGGCCGCGGGTTCCGGCGGGCGGAATTAAGGAGTAACGAGAATGGCGACGGACGCAAAGACGGTGACGGTGACCGACAGCACCTTCACCGAAGCGATAGAAGATCGGTCAGGGCTCTCCCTGGTCGATTTCTGGGCCGAGTGGTGCGGACCCTGCAGGATCGTGGGGCCGATCGTCGAGGAGCTCGCGGGAGAGTACGCCGACCAGGGCGTCGCCGTGGCCAAGGTCGACGTGGACCAGAATCCGAAGACCGCGAGCCGGTTCGGAATCCGCTCGATCCCCTCGATCCTCTTCTTCAAGGACGGTGACCTGGTCGACACCGTCGTGGGGGCCGTGCCGAAGGCGCACCTCGAGAAGAAGATCAAGGAACACATCTGAGATCCGACCGGATCCCGGGACCCCGCACCCGGGGAGCCCACCGGATCCTTCCGATCGACCCCGTGACCCCCCGCCTCGACTGCGGGGAGTCCCCCGACCCGTCCGGCCGTGCGCCGGGCGGGTCGTTTCGTATCGATGGCCTTCCTGCCTATCTTCCCGCCCATGGGCACCTTCTACATTGTCAGCACACCGATCGGAAACCTGTCGGACCTGTCCCCGCGGGCCGGCGAGGTCCTCGAGCGGGTGGCGCTCCTCCTTGCCGAGGACACTCGTCGCAGCTCGATCCTCCTGACGCACCTGGGGATCAGGACTCCACTGCGCTCGTGTCACCGGCACAACGAGACCCAGCGAATCCGCGAGGTCCTGGATCACCTTTCGCAGGGCCATGATGTCGGGCTGGTCTCCGATGCCGGCACACCCCTGGTGTCGGATCCCGGTGAGCGGCTGGTCGAGGCCGTCCTCGAGGCGGGCCACGAAGTCGTCCCGATCCCCGGCCCCTCGGCGGTCCTGGCGGCCCTGGTGGCGTCGGGGCTGCCCGCGCTCCCCTTCACCTTCCTGGGGTTCGTTCCCCGCAAGGGACGGGAGCGACGGGAGATGCTCGACCGGGTCGGCTCGAGCCGCGAGACGGTCGTGCTCTTCGAGTCGCCGGAGAGGCTGGCGGAGCTGCTGGCCGAGCTGGCGGGGCGCGAAGGGGGGGGCGAGCGGCGGGGCTCGGTCTCGAGAGAGCTGACGAAGCGCCACGAGGAAACCCGAAGGGGAACCATGGACACCCTCGCCCGCTACTATCAGGAGTCTCCCCCACGAGGTGAAGTCACGGTCGTCATCGAGCCCGCGCCCCCGCCGGGCCATCGTGCCGATGTGGACCGCGAGGCCGCGAGATCCCTCGGCTCGGCGCTCCTGGCCCGGGGGACCTCGCCGTCGCGCGCCGCCCGCGAGGTGGCCCGCAGGCTGGACATTCCAAGGAATCAGGCCTATGCCCTGATCCAGGGCCTCAAGGACGAGCCGCTCACCGGCGGCGGCGCGGGGCTCGAACCGGAGGGTGAAGCAGTGGACGAAGAGCGATCATGACGACGGCGGCCTTCCTTCTGGCGGCCCTGATCACGGCTCCCGGTCTCGGCGTCTCCGGGCCCGGGCCGACGGTCGCGTCCGGCCTCGACGGTGACGCGGATCCCCGGCTGACGGTGGCGCGGCTCGAATACGGGGGCGGGGGCGACTGGTATGCGAACCCCTCCTCGCTCCCGAACCTGCTGCGGGCGATCCGGGAACGGACCGGAATCCCGGTGGCCGAGCGCGAGGCGGTCGTGACCCCGATGGACCCCTCCCTGAACGACCACCCCTTCCTGCACATGACCGGGCACGGCAACGTGGTCTTCACCCCCCAGGAGAGGCAGCGGCTGCGCAGCTACCTCGAGGGGGGCGGGTTCCTGCACGCTGACGACAACTACGGGATGGACGAGGCCTTCCGTCGCGAGATGGCGCTCCTCTTTCCGGACCGCGAGATGGTGGAGCTCCCCCCCGACCACCCCGTCTACCACGCCGTGTACGAGTTCCCCGAGGGACTGCCCAAGATCCACGAGCACGACGGGCATCCCCCGCAGGGCTTCGGGATCTTCCAAGAGGGGCGTCTCGTGGTCTTCTACAGCTACGAGACCGATCTCGGGAATGGGTGGGAGGACGCCGAGGTGCACGGAAATCCGCCGGAGAAGCACGAGGAAGCCCTCAGGATGGGGGTGAACCTCTTCGTCTTCGCGCTGAGCCAGACGGCGCCATGACCCCGCTGCGTCCCACGAGCCTGGGCGACCTGGTGTCGGCCTGCCGCTCCGCCCTCCGTCGGCGGGCGGGCGGGGGAGCCCTGCTGGTGGCGCTCGGGACGCTGGTGCTCGTCCTTCCCGCGGGGTGGCTCCTGGTCGGAAGCGAGGGGTGGCGGCCCGGGTCCCCGCTCCCCCTGGTCGTGTGGCTGGTGGTGATCGCCGGCGCGGGAGGGCTGGCCCTTTGGAGCTGGCGTCGGGTCTCGCGCTGGAGCGAGGAGTCCCGGATCGCCTCGCAGATCGAACGCGGCTCGTCGCTTCCCGACGGTGCCGTCCGGGCCCAGCTCGAACTGGGCCGTGGGACCGGGCTCGGGGCCTCCGAGACCCTCGTCCGGGCCGGGGAGCAGGCGCTGATGGCCCGGATCCCGCGCCGGGTGGACCACCTGGCCCATGACGGGCACCGGGACACCTCGCGCCTGCTGAGGGGCGCCACCCTCCTGGTGGTGGGCACGGTCACGGTGGCGATGGGGCTGTACCTGACGACCCCGGAGCGTACCCGCGCCGCCTGGGCGGGGCTGGCGTCCCCGATCGGGGTCCTCCTGCCCGAGCCGCTGGCTCCCCTGAGGGTCACGCCCGGAGATGCGGGTGCTCCCCGCGGCACCGAGGTCGAAGTCGAGGTCGAGGCGGACGGTCGCGACCGGGTCATCCTTCACTGGGAGAGCCGCGGCCAGCTTCCCGAACAGCGGACCCTTCCAGTCGAGGCCGGGACGACATCGGGGCTCCTGCCTCCTCTCGATGCCTCGATCCGCTACTGGGTCGTCGCCCCCGATGGCGCGCGCTCCGAGGTCTTCGAGCTGCGCCCCGAGGACCCGCTCCTGTTCAGCGAGCTGGTCCTCGAGATCCGGTTCCCGGCGTACACCGGGCTCCCGCCGGAGCGTCACGCCTCGCTTCCGGCGTCTCTCGAGCTCCCCGTCGGATCGACGCTCGAGGTCTCGGGCCGAATCGCCGGCGAGGCGGTCGCGGTCGAGCTGCGCAGGCCCGACGGAGGGGTCGCGCTCCGTGCTCCCCTCGAGGGCGATCGCTTCGGGGGAGAGTGGCGCCCTCGGGAGTCCGGGGAGTTCGCATGGGCGCTCGTCGGCGAGATGCCGGCCGGGGTTCGACTCCCGGATCCACTGCGGATCGACCTGATCCCCGACGCGCCTCCCCTGGTGCGTCTCGATACCGATGGGGGGGTGCGGGAGTTTCCCCCTTCGCTCCGCCTCCCCCTGCGCATCGTGGCCACCGACGACTGGGGGCTCGACTGGGTCGAGCTCGAGGTGGTGACGGAAGGACCCGACGGGCGGAGGTCCGAGCCCCTTCGCAACCGGACCGAGGCCGACGATCGTCGCGAAGTCCTTCTTCAGCCCTCGCTGGATCTCTCCGAATGGGGGCTCGAGCCGGGGTCGGTGGTTCGGATCGTGGCCCGTGCGGCGGACCGCGCGCCCGGGCCGGGGATCGGAAGCTCGGAAGAGCTGGTTCTGACGCTGCCCGACGCCCGGGCCCTGAGGGGGGGCGCCCGGGACCGGGTCGAGGAGGCCGCCCGCGAGGTCGAGTCGCTGGCGGAGCGGGCCCGCCAGGGAGAAGAGGAGCTGCGCGATAGGGCCCGCGAGGCCCGGGCCTCGGGCCAGACGAGCAGCGCCACGGGGATGGAGTCTCGGGACTACGAGTCCCGCGAGGCCCTCCGCTCGACCCTCGAGGAGCAGTCCCAGCTCGCCCGCGATGTCGAGGCGCTGCGCGAGGAGCTGGCACGGACCCGCGAGAGCCTCGAGGGTGGGGGGCTCGACCCGGGCCTGCAGGATCGCATGCGGGAGCTGGAGCAGCTCCTCGAGGAGGCCGGAGGCGAGGAGGCCGCGGCTCGCATGGATCGGCTGATGGAGCAGTGGGCCGAGGGCGTCGAGGACCGGATGTCAGAGGAGTTCGATCCGGCCGAGCTGGCCGCCTGGCAGGAGGAGCTGAGGGATCGGCTCGAGGAGGCGATCGAGCGGTTCCGGCGCGCGGCGCTCGAGAGCGCGTTCGAAGGGGTCGAGGAAGAGGCTGCGTCGCTCGCCCAGGCGCAGGACTCGCTGCAGGCCGAGCTCGAGGCGGGAGCCGAGGGGGCGGCCGAGGCCCAGGACGCGCTCGAGGCGCAGGTGAGTGCTCTCGATGAGCGCCTCGAGGAACTCGGGGACCGGCTCCGGGAAGCCGGGGACCAGGGGGCGGCCGAGCGCACCGACGAGGCCCGCGAGCGGCTCGATCAGGCGCGAGAAGCGATGCGGGAGGCCGCCGAGGCGGCTCGGCAGGGAGACGAGGCCACGGCGGGCGAGCGGGGAGATCAGGCCGCTCAGGATGCCCGCGAGGCGGCCGAGGCGCTCGAGTCCGCCCGCATGGAGTGGCTCGAGGAGTGGGAGGACCAGGTGCGCGACGCCCTCCTGCGCGGCGCGCAGGATGCGCTCTCGCTGGCCCGGATTCAGGCCGAGCTGCGCGAGGAATTCCGCACCGCGGGATCCAGCCGGCGCGCCGAACTGCTCGCCCGCGAGGTCGTGCTCATCGAGTCGGTCCGGAATCTCGGGACTTTCCTGGGGCTCGCGACCCGCCAGGCCGGAGCTGTCGGTCGGGAGCTCTCGGTCGCGGTCGGTCAGGCACTCGCCGCCGTGGAGCGGTCCGCCGAGGGACTCCGCGGGGGCGCCACCCCCCGGGCCGGCCCCTTCACGGCCGCCGGACAGGCGCAGGCCGCGCTCAACCAGGTGGCGCTCCTTGCGCTGGCCGGAATGGAGCAGGTCGGGGAGCCGCCCCCTCCGAGCGAGGCGCAGGAGCTGGCCGAGGAGCTCGAGGGGCTCGCCGGCGACCAGGAGTCGATGAACCAGGAGACGGCGTCGCTCTCGCAGGACCAGGGAGCGGAAGGGGCGGCGGCACGCACCGAGGAGCTGGTCTCGGCGCAGGAGGCGATGGCGGGGGCGCTCGGAGACCTGGCGGACCGTCTGGGCGCGGAGCAGGGCGCCGAGGACCCCCTGCGCGAGATGTCCGACGAGGCCCGGCGGATCGCCGATCTGATCGCAGAGGGACGTCTCGACGCCGAGGTGCTCGAGAGTCAGGCGTCGCTCCTGGAGCGGCTGCTCGAGGCCGGACGGAGCCTGGAGCGCGACGGCCCCACCGAGGAGCGGGAGGGGACCCCGGCGGGCGACTTCGATCGCCCCGAGGTCCGGGCCCTCCCCCCCGGCCTCCTGAGCGGGAGCCAGATCCCGCTCCCCTCGGCCGCCGCCCTCGAGCGGCTCTCGCCCGCCGAGAGGAGGCTGGTCTTCGAGTACTTCGACCGGCTGAACCGGAGGGGGAGCGACACCCCGCCCCCCGGCTCCGAGCCCGGAGGAGGTGGGCGGTGAGATCTCAGGGCACTCGGACGGGCTCGACCTTCGCCCCCGGCTCCGTCGCCGTTCTCGTTTCTCTCCTGTTCCTGGGGCTGCTCCCCTGGCTGGGGCCGCCTACGCTGGTCTCCGGCCTGGTGGCGCAGGACGTCCGCGACGGTATGCCCACCCCGCAGGCCGACGCGGCCCCCCTTCCCCCGGCCGAGGTGGTGGCGCTCCTCGAAGACGCCGACACCCGTGAGCGTGGCACGGTCGAGCTCGCCCGGCTCGCCGGCACCCTGCCCGCCGATCTGGCGACGCCCTGGATTCAGCTCCTGGCCCTCTCGCGGAGCGTTCCGGGCGAGTGGGTGGGACCGTCGGCGCGCGCGGTGCTGAACAGCCACGAGGGAGCCGAGGCCGAGGCCCTCGAGGAGATTCGCGGACTCCTGGCCCGGGTGGAGGCCGACGCACAGGCCGATCCGGGAGACGTCCCTCCGGCCGACGCCGAGGTGAGCGCTCCTTCGGTTGCCCCTCTCCTGGCGCTGGCCGCCGCGCTGGCGGACCCCGTCGACCCCCGGACGGGAGCGGAGATTCGCGAACGGATCGTCCGCGACTGGCCTGACGCCCGCGAGTTTCCCGAAGCGGCGCTCCGCCTCGCTCGCCACCTTCTTGCGGATCCCGAGCGGGCCCCGGGGGGTCTCACCCTGCTCGAGGAGCTCCTGGTCCGCAGGCCGTCTCACCCGGTCGCGCCCGAGGCCCGACGGCTCCGCCAGGAGGCGATCGGCCGAGGGGTGACGCCCGGGGACGCTCCCGGACCGAACTCTCCCGACCTCGACGAGTGAGTCCCCAATGACCGACTCCAGCCCCGGTGGCCCCCGATGATCCGCTCCCTGCTCTTCGCCTGCCTCATCCTGCTGGCTGTTCCCGCGGGCCTTTCGGTCGTCGGAGACGGGGCGGGGGCGCTCTCCGCACAGCACCTTCTCGTTCCCATGGACCGGGATCAGGCGAACCACCTTCGGGCGTACGGGCTCACATACCACGTGATCGACGGCGGGCTCGAGGCCGAATGGCTCCTTAACTACCGGGGGGGGAGCTTCCTGCTGCCCGACACCGAGGGGGTCCGACGCGAGGCCGCCCTGCGCGGGGTGAGCGTGACCCCGATCGAGGGGGGGGAGCTCGCCCGGATCCGCGCCCGGATCCAGAACGAGAACATGGAGGCCGTCCCCCTCGAGACCGCCCCCCGGGTGGCGATCTACACCCCGCCGAACACCCCCCCGTGGGACGACGCGGTCACCCTCGCGCTCGAGTACGCCGACATTCCCTACGAAACGATCTGGGACGCCGAAGTGCTCGAGGGACGGCTCGAAGACTTCGACTGGCTCCACCTGCACCACGAGGACTTCACCGGTCAGTACTCCAAGTTCTTCCTCACCTATGCCGGCACGGGCTGGCTGCAGGACGAGGTTCGCCGCAACGAGGAGATGGCGCGTCGCTTCGGCCACCCGAACGTGCCCGAGCTCAAGCGAGCCGTGGCCGAACAGATCCGGAGCTTCGTCGTCGAGGGCGGATTCCTCTTCGCGATGTGCTCCGCGACCGAGACCCTCGACCTGGCCCTTGCGAGCCACAGCGTCGACATCACCGCCTCGTACGCGAACGGTCGGTCCCCCGACCCCGACGCCTCGGAGCGGATGGACTGGGATCGCGCTCTCGCCTTCCAGGGCGCCGACATCCAGACCTCGGCCTCGATCAACGCCTTTTCCGACATCGACTCGCACCAGGTGAACACGCCGTGGCGGGAGCCCCTGGGCGCCTTCACCCTCTTCGAGTTCAGCGCGAAGATCGATCCCATCCCCTCGATGCTCGTGCAGAACCACGAATCGGTGATTCCCGACTTCTATGGGCTCACCACCGCCTTTCGTGCGGATCGCCTGAAGCCCGGCGCCACGATTCTGGCCCGTGAGGGCAACCGGGTGAAGTACCTGACGGGGATGGCCGGCGAGGGCTCCTGGACCTTCTACGGGGGGCACGACCCCGAGGACCCGGAGCACCAGATCGGCGATGCCCCGACGAACCTGGGGCTGCACCCGAACTCTCCCGGATACCGGCTCATCCTGAACAACATCCTCTTTCCCGCGGCCAAGCCCACGCCGCTCAAGACCTGAGCCCGCCCGACCCCCTCTCCCGGCCCCGGATCCGCCTGCACCCCGAGGCCTCGCGGACCCTGCGTGACGAGGTGGAGCGCGCCGGGGGGCGCGAGGTCTGCTTCCTGGCGGAGCTCACCCCCGAGCGTGAGCTGGTTCGTCCCCGGGCGGTCGCCCGGGGCAACCACCACGCCGTCCTCGCGGCCGCCCGCGACGCGAAGGCGGGCGAGGTGATCGTGCACAACCACCCCTCGGGGATCCTCGAGCCCTCGGACGCCGATCTCGCCCTCGCCGCACGGGTCTACGAGGAGGGCCTCGGGACGGCGATCACCGACAACCGAGGCGAGGAGCTCTACGTGGTCGTGGAGCCCCCCGAACCGCGGGTCCGCGAGATCCTGGACCTCGACGACCTCGACGCCCTCCTCCGGCCCGGGGGAGGGCTCAGCGAGCTCCACCGGGGCTTCGAGGACCGACCGAGCCAGCGGACCATGGCCCGCGCGGTGGGCAGCCGCTTCAACGAGGGCGGGGTGCTCGTCGCCGAGGCGGGGACCGGAACGGGAAAGTCGCTCGCGTACCTGTTGCCCGCCGCGCTCTGGGCGCTCAGGAATGGGGAGCGCACCGTGGTCTCGACGAACACGATCAACCTTCAGGAGCAGCTCGCCGGGAAGGATCTTCCCCTCGTCCGTCGGCTCGTGGGCGAGAAGCTCAGCTGGGCGCTGGTGAAGGGCCGGGGGAACTACGTCTCGATCCGGCGCCTCCTCCTGGCCTCGGAGTCCGCGCCGACCCTCTTCGAGGACGACCGCTCCGAGGAGCTCCAGAGCCTGCGTGAGTGGGCCGAATCGACCTCCGACGGCTCCCTCGCCGATCTCGCCGCCGCCCCCTCGGCCGAGGTCTGGGACGAGGTCCGCTCCGACGGAGACATCTGCCTGGGAGCACGCTGCTCGTTCTTCCAGCAGTGCTTCTACCAGCGGTCCCGCCGGACCGCGTCGTCGGCCGACCTCCTGGTGGCCAACCATGCGCTCCTGTTCGCCGACCTGGCCCTTCGGCGCCAGACCGACAACTGGGGCGCGCCCGCCGTCCTCCCACCGTACCGCCACGTGGTGCTCGACGAGGCCCACAACGTCGAGGACGCCGCCACCTCGCACCTGGGCGCCGAGGCGTCGCGCACCGGCCTCTTTCGCCTCCTGGCCCGTCTGGATCGGAACGGGAAGGGGGTCCTGGCCGCGGTCGAGTCCGACCTGCGCGCCGAGTCGCCGGCGGCCGGGGCCTCGGCGGTGCTCGATCGGATCCGCGAGCACCTGCGTCCGGGGGTGGGTCGTGCCCGCGAGGCCCTCACCGGCTTCTTCGATGCGCTCGAGCCGCGCGTGCCGGGACCGGGCGACGACCCGCTCCGGCTGGGGCGCGGCGATCCCCGGGACCCCACCCGCGACCCCGCGATGGTCGAGCGCCTGGATCGACTCCTGGCCGCCTTCGGCCGCCTCGGCCGCGAGGTCGAGGAGCTGCGGGTCCGGATCGAGATGGAGGAGGAGCGGCGCCACCGCATGGAGGGCCGCCTCCTCGACCTGCGCGCCGTCGAGCGGCGACTCGAGCATGCCCGGACCGCCCTCTCGCTGGTCCTCGACCCCGGCGACGAGGGTGATCGGTTCGTGCGGTGGATCGAGGGTCGGGGCCGCCCCGGCGAGCCCCTGCGCAACGTGACGATGGCGGCGGCCCCGGTCGAGCCCGGTCCCCTCCTGCGCGCCTCGCTCTTCGAGCAGGTCGATACCGCGATCCTCACCTCGGCGACGCTCTCGGTGGGCGACGGGGACTTCCGCTTCATGCGCGGCCGCCTGGGTCTGACCGACGAGCCCGAGCCCGACGATGCCCAGTCCTCGCTGGTCGACACCTTCAGCGACGGCAGCCCGATCCCCGGGATCTTCGCCGGCGAGACCCGCGGTGGGACCGGCGGCGTCGGGTCCGCGGACGCCGCCTCGTCCGGGACCGAGGTCGAGGTCGTCGAGGCTCTCCTCGAATCTCCCTTCGACTATCGCAGCCAGACGCTACTCGGGGTCCCCACCGACCTGCCGGAGCAGCGCGACTGGCGGCCCTTCCAGGAGGCGACCGCGCGGGTCGTGGGCGACCTGGTCACCCTCACCGACGGCGGCGTCTTCGTCCTGTTCACCTCGTACCGGGCCCTCGACACGGCGGCCGCCCACCTGCGCGCCGCGGGGCTGGACCGCCGGTACCCCCTCCTGGTGCACGGCGAGGCGCCCCGAAGCCGGCTCCTGGCCGACTTCACCCGCTCGGGCCGGGGGGTCCTCCTTGGGACCTCGTCCTTCTGGGAGGGCGTCGATGTGCCGGGCGACCCCCTGCGCGCCCTGGTCCTGCAGAAGATCCCCTTTCGCGTGCCCACCGAGCCGATCACCCAGGCCCGCTCCGAGGCGATCGAGCGGCGTGGGGGCAACGGGTTCATGGGCTACCAGGTGCCCCTCGCGGCGCTCCGGCTCAAGCAGGGCTTCGGGCGGCTGATCCGGTCACGCGCCGACCGGGGCACGGTCCTGATCCTGGACCGCCGGATCCTGACCGCGCGCTACGGCCGGCGGCTCCGGGCGGCGCTCCCGGACGCCCCCCTCGTGAAGGGTCCCTGGGAGGAGGTCCGCGGGCGCCTCCGGAGCTTCTACGAGACCCCCGCGGGGCCCCCCGACCCCGCGGCCGGACCCCCCGAGGATTCCGCCCCCGGTTGCCCGCCCACGCCCGGGGAATAGATTAGGGGGGACCGGTCCCTTCGGCCGGCCGGCTGCCGGGGAGATTCCCCGCAGTCCGTTCGAACCCGCACCCACGTGCTCATGTCCCGCATCTTCGGATTCGTCATCGGAGCCATCTGGATCGTCTTCGCCCTCATGGCCTTCCGGGCATCGTCGGCCGGCAGCGCGGCGGACCAGCCCGACGCCGCCTTCTGGTGGATCATCATCATGGCCTTCTACACGATCGCCGCCCTCGTGGCGATCATCGGCACCGCGCGCCACAAGTACCGCGGGCCCACCAAGTACGCGCCCTGACCGACCGGCCCGCCCCGGTGGACCCGTCACCCGGACCTCCCACGAAGATCATCTGCGTGGGGCGCAACTACCGGGAGCACGCCCGTGAGCTGGGGAGTGCCCTTCCCACCGAGCCGCTCATCTTCCTGAAGCCCCCGTCCACCAGGATCGCGAACGGGGAGCCGATCGCCCTTCCCCCCGGGGTGGGCCGGGTCGACTTCGAGGGCGAGATCGGGTTCGTGGTCGGACGCCGGGCACGGCACCTGACCCCCGAGACCGCGCTGACGGCGCTTTCGCACGTGGTCCCGATCAACGACGTGACGGCCCGTGGCTTGCAGCGGCACGATGACCAGTGGACCCGGGCCAAGGGCTTCGACACCTTCTGTCCGGTGGGGGAGCCGGTGCCCTTCGATCCCCCCTCGATCCTCTCGCTCACCGTCGAGACCCGGGTGAACGGCGAGCTGCGGCAGGCCGGCGCGCTCACGGACTTCATCTTCCCCCTCGGCGAGCTCGTCTCGTGGATCTCGCGGATCATGACGCTCGAGCCCGGGGACCTGATCGCGACCGGGACCCCCGCGGGAGTCGGCCCCCTCGAGGCCGGAGACCGGGTCCGGGTGGAGATCCCCGGGGTCGGGTCGGTCGAGAACCCGGTCGAGGCGGGGATCGGGCTGTCCTGGGGCGCGGAGGGCGCGGAGGGCGCCGAATGACCGCCGCACGACCAGAGTTTCCCCCCCGGTCGCGCGCCCTCGACTCGCTGCCCGCCTACCCGATGGCGGGGATCCCCGAGCGACGGCGTGCCCTCGAGGCGGCAGGGGTCGATGTCATCGACCTGGGGGCGGGCGACGCCGACGAGGCCCCCCCGACCCAGGCGGTCGAGCGGCTGCGGCGTGCCGCCGGCGAGCGGGCCTTCTCGCGGTACCCCTTCCAGCTGGGGCACCCGCCCTTCCGGGAGGCCGTGGCGGGGTGGATGGACCGGCGCTTCGGGGTCCGCCTGGACCCTTTTCGGGAGCTTCTGCCCCTGATCGGATCGAAGGAGGGGATCGCACATCTGCCCTTCGCCCTGCTCAACCCGGGCGACGTGGCGATCATGCCGGATCCCGGATACCAGGCCTATCGGGGGAGCGTGGTCCTGGCGGGCGGGGAGCCGTACCTGGTCCCGCTGCGTCCCGAGCACGACTTTCTCCTCCCCTTCCGGGAGCTCCCGCCCGAGATCGTGCGGCGGGCCCGCATGCTGATCCTGAACTACCCGAACAACCCGACCAGCGCGGTCGCACCCCTCCGGTACCTGGTCGACGCGGTCGCCTTCTGTCGCGAGCACGGGATCCTCCTGGTCCACGACCACGCCTACTCCGAGATCGCCTTCGACGGCTACAGCCCCCCCTCGGTCCTCGAGCTCGACGGGGCCCGCGAGGTGGCGGTCGAGTACCACTCCCTCTCGAAGACCTACAACATGACCGGCTGGCGGCTGGGCTGGGTGGCCGGCAACGCCGAGGTGCTCGGTCTGCTGGCGCGGGTGAAGACCTTCATCGACACCGGGGCCTTCCTGGCCGTACAGGAGGCCGGGGTGGGGGCGCTCGAGGCCTGGGAGTCGTGGGTCCCCGAGCAGGTGGAGCGCTTTCGCAGCCGACGCGACGCCGCGGTGCGCGCCTTTCGGGCGGCCGGCTTCGAGATCGAGGCCCCCCGGGCGACGATGTACCTGTGGATCCCCGTGCCGGTCGCCGACGGGGCGCCGGTGGGCTCGGGAGACTCCATGGCCTTCGCCCGCCGGGCCCTCGACGAGGCCGGTGTGGTCATCCTTCCGGGACG
>SLBA01000145.1 GCA_007126575.1 Gemmatimonadota bacterium | reverse complement strand
TCAGCACCCGTGTCGAGCACGTGGTGCTGCTCAGCGGGATGGCCGTACCCGAGATCGAGGAACTCGCCCTGCGCCGGCTGGAACGGCACCTCGAGGCCCAGGACACGCGCCATACCATCCTGCGCCCCAACCTCTACATGCAGAACTTCCACTCCGGCTTCATTGCACGCGAGATCGGCAACGAGTGCCGCATCCGGTTGCCAGCCGGGGAGGGGCGCGCGAGCCTGGTCGACGTGCGCGACGTCGCCGCGGTCGCGGCGCGGGCGCTCACCTCGACCGACCTGTTCGACAGGGAGCTGACGCTGACGGGCCCCGAAGCGCTCACGATCACCGAAGCCGCCCAGATGATCTCGAAGGTCGCCGGTCGCGAAATCACCTACGAACCGATCGATGACGCCGAATTCGAATCCGTGCTGGCCGACTCCAGCTGGAACGACTCCGAGGTCGAGATCATCCTTCGGCTCTTCAGCTCGATCCGAGAAGGAGGCCGGGCACCGGTCGTGGCCGATATCGAGTCGGTACTCGGCCGCGCACCCCGCAGCTTCGAGGATTTCGCCGCCGAGAACCCCTCGGCGTGGCACTGACGGGGCCGTTGCCCCTCATCAAAGGAGTAGTCACCATGATCACCTGGATCGTCGTCTTCCTGGTCCTCGCCCTGATCGCCGGGCTCTTCGGATTCACCGGCATCTCCGCCGCAGCGGCGGGGATGGCGAAAATCCTCTTCTACATCTTCCTGATCTTCCTGCTGATCGCGGTGGTGATGGGCCTGCTCGGCGGCATGGCCGCCACCTGAGTGGCCGCCATCTGAGGGTCCACCATCCGACTCATGCCGAGTCGCGTAGCGCCCGGATCAGCGCCTCCATCGCCTCTGGCGAGTGCGAAGGGAAGTTGGCGATCCGCAGCTGCCGTCCCTTCCAGCGGCCGTAGCCGTCGCTGACGAGGAACCCGCGGTCGCGCAGGGCGGCCCGGACGGGATCGGCCGACGACTCCACCTCGATCACCAGGATGGTGCGGGAGCGGATACGATCCGCATCGGGTCCACGCACGAAGGGTCTCAGGCCAGGGAGGTCGTCGACGGCGTCCCAGAGCGCCCGGGCCTTCCGATCGGTCTCGGCCCGGATCGCGTCGAGCCCCCGCTCCAGGTAGTCCTCGGCCACCCGGCCCAGGAGCCGGATGCCCAGCATGTTCGGGGTGGCCACGGTCTGGCTCCCGTCGGCCGCGTCGGCCAGGGCGGGCAGGTGCAGGTAGCCTCCGACCGCACGCCCTGCGGCCCGGAACGCACGGCTCCGCTCGACGAGCTCGGGCGACGCCACGATCACCCCGAGTCCGGCGGGAAGCCCGAAGGCCTTCTGGACCGAGAAGAAGCCCGCATCGATCCGGGCGGGGTCGACGGCTTCGACCGGCCAGCCGCTCACCAGGTCGACGGCGACGAGGGCCCCCGCCGCGCGCACCCGGCCGGCCAGGGCGTGGAGGGCGTCGGGTCGGATGCGCACTCCGGTACTCGTCTCGTTCTGGGTCATCGCCACGAGCTGCGGGGGGCCTTCGCTTCCGGGACCGTCGATCCCGGGGAGGGGGTGATCGGCGTCGTAGCCCTCTCCGTCAGGACGCTCGACGGCCGAGGCCGCGAAGCCCAGATTCTGCGAGATGCGGTGGAAGCGCCGGGCGAAGGCACCGTTGACCAAGTGGAGGCTGCGGTCGTGCACGGTGCCCTGTACGATTCGCTCCATCGCCTCGGAGGCCGACCCACAGAAGAGGACGCGGTGATCCGGCGGGATGCCGAGAATCGCGCGGAGGGCTTCGACGGTGCGGGAAACCTGGGTCCGGAAGCGGGGGCTCCGGTGGCTGTCGGAGAGGGTGCCGTCGGAGGCCGCGGCCACGAGTTCGTCGGCCACGATCGGGTGGAGCTGCGAGGGACCGGTCGTGAAGGCGTTGGGAAGCGTCGAGGGCATCGTATCGAATTCCGAAAAGGGTGGGGGCCAAGGGGGGAGCGGCGCTCCGGTCACCGCGACGTTCGCCAGCCACGGAGCGAGTGGACCGAGAGCACGTCGAGGGTGGCCTCGATCTCGCGGGCCGCGGTCACGACCTCGGCCAGCCGTGCCCGCTCCCGGGCATCGAGTGCTCGGTCGGGGGCCGCGGCGGCGCGGAGGAGCCTGTGAACGTGCCCCGACAGCCGCTCCTGGAGCATCGCGCGGGTGTCGGCGAGGGTGACCTCGACCGCACGCACCCGGGCCCTTCGCCCCGCAATGAAGAGGGATGCGAGGAGGAGTGCGGCCCCACCGGACGCGAGGAGCGCGCCGACTACCGCGGACGCCCCCGACGCCGCGACGCCGCCCACCCAGATCACGAGGAGGATGGCCAGGATTCGCTGGACAGGGCTGGACGGGTATGACATGATTCGATGGGATGGGATCCGGGCCCCGGCTCTCGGGCGATTCCCGACGGGGGCTTCGAAAAGGCTACCCATCGCGGGCGCCTGGAGCCACCCCTGACTCTCAATCTTCCGGCCTGCCCACGTGACCACACCCCCCGATGCCGCAGCCGCGGCGACCCCCGACGGCGATCGCGTACTCCTCTCGGAGCTGCTCGGCGCGCTCTCGCACGCACTGGACCTGACCGAGGGGCAGCCCTGGGGACACTCCGTGCGCACCTGCCTGGTGGGGATGCGGATCGGCCGGACGCTCGGGCTCGACGCCGCGACCCGTTCGGACCTCTACTACTCGCTCCTGATGAAGGACGCGGGGTGTTCGAGCAACGCTCACGCCACCGCCGCCTTCTTCGGGTCCGACGATCACGAGGTGAAGCGGAACCTCAAGGTCGAGGACTGGACCGATCCCGTGCGGATGAGGCTCTTCGCCCTGAAGAACGCGGCGCGGGGGCGTGGGTTTATGGCCCGGGTCCGACAGGTCCTGCACATGGCTCGTGCCGACGAGAGGGCGGGAAACGAGCTGATCCGGATCCGATGCGAGCGTGGGGCCGAGATCTGTCGGTCGCTCGGATTCCCCTCCGCCACGATCGAGGCGGTGCGGTGCCTGGACGAGCAGTGGGACGGCAACGGGGCGGCGCGGGGGCTTGCCGGGCCCAGCATTCCGGTGTTGGCGAGGATCGCATCGCTGGCCCAGACGCTCGAGGTGTTCGCGGCGCGCGAGGGGTGGCAGCGGGCGCTCGGCGTGGCCCGGGAGCGGCAGGGGCGATGGTTCGATCCGGAGCTCGTGGCGACCCTCGACGACTGGGCCGACGACCCCGAGTGGTGGGCGGCCCTCTACGGGAAGAACGCGCTGGAGCGCCTTTCGGCCGAGGAGCCCGAGGATCGCGTGGTGCGAATCGACGAGGACGGTGTGGATCGAGTCGCCGAGGCCTTCGCCGCGGTGGTCGACGCGAAGACGCCCTTCACCGCGGCCCACTCGACGCGGGTCGCGGCGATCGCCCGGAGGCTCGCGGGGCACCTTGGGCTCAACTTCGACGAAACTCGGGACCTCTACCGGGCCGGGCTCCTGCACGACATCGGCAAGCTGGGCGTCTCGAACCTGATCCTGGACAAGAACGGCCCCCTGAGCCCGGAGGAGCGGGACCAGGTCGAGCGGCACCCGGTGCTGACGCTCACCGTGGTCGGGCAGGTGTCGGTCTTCGCGGGGATCGCCCGGATGTCGGCGGTGCACCACGAGCGTCTCGACGGGACCGGGTATCCGTGGGGATACGAAGCGGACCAGCTCGGGCTGGGAGACCGGATCCTGGGAGTGTCCGACATCTACGAGGCGCTCACCGCTCACCGCCCCTATCGCGACGGGATGGATCCGGAGCGGGCCCTGGGGATCCTGCACGACCTCGATGGCGTCGCGCTGGATCCGGACGTGGTGCGGGCCATCGGGGAGCTGGTGGGGGCGGGGGGGATCCCCGACCCCGATCCCCGTCCCGCCGGGTGATGGCTCCCCGGAGCGTTCCCGGACCTTCTGTCGACCGCACTCTCGCGCCTACTTGTGCGGCACGAACTCGCCTCGCTCGACGTCGAGGATCTGGACCTCGCCCGACTCGATCAGATAGTGCCAGCCCTGGAGCTTCAGGGTCCCGGCCTCAACTCGGCGGCGCACGGCCGGGAACTCCATGAGCCGATCGAGCTGAATGACGATCGAACGCCGTTCGGTCTTCCGGAGGACCTCCTCGGTGAGGGGCCCCTCGTGCTCCACCCGGGCCGGAGCCGCGAGCTTCAGCCAGCGACTCAGGTGCGCCAGGGACTCGGGCGGAGGCTCGTAGATCGAGCGAATGGCTCCGCAGTGCGAGTGCCCGCAGATGATGATCTCCTCGACCTCGAGGATCTCGACCGCGTACTCGATGGCGGCGGTGACCCCGTGGTGTCGCTCGGACTCGAGTTCGAAGGGGGGCACCAGGTTCCCGACGTTGCGGACCACGAACAGGTCGCCGGGGGCGGCGCCCGTGAGCACATCGGGGACCACGCGGGAGTCCGCGCACCCGAT
>SLBA01000161.1 GCA_007126575.1 Gemmatimonadota bacterium | reverse complement strand
TGCCTCGAGTGCCTCGAGCTCTTCGGGGTTGTTCATCAGCTCTTCGCGCGTGGGCGGGTCGCCGCGATCGGCCGGGTTGTCGCGCGTCGGCGAACGATCCGCTCGGCCCCACGCCTGGCCGCCTGGAGCCTGTCCGCCTGGAGCCTGTCCGCCCGGAGCCTGTCCGCCCGGAGCCTGTCCGCCCGGAGCCTGTCCGCCCGGAGCCTGAGCGTCCGTATCCTGTCCGCCCGGAGCCTGAGCGCCCGTATCCTGTCCGCCTGAAGCCTGATCGGCGGTATCCGATCGCTCGCGTACGCACAGCCTGTCCCACAGCGACTCACTCCCCGACTGCCCCCATCCGTACGTCATCGTTCCCTCCCCCCTTCGAGTCACGCTTCGGCCAGTAGCGGCGGGGCCGATCCTCCGATCTCCTCTGGCTGCCGCGCCGACACCCCGGTGACTCCGCTCCGATGCCGGACGCGGCGGCCCCAGCCCACACCTTAAATATAACACGTGGCTTCGGGGCCTGTTCGGTGCCGTTCTGACGCACTTCGGCGGCCTTCGAGGTCATCCGAAGTGCCGAAAAGCGAGATCGGGCCCGCTATGGGCCTCCAGGGGTCACCAGGGGCGCGACTGGACCGGATCCGGAATCCGCACCACTACGCGACCGAAAATCCTGTCAAGGGGGGATTCGGGCGATTCCATGCGAAGTTGGGACAACCCAGGAGGGGACCCGGGAGGCTACGCCGGATACGCCCAGCCCAGGTACCAGCCGATGAGGGCCTCCCCGAAAAGGAAGGTGACGGCCGCGCCGAGCGCCAGGAAGATGCCGAAGGGGATCATCTTTCCGGTCTTCATCGAGATGGGGCCGAAGATCACCGCGCCCAGGAGCGAGCCGAGGAAGATCGTCAGGAGCACCCCCGGAATCCCGACGAAGACCCCGATCAGCGCCATCATCTTGATGTCGCCGCCCCCCATCGCCTCCTTCTTGAAGACCTTCTCGCCCGCCCAGGCCACGAACCAGAGGAGGAGGAACCCCGTCAGAGCCCCCGCGAGCCCGGCCATCCAGTCGATCCCTCCCGGCAGGAACGCCATGGCGAACCCCACGATCGCCCCGCCCACCGAAAACTGATCGGGAATGATGTAGAACCGGGCGTCGCTCACGGCGATCCCGAGCAGGATCGTCAGGAAGGTCGCCCCGCGCAGCGCCTCCCACTCCATCCCGTAGAGCATAACCATCCCGGCCCAGATCGCTCCGGTCGCCAGTTCCACCAGCGGGTACTGGATCGAGATCCGCTCCCCGCAGCGCCGGCACCGCCCCCGCAGGAGGATCCAGCTCAGCACGGGCACGTTGTCGTACCATACGATCCCCTTGCCGCATCCGGGGCAGCGGGAGCGCGGCGCAATCACCGACTCGTCCACCGGCCAGCGCATGCTGCAGACGTTCAGAAAGGAGCCGAGCGCGAGCCCGAACACACCCGCGACCAGAGCCAGCAACCAGGGTTCAAACACGATGGGTTTCCCTTCGGGGAGGGGATGAGGGGGAACTCGGAGCCTCGGGGCCCAGCGCCCAGAGCAGGATACTCCCGGCCATCGCCGCATTCAGCGATTCGACGCCCCCCATCAGGGGAAGCGCGAGGACACCGGTGGCTGCCGCCAGGGCCTCGGCCCGCGGACCCGCGCCTTCGTTGCCGATCAGGAGCGACCAGCTCGGGTGACGATGCGAGGCCAGGTACGCGCGCACATCGACGCCCGACCCGTCGGCCACCAGGAGGGCGAGATCGAGCGACTCCCGCCAGCCGTCGAAGGAGGCCCAGTCCGTCCGGACCACGGGCACCCGGAAGATCTCGCCCGCCGCCGACCGGACCACCTTGGGATTCCAGGGATCGACCGTCCCGTCGAGCGCCACCACGAGCCCGCAGCCCAGGGCCGCCGCCGACCGGATCAGGGTCCCCACGTTGCCCGGATCCTGGACGCGGTCGAGCACCAGGGTGTGAGCCGGAGCCGGGTCGGGGAGGACTCCCGGGGGTTCGCGCGAGACGGCCAGGACCCCCTGCGGAGACTCCGTGTCGGCGAGACTCCCGAACTCGGATTCGGCCAAAGAAAACAACGCGATCCCGGCCGCGGAGAGGCGTTCCAGGAGCTCGGTTACGCCTGGGGGAGCCGTCGAGATGGCGGCACCGGAATCACCCGCGGAGGCCCCCGACGACACGAAGACCACGAACTCGATCGGCGCCCCCGCCTCGAAGGCCGCCTCGACCGCCCGCGGGCCCTCGATCAGGACGCGCGCCTCGCGCGGGCGACTCTTTCGGTCCGACAGCCGACGAACGAGTCGAGTGCGGGCCTTGCTCAGCGGCACCGTGCCCTCGCTCGATGGCGCGCCGCCCTCGGTCGGCGGACCCCCGCCCTCGCTCAGCGGCACCCTGCCCTCCCGATCCGACGGTGAAGGTTTATCTTCCATGCGGAATCACCCGTCCGGTCGGAACCGCTCCCGACGCCCGCCCCGAGATCCCGGAGTTCGTCATGTCCCATCCCCTGCCCTCCGTTGCCCTCACGATCGCCGGATCCGATTCGGGTGGTGGCGCCGGGATCCAGGCCGATCTCAAGACCTTTCATGCGTTCAACGTCTTCGGCACGAGCGTCATCACCGCGCTGACCGCGCAAAATACCATGGGGGTGCGGTCGGTGCATCCGATCCCCCTCGAGATGGTGCGCGACCAGATCGACGCCGTGGTCGAGGACCTCGCGCCCACCGGGGTGAAGACCGGGATGCTCGCCACGGCCGCGCTGGTCGATACGGTCGCTCGGGCAATCAGCGATCACGGGCTGAGCAGCTACGTGCTCGACCCCGTGATGGTCTCCAGCTCCGGAGACCGCCTGCTCGACGAGGACGCGGTCGAGACGGTGCGGGCCCGGCTGCTCCCCCTCGCGCGCATCGTGACACCCAACCTCGAGGAAGCCCGGATCCTGACCGGCCTCGAGATCGAAGACGAAGAGGGGCAGCGTCGGGCCGCCCACCGGCTGGTCGAGATGGGGGCTCGAGCCGCACTGGTGAAGGGAGGCCACGGGGCAGGCGCCGAGCTCACGGATCTCCTCTGGGATGGCTCCAGGGAGGAGGTCTGGCGCCGGCCGAGGGTAGACACCCGGCATACCCATGGCACCGGGTGCACCCTCTCGGCCGGGATCGCGGCCGGGCTGGCGCAGGGGACCGAGCTGACCCGCTCGGTCGAGCGGGCGCTGGCCTTCGTGGCGGGGGCGATCGCCACCGCTCCCGGGCTGGGCGCGGGACACGGACCGATCAACCACCACTACGTGTCCCCGTTGCGCTGACCGGACCCCCCGAGCCGGCGCAGGACCCCGCGAACCAGCCCCCCGAAGGTCTCGGCCGCGGCCTTCCCGGTCTCGAGCACCTCGTCGTGCGAGAGGGGATCGAGGCTGATCCCGGCGGCGTGGTTGGTGATCAGCGAGAAGGCCAGGACGCGCATCCCGCGCGCCCGCGCCGCGATCACCTCGGGGACGGTCGACATTCCGACCGCGTCGGCCCCCAGCAAGGAGAGCATACGGATCTCGGCCGGGGTCTCGTAGGTGGGGCCGGTCACCGCCGCGTACACCCCGCGTCGCAGGGGCACGGCCCGCTCCAGCGCCACCGACTCGGCCAGCGCCCGGAGCTCGGCGTCGTAGGCGACGCTCATGTCCGGAAACCGCTCCTCGCCCTCGGCCGCATCCCCGATCAGGGGATTGCGCCCCATCATGTTGAGATGGTCCGCGATGAGCATGATGTCACCCGGCACGAAGCCGCGATTCACCCCCCCCGCCGCATTCGTCAGGAGGATGGTGTCGATCCCGAGGCCGGCACCGATCCGGATCGGTGCGATCACCAGCGACGCCGGATGGCCCTCGTAGACATGGAACCGCCCCGACTGCACGAGCACCTTTCGACCCTCGAGGGTCCCGGCCACGTATCGGCCCGCGTGCCCCACGACCCCCGCGGAAGGAAAGCCGGGCACCTCGGCGAAGGGGATCTCGATCCGGTCCTCGACAGCGTCGGCCAGGGCGCCCAGCCCCGAGCCCAGGACCAGCATCACGTCGGGGGTGAAGGGGAGGCGCTCACGAAGCGAGGTGATGGCGTGCTCGAGTGCGGCAGAGTCCATGGGTCAGCCCTGTGATCGAAGGGGTGGAAGTGGTCGAAGGGGTGGAAACGATGCAAGGGTCGAAAGCGATACGCAGCGAAGCACGGGCGCCCTCACAGGAGCATTCCCGCGATCGTGGCCGTCATGAAGGCGGCCAGGGAGCCCGCGATCATCGCGCGCAGGCCGAGCCGGGAGAGATCCTGCCGCCGGCTGGGGGCGATCCCCCCGATCCCCCCGATCTGGATCGCGATCGACGAGAAGTTGGCGAAGCCCGAGAGCGCGTAGGTCGCGATAATCACCGAGCGCGGTTCGAGCCCTCCCTCTCCCAGGATCGTCGAGAGCTGGAGGAAGGCCACGAACTCGTTGACGACCGTCTTGAGCCCCATCAGCGAGCCGACCGCGACCGCGTCGGTCCAGGTCACCCCCATTAGCCAGGCCAGGGGGGCGAGCCCCCATCCAAGGATCAGCTCGAGCGAGAGCTCCGGGTACCCCGCGAATCCGCCCATCCAGCCGATCCCAGCGTTGATCATCGCGATCAGGGCGATGAAGGCCAGGAGCATGGCGCCCACGTTCAGGGCGAGCTGGAGCCCCTCTGCCGCCCCCCCCGCCGCCGCGTCGATCGAGTTCACGAAGCGCTTCTCCGGATCCACCGCCATCCCCGTCGCCGTTTCGGGGTCGCCATCTTCGGGCACCATGATCTTGGCGATCACGAGCGCGGCCGGGGCCGACATGACCGAGGCGGCGATCAGGTGGCCCGCAATGTCCGGAAAGTACGCCACGAGCATCCCCACGAAGGCGGCCAGGACCCCCCCGGCGACCGTCGCGAAGCCCCCGGTCATGACGGCCATGAGCTCCGAGTTCGTCATCCGAGCCACGAAGGGCTTCACGAGCAGGGGGGCTTCGGTCTGCCCCACGAAGATGTTGCCCGCCGCCGAAAGGGTCTCGGCCCCCGACGTCCTCATCGTCTTCTGCATCACCCAGGCCATCCCGCGCACCAGGATCTGCATGACCCCCAGGTGATACAGGAGGCTCATGAGCGACGAGAAGAAGATGATGGTGGGGAGGACGTTGAAGGCGAAAAACGCCCCCGTCTGGGCCACCATGCCGGTGGTCTCCTCCATCGGGGCCATCCCCGGCTCCCCCACCCCCACCGGCACCGTGTTGAAGACCAGGTCGCCGAAGATGAAGCGGGCGCCCTCGACGGTGAAGCCCAGGAGCGCCACGACCAGGGTGTTGAGGACCGCGAAGAGCCCCGCCCCCATCGGGGTCTTGAGGATGAAGATCGCGAAGAGGAGCTGCAGCGAGACTCCCCAGATCACGACGCGCCAGGGAATCTTCCGGCGATTCACCGAGAGGAGCCAGGCGATCAGCCCGATCGCCAGCAGCCCCAGCAGGGAGCGGAGGCGATCGACGAGTGGGGTGTCGAGCGACTCGACCGTCCACTGCTCCGCCAGCTCCGGGTCGACGGGAGCGAAGGGGTCCCCCTCGACCAGCGCCTGGGCGGGATCCACCTCGCCGACCGTGTCCTGTTGTGCCTCATCCCCCGCATCCTGCGGCACCGAGGGGGCCGAGATCGCGATCAGGCCCGGCTCCCCCGTCCACTCGGCCTCACCCGCCCACGCGCCGACCAGCAGGAGGAAGGCGCAGAGCCCCCAGAGTACCAGGATCGATTTGGACGGACGGCGCATGCCAGCTCCAGGTGGGGCCGTCGACGGGGGCCGGGACGGGGCGCACGGCGACGAAACGGAAGGATATGTCGGATCGGTGACGGTTCACGAGCCGTGCAAGGATATCAATTGTCGGGTCTCTCTGCCACTCCGGCGCACTCCACCCCGATTCGCCCCCCACTCCGTGCCGTTCTGGCCGGTCGAGCCACCACGGACGCGGCATGGGGGTTGCACCTTGAGCACTCCGGAAGCCTGAACCCGGAGCGCCCCCGGTCACCCCGGCGGTCCCGGACCTGAAATTGGAAACACCAAGGAGCCGAAATGGGCAAAGTCATTGGAATCGACCTCGGGACCACCAACTCCGTCGTCGCCGTCATGGAGGGTGGAGAGCCCGTCGTCATCCCGAACTCCGAAGGGGGTCGCACGACTCCTTCGGTCGTCGGGTTCGCGAAGGATGGGGAGCGGCTGGTCGGGCAGGTCGCCCGACGCCAGGCCATCACCAACCCCGCCAACACGATCTTCTCGATCAAGCGCTTCATGGGACGCGGGTACTCCGAGGTCGAGAGCGAGCGCGGCAAGGTCCCCTACGAGCTCGACAAGGACGGACAGGGCCGGGTTCAGGTCAAGGTGCCGAACGCCGACAAGACCTTCACGCCCCCCGAGATCTCGGCGATGGTCCTGCAGAAGATGAAGCAGACCGCCGAGGACTATCTTGGGCAGACCGTGGACCAGGCGGTCATCACCGTCCCCGCATACTTCAATGATTCGCAGCGGCAGGCCACGAAGGACGCCGGGAAGATCGCCGGCCTCGAGGTCCTCCGCATCGTGAACGAGCCGACCGCGGCCGCGCTGGCCTACGGGCTCGACAAGAAGGAAGAAGAGAAGATCGCCGTCTTCGACCTCGGGGGCGGAACGTACGACATCTCGATCCTCGAGCTCGGGGACGGGGTCTTCGAGGTGAAGTCCACCAATGGCGACACCCACCTGGGAGGAGACGACTTCGACCAGCGCGTGATCGACTGGCTCGTCGAAGAGTTCAAGAAGGACCAGGGGATCGACCTCTCGAAGGACCCGATGGCGCTGCAGCGGCTGAAGGAAGCCTCCGAGAAGGCCAAGATGGAGCTCAGCTCCACCATGCAGACCGACATCAACCTGCCCTTCATCACCGCCACGCAGGAAGGCCCGAAGCACCTGAACGTCACCCTCAGCCGCTCGAAGTTCGAGCAGCTCGTCGAGGACCTGATCCAGCGGACCGTCCAGCCGATGAAGTCGGCGCTGAAGGACGCGGGCGTGGATGCGTCGGAGATCGACGAGGTCATCCTGGTCGGAGGCTCCACCCGGATTCCGAAGATCCAGGAGGTCGTGAAGGAGTTCTTCGGAAAGGATCCCCACAAGGGCGTGAACCCCGACGAGGTCGTGGCGATCGGAGCCGCGATCCAGGGTGGAATCCTGGCCGGTGAGGTCAAGGACGTGCTCCTGCTGGACGTGATCCCGCTCTCGCTCGGCATCGAGACGCTGGGCGGCGTCATGACCCCGCTGATCGAGCGCAACACCACCATCCCCACCAAGAAGACCGAGACCTTCTCGACGGCCGAAGACAACCAGACCACCGTCGAGATCCACGTGCTTCAGGGTGAGCGGAAGATGGCGAACGACAACAAGACCATCGGGAAGTTCCAGCTCCAGGGGATCCCCCCGGCCCCGCGCGGAATGCCCCAGATCGAGGTCACCTTCGACATCGACGCCAACGGGATCCTGCAGGTGGCCGCGAAGGACCAGGCGACCGGCAAGGAGCAGAAGATCCGCATCGAGGCCTCGTCCGGGCTCTCGGAGCAGGAGATCGATAAGATGGTGCACGACGCCGAAGCCCACCGCGACGAGGACGAGGAGCGGCGCAAGAAGGTCGAAGCCCGCAACCAGCTCGACTCGCTCGTCTACCAGGTCGAGAAGGACTCGGCCGAGTGGGGCGACAAGGTCGGAAGCGAGACGAAGGAGCGGCTCGAGGCCGCCACGGCGAAGGCCAAGGAGACGCTCAAGGGCGACGACCACGAAGCCATGAACAGCGCTCGCGACGAGCTCATGCAGGCCTTCTCGGCCGCCGGGCAGGAGATGTACCAGGCCCAGGCCGCCGAGGCCGGAGCCACCTCCGAGGCCGAGACCGCCGACGGCCCCACGATGGAAGAGGAGCCGGCCGGCGCCACGGTCGACGACGACGTGGTCGAGGCCGATTACGAGATCGTGGACGAAGAGAAGAAGTAACACGGATCCTCGCCGAGGTCGGCCCGCCCCCGACGGGGGCTTCGACCCGGCGAGCAGGGTTCGCCGCGATGGACGCGAAGGGGTCCGGGGCAACGCTCCGGGCCCCTTTTCGCATCGGACCCATGCAGGGCCTTGCCGAAGCTGGACGGGCCCGATCCCGGGACGCGCCTGAGGCCGCCGGAAGGGATCCCGCCACCGGGCCCGAGGGTACGAGCGAAGGAACCCCAAAACCAGCAACATCCAGAGGGACGAACGATGCCAGACCCGCTTTCCACGAAACTCAAGATCCTCTTCGTCTCCGTCGTTCTCTTCGGAGCCGGAGTCGGAGCCGCCACCACCCTCGGCTGGACCTCGCTGTCGGCCGGAATCGTCTTTACCGAGCAGCCCCAGGTCGACGAGCAGGCGGTCCAGCCCGCGGTGGATCTGAGCAACGCCTTCATCAACATTTCCGAGGCGGTCACCCCCGCGGTCGTGCGGATCGAGGCCGATCGGGCCCGGCAGGTGGCCGCGGGACCGGGGACGCCCGACGACCTCTTCCGGCGCTTCTTCGGAATGCCCGAGGGCGAGGGTGAAGGCTCCCAGCCCAGAGAACGGCTGCAGGTGGCCGGGGGAAGCGGCTTCATCGTCTCGAGCGAAGGCTATATCCTGACCAACGCCCACGTCGTCGACGGGGCCCGTGAGATCCGCGTCTTCCTGCCCGACCGGCGCGAGTTCATGGCCGAGATCGTGGGCACCGACCCGACCACCGACGTGGCGGTCATCCAGATCGAGGGCAACGGCTTTCCGACCCTGAGCATGGGCCAGTCGGGTGAGGTCCGGGTCGGCGAGTGGGTCATGGCGGTGGGAAGCCCCGGCTTCGGCGGGGGCGGCGGTGGCTCCGCCCTCGAGAACACGGTGACCGCGGGAATCGTGAGCGCGATCGGCCGTCCCCTGCAGCTCCTGCGCGAGGAGCTCCAGCGGCAGGGACAGGACGCGAGCCTCGCCATCGAGAACTTCATTCAGACCGACGCGGTCATCAACCCGGGCAACTCCGGGGGGCCGCTGGTGAACGTGCGCGGCCAGGTGATCGGGATCAACGCCGCGATCGCCTCTCCCACCGGCTACTTCCAGGGCTATGGCTTCGCGATCCCGATCGATCTGGCGCAGCGGGTCATGGAGGACCTGGTCGAGTTCGGGCAGGTCCGGCGCCCCTACCTGGGGATCCTGATGACCGACGTGGACCCGATCGAGGCCGAATACTACGGGCTGCCCCGCACCTCGGGCGCTCGCGTGATCGAGGTTCCGGGCGACGGACCCGCCACCGCGGCGGGAATCCGAGCCGACGACATCATCTACTCGATCGACGGTCGCGACGTCGAGGGCTCTTCGCACCTTCAGGCCGCGATCGCACAGCGGCGGCCGGGCGACGAGGTCAACCTGCGCATCTTCCGCGACGGGCAGCCGCGTGATCTGACCGTGCGCCTGGGCGAGCGGGAGTCCGAGCGGGAGACGCAGCCGGTCGCGCAGGCCGAGCCGTCGATCGACGAACGTCTCGGGATCGAGCTCGGAGAGCTGACGCCCGAGTACGCTCAGCAGCTGGGCTACGACGAGCCGGGTGGCGTCGTGGTCCGCGGCGTGACCCCGAATGGGCCCGCCGACCGGCGAGAGCTCCGGGTAGGATTCCGGATCGTCGAGATCGAGGGCGAGCCGGTGACCACCGTCGAAGAGGCGCAGGCTCACCTCGACGCGCTCGAGGGCGGAGACCTGGTCGGAATCCGGGTCGAGGATCCGAACGGAAATCGCCGCCTCTTCGTCCTTCGGGTTCCGAGCTGACCCCATCTCGGGACGGAAGGCCGCCGCGGCGAGTCCGGCCGCACGCCCGGTCGGGGGGATCCCTCCTCCGACCGGGCGTTCGCGTTTCGTCGCCCCCGACTCGCATCCCCCCGGTCCCTCCGTGTTGATGCCCCCCCTGCCCTCGGTTATGTTTTTCGGCCTGCGGATGCGAAAGTGGCGGAACTGGTAGACGCGCGAGACTTAGGATCTCGTGGCCCCGTGCCGTGGGGGTTCGAGTCCCCCCTTTCGCACTTGATTCGCTCAATCGATCCTCCCCCTCTCAACCCAATGGGTCCGAATGTCGTCCATGGATGTCTCCCGCCTGCAGGTTTCTCTCGAGGAAGGGGAACGGTGGCGCCGCACACTCCACATCACCGTCCCTCAGGACCTGGTTCAGGCCGAACGCTCCGCCGCGATCAGGAAACTCGCCCGACGGGTTCAGCTCCCGGGCTTTCGCGACGGCAAGGTCCCCGCCTCGGTCATCGAGAAGCGTTTCGGGCCGGCGATCGACCAGGAACTTCTCGACCAGGTGGTCGGGGAGGCCTATCGAGGGGTCCTCGAGGAGCGCGGCCTGCGCCCGATCTCCGAGGGCGAGGTCGGCGAGGTCGAGTTCAAGCCCGACACCGACCTCACCTTTCAGATCTCCTTCGACGTGGCCCCCGAGGTCGAGCTCGCCCGGACGGGCGGGTTCGAGATCGCCCGACCCTCGCTCACGGTGGGCGAGGAGGAGGTCGACAAGGTCCTGAGGCGCCTGCAGGAGCAGAAGGGCACCTGGGTCCCCGTCGAAGAGGGCACCCCGACCGAGGGTGACAAGGTGGCGGTGCGGATCCAGCGACTCGCCGAGGAAGGCGACGAACCACGCCCCTACGAGTTCACGATCGGCCAGGACGAGGCGATCCCGGCGGTCGAAGAGGCCATCCAGACGCTCGAGGTCGGGGCCGAGGGGGACTTCACCGTCACCTTCCCCGACGACTTTCCGACCGAGGAGCGCCGCGGCGAGTCCGACGAGCTCCGGATCTTCCTCGACACCCGCAAGGTGCTCGAGGTGCCTGAGCTCGACGACGCCTTCGCCACCGAAGCCGGTGATTTCGAGTCGCTCGAGGATCTTCGCAGCCGCATCCTCGAGGACCTCGAGAAGGAGGCGGCCGAAGAGGCGGAGTCGATGGTCCGCGCACGCCTCCTCGACCAGCTCCTGGCGGCCAATCCCTTCCAGGTGCCGATCTCGATGATCGACCAGTACATCCGGTCGATGGTCGGCGAGGAGCAGAAGCTGACCGAAGAGCAGATGGTCGAGGCCCGTGAGCAGGTGGGCCCCCGCGCCGAGGTCGCCGTGAAGCGCTTCATCGCGATCGAGGAGCTGGCGAAGCAGAAGGAGCTGACGGCCACGGCGGACGAGATCGACGACCGGATCGAGGAGATCGCGGAACGCTCCGGTACCGAGCCGGGTGAACTGTACGCGCGCCTGCAGAAGGCGGGGCGCCTCGAGCAGCTGGAGCGCGAGATCACCGAACGGAAGGTCTTCGAGTTCCTGAAATCCGAATCCACGATCAACGAGGAAAGCTGAGCATGTCGACCTACCCCCCGTACGTCATCGAGCGCACCAGCCGGGGAGAGCGCAGCTACGACATCTTCTCGCGGCTCCTCATGGACCGGATCATCTTCCTGGGAAGCCCGGTCAACGACACCGTCGCGAACATCATTGTGGCCCAGCTCCTCTTCCTCGACGCCGAGGACCCGGAGCGGGACATCTACCTGTACATCAACTCGCCGGGCGGGAGCGTCTACGCCGGGCTGGCGATCTACGACACGATGCAGCACATGCGGGCCCCGGTATCGACCTTCTGCGTCGGAATGGCAGCATCGATGGGAGCCTTCCTCCTGGCCGGAGGCGAGAAGGGCAACCGGGCGGCGCTCCCCAACTCCCGCATCATGATCCACCAGCCGTCGTCGGGGTATCAGGGGACGGCGGCTGACATCGAGATCGCGGCCAAGGAGGTCCTGGGGATCCGTGAGCGGCTGAACCGGATCCTCGCCAAGCACACCGGTCGCAGCGAGGAGCAGATCGCCAAAGACGTCGATCGGGATTACTTTATGAGTCCCGAGGAGTCCGTCGAGTACGGCCTCATCGACAAGGTCCTGACCGATCGCGAAGCCGTGGGGAAACCCACCGACGCCGACATCACGCCCGCCGAGCCCGAGAACGGGAGTCCGGCTGCGGAACCCGAGTCCGACCCCGACTCCTCGTCCTGAATCCGAAGAGATGAGCGAAATGTCCAGCGACAAGCACCTACGATGCAGCTTCTGCGGAAAGTCCAAGGACTCCGTCCGCAAGTTCATCTCCGGGCCCAGCGTCTACATCTGCAACGAGTGCGTGGCGCTCTGCAACGAGATCCTGGCCGAGGAGGACGAGCAGGAGCAGGTGGAATCGCAGGTCCCCATGCTCACCCCGCGGGAGATCAAGTCGGTGCTGGACGAGTACGTGATCGGCCAGGAGGCCGCCAAGCGCTCTCTTTCGGTGGCGGTCTACAATCACTATCGCCGGGTCAATCACCAGGGCGTGCTCGACGATGTCGAGGTCGAGAAGGCGAACATCCTCCTCATGGGACCGACCGGGACCGGAAAGACGCTCCTGGCCCAGACGCTCGCCCGCACCCTGAACGTGCCCTTCACGATCGCGGACGCCACCACCCTGACCGAAGCCGGGTACGTCGGAGAGGATGTCGAGAACATCCTGGTGCGGCTCCTGCAGGCGGCCGACTTCAATGTCACCGACTGCGAGCGCGGCATCATCTACATCGACGAGATCGACAAGATCTCGCGCAAGTCCGAGAACCCCTCGATCACCCGCGACGTCTCGGGCGAGGGCGTGCAGCAGGCGCTCCTCAAGATCCTCGAGGGCACGGTCGCCTCGGTCCCCCCGCAGGGCGGACGCAAGCACCCGCAGCAGGAATACATCCAGATCAACACCCGCAATATCCTCTTCGTCTGCGGGGGGGCCTTCGACGGCCTCGAGAAGATCGTGGAGTCCCGCATCGGGAAGCGCCGGATCGGTTTTCTCGGGGAATCGGCCGAGCCCGAGGAGGGCTCCGCGGCCGCCTCGAGCGCCCCGGCGCGCATCGGCCAGCACCGCGACGACCTGATCCCCCAGGCCGAGCCCGAGGACCTGCAGCGCTTCGGGCTGATCCCCGAGCTGGTGGGCCGGCTCCCGATCACGGTCAGCCTCGACGAGCTCGACGAGGACGCGCTGGTGCGCATCCTCCAGGAGCCAAAGAACGCGCTCGTGAAGCAGTACCAGAAGGTCTTCGCGCTCGACGACATCGGGCTCACCTTCGACCCCGACGCGATCCGCGCCATCGCCCGCAAGGCGATCAAGCGCAAGACGGGGGCCCGGGGCCTGCGCGCGGTCCTCGAGTCGATCATGCGCGACATCATGTTCGACATTCCGTCGCGCGACGACGTGCGCGAGGTGATCATCACGCCCGAGTGCGTGGACCAGGACGTCGATCCGCTCCTCGTGCTGCATAACGAGCCGAGGAAGAAAGAGGCGTGACCCCGCTGCCGGAGCGGCTGCCCGTACTTCCACTCCGGGATCTGGTCTTCTTCCCCTCGATGGTCCTCCCCCTCCTGGTGGGACGACCCCGCTCCACCGCCGCTCTCGAGGAGGCCGAGGGGACCCCGTCGGGCCTCCTCCTGCTCCTCACCCAGCGCGACCCCGAAACCGAGGACCCCGGTGCGGCCGACCTCCACCGGATCGGTACCGTGGTGCGCGTGGTCCAGTCGTCGGGGCTCGCCGACGGGACGGTCAGGGTCGTCTTCGAGGGCGTCGAACGGGCGATCGTGGATCGCTTCGTGTCGGGGTCCGACTCGCTGCGTGCGCGGATCCACGCCTTCCCCTACCCCGACACCGCTCCGGACCCGGGCGACCGTGACTCCGGATCGGAGCGGTTGGCCCGCCTGCGGCGAATCGAGCGTCGTGCCCGCGAGTACGTGCACCTCCACCCCGACCTTCCCGACGACCTGGCCGATGCGCTCGGGGGCGTCGAGGACCCGGTCCGCCTCGTCCACCGGATCGCCGGTCACCTGATCGTGGGGGCGGCCGAGAAGCAGGAGTTTCTCGAGTGCGAGACCCTCGACGGGGCAGTGCGGGCCCTGCACGCGCTCCTCGAGCGCGAGCTCGAGATCATGGACATCGAGCGCCGGCTCGACCGGGAGATCCGCGAGCGCATGGGGGTGGGCTCCAGCGACGAGCTCCTCCAGGATCAGCTCCGATCGATGCAGGAGGGGATGGAGGCCGACGAAGAGGACTGGGCCGAGCTGCAGTCGCGCATCGAAGAGGCCGAGCTCCCCGCCCCCGCGCGGGAGCGGACCGATCGCGAGCTGAGCCGCCTCAGGCGCCTGAACCCCGCGAGCCCGGAATCCGGGGTGATCCGCGGCTACCTGGAGTGGATCCTGGCGCTCCCCTGGGCCCGCAGGAGCACCGACCTGGCCGACGTCGCCCATGCGCGCGAGCTCCTCGAGGCCGCGCACTACGGGCTCGACGAGGTCAAGGACCGGATCCTCGACCACATCGCGGTCCTCTCACTCGTGGGCGAGCTGCAGGGGCCGATCCTCTGCCTGGTCGGGCCCCCGGGAGTCGGGAAGACCTCGCTCGGACAGAGCATTGCCGAGGCCCTCGGCCGCGGTTTCGTGCGGATCTCGCTCGGCGGGGTCCGCGACGAGGCCGAGATCCGGGGCCACCGCCGTACCTACGTGGGCAGCCTGCCCGGGCGGATCCTGCAGGGGATGCGGCGGGCGGGCACCCGCAACCCGGTCTTTCTGCTCGACGAGGTCGACAAGCTGACCCGCGACGCGCACGGCGATCCCGCAGCGGCGCTCCTCGAGGTCCTCGACCCCGAGCAGAACCGGACCTTCCAGGACCACTACCTGGAGCTCGACTTCGACCTCTCCGACGTGCTCTTCGTGGCCACCGCCAACAGCCTGCAGGGGATCCCAGACGCGCTGCGCGACCGCATGGAGATCATCCGGATTCCGGGCTACCTCGACACCGAGAAACGCGAGATCGCCCGGGCCTTCCTGGTCCCCTCGCAGCTGCGCAGGCACGGCTTCTCTCCCGAGCGCTTCCGGCTCCAGGAGGCGGCCGCCGGCTGGCTCATCGAGAACTACACCCGCGAGGCCGGAGTCCGAGAGCTGGACCGGTGCCTCGCCCGTGTCGCCCGCAAGCTCGCCCGCGAGGTCGCCGAAGGGCAGCGGGACCCCGACGAAGGGGGCGAGATCGACCAGGGCCAGCTCCGCCGGCTCCTCGGCCCGCCCCCCCTCGTCCGCACCGAGCGGGACGGGGGGCCCGGTCGGGTGGGGATCGCCACCGGACTCGCCTGGACCTCGGTCGGGGGCGAGCTCCTCGAGGTCGAGGTGGCGGTCGTCCCCGGCCAGGGGGCGATCCAGCTCACCGGCACCCTCGGCGATGTCATGAAGGAGTCGGCGGTGGCCGCCCTGACTTTCGCCCGGTCGCGCGCGAGACTCCTCGGCCTCGAGCCCCGCTTCCACCGCGACGTCGACGTCCACATCCACATGCCCGAGGGCGCGACCCCCAAGGACGGTCCCTCGGCCGGGAGCACGATCGCCCTGGCCCTCATCTCGGCGCTCACCGGCCGTCCGACCCGGCGCGACGTCGCCATGACGGGCGAGATCACACTGCGTGGACGGATTCTCCCGGTCGGGGGTATGAAGGAAAAGTCGGTGGCGGCGCTCCGCGGGGGCCTCACGTCGATCCTCATCCCCGTCGGGAACGAGCCCGACATCCAGAGACTACCCGCCGAGGTCCGCGAGCGGCTCGAGATCCGAACCGTGGCCGGGATGGACGAGGTCCTGGAATACGGTCTGGAGGGGGGCGCCGGCTGGCTCGGACAGAGTGGTGGCACCCCTCCCGGCG
>SLBA01000134.1 GCA_007126575.1 Gemmatimonadota bacterium | reverse complement strand
TTGCACCCACCCTTTCCACGGGTCATCATGCGAAACTTTCATAACTCCCCGCGAGCGGGCGGGACCCGAATCGCGTCGGTCGTCTCGACGCTGGTCCTGGCCGTGCTCACCCTCCCTCTGGGCCTTGAGGCCCAGGAGCCCGAGCTCGTCTTCAACCAGCTCACGGTCTCCTCACAGGAGGCCGCGCTGACCCTCGAGTTCGAGGACGGGAGCTCGCTTTCGGCCAGCCTGCGGGACGGTGGCGTCTTCGTCGATGGCACCGAGGTCGGCCGCTACACCTCGGGTGGAGCGCTCGAGTCGTCGTGGCGGGGGCTTCTCGCCAGTGCGGTGGCAGCCGATAACGGTCAGGTCCTGGACCTGCTCCGCGGCTGGGCCCCGCCCGAAAACCTGAGCGCGGACGAGGCCGCTGCCGCATCGGCGCTCTCGGCCGAACTCGATCGCTTCGTCCGGCTTCAGAGCTCGGCCGCGGAACCGGCCCGGACGCTCCCGGCGGGCACCGAGGAACTGCTTCAGGGAATCCTTCTCGAATCCGACTACCTGAAGGCGCTCACCGCAGCGGCGCTCGCCCGGCCGTTGAGCCCCGCTCAGGTGATCGTGGGTCGTGAGTTCCGCGTCGAGGCGGGCGAGACGGTCGATGGTTCGCTCCTGGCCCTGAACAGCCGGCTCGACCTCGAGGGGACGCTCGATGGAGATGTCGTGCTCCTGGGGGGAGGCCTTCGTATCGGCCCCGACGGACGGATCACCGGAGACCTGCGGTGGACCGATGCCGATCTCGATGGAAATCTCGACGCGATCGATGGAGGCTCACAGGAGATCGAGCCCGTGATGGGGATCACGAGTGAGGACCTGAGCGAGCGCATCCGGGCCGAGGTCCGCAGCGCGACCGCAGAGGCCCGGAGCGCGGTGACTCAAAGAACGTCCCGCTCTCCGTTCCGGGGGATCGTCCGGGGACTGGGCGGACTCTTCCAGACCGCCGTCACCTTCGCGATCCTCCTGGCGATCGGCCTCGCGGTGCTCCACTTCTTCCCCCGCGAGCTCGACGTGGTCTCGCGAACTGCCGCGCAGGCCCCCGGGCGATCCTTCCTGGTCGGGCTGGCCGGAGCCGTCCTGGCCCTCCCGGTCTGGGTGAGTGGAATGGTGCTGCTCGCCGTGACCGTGATCGGCATCCCCCTGCTCCTTCTCTGGATTCCAGCCCTGCCGATCGTGGTCGTCGGGCTCATGATCCTCGGCTTCGTCGCCATGAGCCGGAACGTCGGCCGCTGGGTCTCGCACCGAAACGTCCAGGGCCTCGAGGGGATGGACACATCGCGGCCGGCCATGCAGATCGGGGTGGGCCTGCTGATCCTTCTCGGCGCCTTCGCGATCGCCAGTGTGCTGCAGATCGGGGGCGTGATCTTCACCCCCTTCGTCGTTCTCCTGAAGATCGTGGGATACCTGGCCACGCTGCTGGTCGGGTGCATCGGCTTCGGAGCGGTGCTCCTCTCGCGTGCGGGCCGTGACCCCGGTTACGGACGCGGAGACTGGGACCCGGACCCCTGGGCTCCCTCCCCCGACCCGTTCGCCCCCGATCCCCGTGCATCGCGGGAGCCGTCACACGGACCGCAGGAGCCCACACCATCGACCGAGTCCGCGCAGTCCGCGCAGTCCGCGCCCTCCGAGGGGCCCGGCCCCGACGACGGGTCGCCGGAAGCCCCCGGCGATGACGGAGTCGACCGATGAACCGCGCGACCCTCGTCGCGACGACCCTGATCGCTCTCGGGCTGGGCCTGCCGGGGGAGATCGCCGCTCAGGAACGGACCTCGACACAGTTCGAGCGCCGGGCCTCGGGTGAGTCGTCGGTCGATGTCAATGTTCGCTTCGGGGCCGGAGAGTTCACGCTTGGCCCGACCCTGTCGGGGAACCACCTCTACCGGGCCACGCTCGAGTATCTCGAGGAGCACTGGGAGCCGATTCACAGCTATGGGAGTGACCGGCTGGAGGTTGGGCTCCAGAGCCGGGGTGGAGCCCCTCGCTCTCTCCGGCAGGGCGGCGAGGCCTCGATGGAGCTCCGGCTGGGCCCCTCGGTTCCGGTAGACCTCTCCCTCGAGATGGGAGCCGTCCGGGCCTCGATGGATCTGGGTGGCATCGCGCTCCGGTCCTTCGACCTCGCGACCGGTGCGTCGGAAACCCGCGTCGAGGTCTCGCGCGACAACCCGATCGAGATGACCGAGCTGAACCTCAAGGTCGGGGCCGCCTCCTTCCGGTCCGAGGGACTGGGCCGGTTGAACCCCGCCCGGATCTCGGTCGAAGGGGGCGTGGGTGAAGTCCGCCTCGGACTCGAGGGACTCGTTCGAAACGAGACCGAGATCTCGGCGTCGATGGGGCTCGGCGCCCTCGAGATCACGGTCCCCGACGGCGTGGGGATCCGCCTCACCCGCTCCGGGCTCCTCTCGACACTGAACGCCCCCTTCCTCGAGCGCCGGGGAAGCGCCCATTATTCAGACGATTGGGACACGAGCGATCGACGTGTACGCATCTCGGTCGAAAGCGCACTCGGCAGCGTCCGCATCCTCCGCGGCGACGGCTGATCCGCGCCTCACTTCTCTCGGGAGACCATCATGATTCGCAGCCTCTTTCTTGTCTTCGCCGTCGGCCTCGCCGCCATCATCGGCGTGGGCGTCGTCCTCTCGATCCTGAGTGTGGCCTTTTCGATCACGCTCGGGATCACCGGATTCCTTCTCACCAAGGTGGCACCCGTCCTCCTGGTCGGATGGGCCGTCCTCTGGTTCCTCGATCGACGCAAAAAGCGCCGGGGGGAGCTGAGCGCCGCCGATCGCGCGTGGCTCGAAGACGGTCGCTGAATCCGGCGCCGAAAACGACCGGCGATCCCCCTCAGCTCCGGCGGACCCGTATCGGGGTGCCCACCCTCGCTCCGAGCAGCTCCACTGCGGACCCGTCCCGGGCGGCCACCTCGAGCCGTCCGTCAGAGTTTCCGAGCGCGACCGGGCTCATCGGGGGGACATCGGCGTAGTGACTCCCGAGAGGAATGCGCTGCCCGTCGAGATCGACTTCCGCCTCGTCGGGTACCGCGCTCCATGGCAGGTTCGTGATCAGGTTTCCGAACCGATCGGTGCTCACGACCTCGCCCCGGATCTCCTCGGGCGAGATCTCGGGCTCGGCAGTCATCACGAGAACCGGATCGGTGACTTCCGGTCCGAACCGGGCGGTGTGCACGCCGCGAGCCAGATAGGCGGCGGCCGGGGCGAAGATGTCCCGTCCGTGGAAGGTGCGGCTCGGCTCCCCGCGCTGCAGGTCGGGATTTGTGCACTCGAAGGCCCGCCAGCTCCCGGCACTCGAGACCACCGAGGTGAGGATCCCGTTGTCGGGTGCGACGAGGAGCCGTCGATCGGCCTCGACGACGAGCGCGCGTCGACCCGAACCGACCCCCGGATCGACCACCGCGAGGTGCACCGTCCCGATGGGCCAGAGCTTCCAGTAGCGCCCCAGCGCACGGCTGCCGGCCGCCACGTCCCCGCGGGGAAGATCGTGCGCGATATCGTCGCAACCCACACCCGGATAGATCTCCTGGATCACCCCCTTCACGGCACCGATGAAGCCGTCGCGGGTCCCGAAGTCCGTAAGGAGGGTGATGTTCGGCATCGTCAGGCGCGAACCGGCTGCGGGCGCCAGGCCGTCTGTTCCTCGAGGCCGTCGAGGAGCGCTCCACCCCCCGGAATGTCCCGCATCGTCCGGTCCCCCATCTCCTCGGGCATCAGCCCGTGGTCCCGCAGAATCGCGAGGGTCTCGGGAAAGTCGCGCACGATCACCTGGAGCGGCCACGTCGCGAGCTCTTCGCGACTCGGACGGGGGTGGAAGGGCATCTTCACGCCGGCACCTTGGCCCCGTCGGCCCGCAGCGCGGTGAACACCTTTCGCGCCATCTCGCTCAATGCCTTCCCCGCGGGGGAATCCGGAGCGGAGGTCACGGTCGGACGTCCGGCGTCGCCGGCCTTGCGCACCGCCGGGTCGAGGGGAATCCGACCGAGGAAGTCGAGTCCCATCTCGCGAGCGAGGCGTTCCGCGCCCCCGCTGCCGAAGATGTCGACCTCGGTGCCACACTCCCCGCAGATGTAGCCCGACATGTTCTCGACCACCCCCATCACGGGCGTGTTGACCTTCTCGAACATCTTGACCCCCCGGCGCACGTCGCCTGTGGCCACCGCCTGCGACGTACTGACCATGATGGCCCCGTCGAGGTCGATGGTCTGTACCAGCGAGAGCTGTGCGTCCCCGGTCCCGGGCGGCATGTCGACCACCATCAGGTCGAGGGGACCCCAGTCCACCTGCTCCAGGAACTGTTTCAGGATCCCCGCGATCAGGGGCCCCCGCATGATGGCGGGCTGCTCGTCCTCGAGGAGAAATCCCAGGCTCATGAGCCGGACCCCGTGCGCCTCGAGGGGCTCGATCATCTCCTTCCCCTTGTCACCCGTCACCCGGGGACGTCGCGTCTCCCCGAACATGCGGGGGATGTTCGGTCCATAGATATCGGCGTCGAGGAGTCCCACACGCAATCCTTCGGCAGCGAGCGCGGCGGCCAGATTCGTGGCCACCATCGACTTTCCGACTCCCCCCTTGCCGGAGCTGACCGCCACGACATGGTCCACCTCGGACAGGAGTCCTGGGCGGGGCGTGGGAGCGGGGACCGAGCCGGGCTTCAGGCCTCCGCCGGATGCGGAAGGCGCCCCTCCGGCTGAACCGGCCTGGGGAAGCTGGACGTTGACCTTCACCTCGGTCACCCCGTCGACTCCCTCCGCGGCCGAACGGGCGTGCTTGATCAGCGCACCCGGGTCTTCGGTCTTCAGGAGGAAGGAGAAGCGCACCCGCCCCCCGTCCTCGACCTCGAGCTTCTGTACGTGGCCGCTGGCGACGACGTCATCACCGGTATGCGGATGAACGACGGACGAGAGCGCATCCATGACGGCGCGCTTGAGAGCCTCTGAACTCATCGATATCCCTGATCCTGAGAGGCATCGGCCTCTCGGCTGTACGTAGAATGGAGTCGAAACCGAAAAGCGGCCCGCCCCTCAGGAGACGAGCCGCCGGATTCCTTCGAGGGTCCCGGCTCAGATCGCCAGGACTTCCGTGACCTCCGGAAGCGTGTTCTGAATCCGTTTCTCGATCCCCTCCTTCAGGGTCAGCATCGAGATCGGACAGGATTCGCACGCGCCCATCAGACGCAGATGCACGATGCCCTCGGATTCGTCGAACCCGAGAAACTCGACATCGCCGCCGTCGGCGTGCAGGGCGGGACGGATCTGCTCCAGCACATCCTGGATCTGTTCTTCCTTGGTCATGGATGCGTTCCATGGGAGGTCGAAGGGCGGGGCGACGGTCGTGTCGCTCCCTCTTTCAAGCTGAGGGAATCCGGGGGGCCGGTCAATGCTCGGTGGGGACGGGATCCGAATCCGGATCAGCCCCCGAAGGCGCGTGCCGCCGACAGCCCCCGTGAAAAATCCCCCACCAGGTCTTCAAACCCCTCGAGCCCCACGGAGATCCGAACGAAGCCGGGCTCGATCCCCTGCCGGATCCTCTGGTCCGAGGTCATGGCCCGGTGCGACGTCCACGCGGGCAGGGACACCAGCGTCTCGACGCCTCCGAGGCTGGGAGCCACCGCCGCCAGTTCCAGGGCACGGCAGAACTCGACCGCCCCCTTCTCTCCGGCCGAGAGGACCACGCCGAGCATGCCCCCGCCCCCGGTGAACAGCTCCTCGGCGAGCGCCCGATCCGGGTGGCTTGGATGGCGGGGGTAGAGGACCGCGTCCACCCCGGGCTGGTCGTCGAACCATTCGGCGAGGGCGGCCGCGGTCTCGTTGTGACGCGCCATCCGAACGGGAAGGGTCCGCAGTCCGCGGTCGAGGAGCCATGCCATGTGCGGATCCGGCGCCGGTCCGTAGAGTCGATGCAGGCCCCTCACCTCGTCGATCAGGGCCCCGGGTCCGCTGACCACGCCGGCGATCAGGTCCGAATGGCCCCCCAGGTACTTCGTGGCCGAGTGAATCACCACGTCGACCCCATGGTCCAGCGGCCGAAAGTTGATCGGGGTCGCGAAGGTCGCATCCATGATCAGCGGAATGCCCCGCTCGAGCGCCAGTCGGCTCGTCGCCCGAGGGTCGAAGATGCGCAGCGTGGGGTTGGTGGGTACCTCGAGGTAGATCCCGCGGGTTTCGGGCCGAAGGGCCTTGCGCCAGCCGCGCGGGTGCTCGGCGTCCACGAAGGTCACCTCGACCCCCCGGCGGGGCAGCTCCCGCTCCATGAAGGTCCGCGTCGCCCCATAGAGCCGGTCCGAGGCCACCAGGTGATCCCCGCTGCGCACGAGAGCGAGGAGCGTCAGCGAGATCGCCGCCATCCCGCTGGCCAGTAGGAGGCCATCTTCCGCACCTTCCAGGGCGGCCACCTTCCGGCCGACGAGGAGCTGGTTCGGGTTGTTACCATACCGGGTGTAGCGGAGTTCGTCGCGGTCCTCGGGATCTCCACCGTGGAAGGTCGCCGACTGGACGATCGGAGGCACGACCGGAGCGCCTTCCCCACGCCCGGGCCCGGCGGCATGGATCGCCAGGGTATGCGGAGAGCGTCGCGGCCCCGCGTCCTTGGGGTCCTGGATCGGCCTGGCAGAGGGGTCCGGTCGGTCGGAGAATAGAGTCATGACGTCTGGTCCCGTGCATTCGGTTCGGGGGGAGTCTCGGGGGTCGAAGGGTCTCCGGGTCGTTCGGCGAGCAGCTCCGCGAGTTCGCTCAACGCATAGATATCGCCCCGGAAGGGATGACGAAAGAGACTCCGGGAGGCCACCAGGTGCTCGAGGTCCGCGCCTTCGAGCCCTCTCTCGCGGAGCCACCCTTCGAGCCGGGGGCCGGGCACCTGTCCCACCTCCTCGACCGCACCCCAGAGCGCGCCCTCCGGCGCCGGTACCGGTCCCATCAGCTCCGCCCCCCCGGAGTCGGCCTCGACCACCGCGTAGAGGGAATGGCGCTCCAGCACCGCCTCGACGGGCTCACGGTGGAAGCTCTGCAGCCCCCGGAAGCACACGAAGACATCGGACCGGAGCGCCCCCCCGTCGCGGAGCCCGAGAAGGAGCTTGGCGACCACCTCGTCGGCGCACGAGTAGTCGAGCACGGCCACCGACGAGAAGTCGACCATCGAGATCGCGGGTCCCGGAATTTCCTCGAGCTGCGATTCGATCGCCATTCGAACGGCCCGGCCCGTGGGACGGGTGATCAGGTGCGAATAGAGGCTCGCGACGGTCGTCGAGAGGAGGGCCCGGACATCGACGGCGAAGGCATCGAGCTGGAAGTCTCCGGAATCGCTCACTTCCCCCCCTCGGGATCCGCTTCGGGTAGCAGGATCGTGATCCATGCTCCGGGGAAGTCCGCCAGGCCCTCCTCGAGCGGGGGAAACTCCTCCCACTCCGAGGTGTCGGCGATGCGCGCCGATCCACTTCGGACCGCGATCACCCCACCCCAGCGGCGCACCTGTTTGCGGATCTGCTGGATCCCCTGCCCCCGGCCCTGGTCCGGGAAGCGGGTGAGGCCGTGGATGAAGGCGGCCTCGAGGGCGGTCGAATCGCTCCACCGCGCTCCGAAGCGCCCCGCGTGCTCGGATTCGAGCGACCCCCTGAACCCTCGGCCCAGGTCGCCGACCGCGATCACGAGGACCTGCCGTCCGAGCCGACGGGACCACTGGTACGTCTGGGCGGCCACCCAGCCGGGTGCCCCGGCATGCTCCAGAATGTTCTGACAGACCTCCGACAGGATCACCGAGAACTGGACCACCGCCGAGGGGGGGTAGTGGAGCGTCTTCGAGAGGATCGACCCGGCCCGCTCCTGCAGGTGCTCCACGAGGGCGTGAACGTCCTGGTTCTCGGCGATCGACGTGATCTCGAGAAGGACGTCGGAGCTCCGGCCTCGCGCCCGTTCCGGGGGAGTATCGAACTCGAGAATCCCCTCGGATGCCCGGTAGAACCCCATGCGCGCCAGGTAGCCGGCGACCTCGGCGGCCGGGTCCATCTGGAGCCGCACGCGCTCGGCTCCTCGATTCCGCAGGAAGCGGCCCACACCCAGCAGGCCGATCATCCCGGCCGGATCCACGAACCGGGTGCGCCGCCCGTCGAGGAGGAGCTTGTCCGGCTCCGCCGAGACGGCCCTGGCCATCAGCTCCTCGATTCCCCGGTAGTCCAGGGAGGATGGGAGTTCCAGAACCTTCATCGATCCCTTCCCGGGTGCACGCGACCCTGCAGGTGGTGGTGGAGTCCCCCGGCGCCCCGGTGTCCGACGTTGAGTGCAGCCATCCGGTTCGCGCGTCGAATCGCCCCATCGAGGCCGTCACCGGCCAGGAGCCGAGCAAAGGTGGTCGCACCCCACACGTCTCCACAACCCGTAGGGTCGCCGGGCCCCTCGTGGGGACGACCCTCGACACGACCCGGCAGGGCCTGTCCGGCCGGCGTCAGCCCGGTCCAGCGGCCGGGCCACACGAGCGGATCGTCGGGGAGCTCGGAGTCCCTCACGTAGGCGGCCCCCCGATCCCCGAGGGTCACCACGATCAGCCCCAGGTCCCTCCCGACGGCACGTGCCGCCAGCGCATTCGGATCGCTGCCCCCGGCCGCCATGAGCTCGAATTCCGACTCGTTCATCTGGACGGCGTGGAAGCTGCGCAGCCACTCTCCGACCTGCGCCAGCGGCTGGGGGACCCGGAGGCCCGCCTCGCCAACCCCCAGGAAGAGCGAATGCAGATCGGCCCAGATCGGGCCGTCGAACCCCTCGCGGAGCCCCCGCGCGGCCTCGAGGTCCATCTCGAAGCCCGAGATGAAGTTGACGTAGAGGGCCTCGCACCCCCGAACCGCCTGGAGCAGCTCTCCCGCGGTCCAGGGCGGAACGCCTCCCGACAGGTGTTCGGTGCGGCGTCCCCCGTCGGCGTAGTGGAGCTCCACCCGGTTGTTGGGGGCGTCCACCGCTCGGATTCCCGTCCGGGGGTCCACTCCGGGAATCGTGCCCAGATAGCCCCGGGCGCGCTCGATCAGGTCCCGGCCGACCTTCACGATGGGGCGGACCTCCCAGCCCTCGGGCACCGCGGCGGAGAGGGCCTCGAGCGAATACCCGATCCCTCCCCACTCCTCGACGGAGTCCTGGCCGATGTCCCGCCGGTGGATCGTATCCCAGACCAGGGTGCCGACCACACCGAGCGTGCGGCGCCCCGTCGCGGCACCCTCGGGCCCGGGGTCAATCACCGAGCGAGAGGACGGCCAGGAAGGCCTCCTGGGGGATCTCGACGGAGCCCACCTGCTTCATCCGCTTCTTCCCCTCCTTCTGCTTCTCGAGCAGCTTGCGCTTCCTGGTGATGTCTCCGCCGTAGCACTTCGCGGTCACGTTCTTGCGCACGGCCTTCACATTCTCGCGGGCGACGATCCGGTTTCCGATCGCCGCCTGCAGGGCGACATCGAACTGCTGCCGGGGGATCAGCTCCCGAAGCCGCTTGACCAGCTCCCGGCCGTGGCTCTCGGCCTTGTCCTCGTGGATGATCACCGAGAAGGCGTCGACGGGGTCCCCGTTGACCAGGATGTCGAGTCGGACCAGGCGATCCGCCCTGTACTCCTTGAACTCGTAGTCGAATGCCGCGTAGCCGCGGGTCCCGCTCTTCAGCTTGTCGTAGAAGTCGAGGACGATCTCGGCGAGGGGAAGCTCGAACTGGATCTCGACCCTCTGCGGATCCAGGTACTGCATCCCGTTGAAGACCCCGCGCCGCTCGTGCGCCAGCTTCTGAACATTCCCGATATACTCGGAGGGGCACATGATCCGGGCGTCGACGAAGGGCTCGCTGACCGACACGATCCGCCCGGGGTCGGGGAGCTTCGTGGGGGTCTCGACCGTCAGGGTGGATCCATCGGTCAGCTTCACGTCGTACTTCACGTTGGGGACGGTGGTGATCAGGTCCACCCCGAACTCCCGGTCCAGCCGCTCCTGCACGATCTCCATGTGAAGCAGCCCCAGGAACCCACACCGGAAGCCGAATCCCAGCGCCGCCGAGGTCTCGGGCTCGTACTGCAGGGCGGCGTCGTTCAGCTTGAGTCGATCCAGCGCCTCGCGCAGGTCCTCGTATTCGTCGGAGTTCGTCGGATAGAGCCCCGCGAATACCATCGGGCGGACCTCCTGGTAGCCGGGCAGGAGGTCGGTCGCGCGGTTCTCGTGGTCGAGGATCGTGTCCCCGACCCGGGTGTGCGAGACCTCCTTGACGGCAGCGAGCAGGTATCCCACCTCGCCCGGTCCGAGCTCGGCCTGCGGAAAGCGCTTCAGCCGCTGGTAGCCGACCTCGGCCACCTCGTAGGTCTCCGGGCGGGCGCCAAACGCGATCGTCATTCCCGGGCGGAGGGTGCCGTCGACCACCCGGATCGAGGGTACCGCGCCCTGGTACTTGTCGTAGTACGAGTCGAAGATCAGGGCACGCAGGGGTGCGTCCGGGTCCCCCTTCGGAGCGGGGACTCGTTCGACGACCGCCTCGAGGATCGGGCCGATCCCGATTCCGTCCTTGGCGCTGGCCATGAGGATCGACTCAGGCTCGACGCCCAGCAGGTCGACCAGCTCCTCGAGTCGCTTCTCGGGCTCCGCACCGGGCAGGTCGATCTTGTTCAGGACCGGAATGATCTCGAGCCCCGCATCCATCGCCAGGAAGAGATTCGAGAGGGTCTGCGCCTGCACTCCCTGACTGGCGTCGACAATCAGAAGCGCGCCCTCGCAGGCCATCAGCGACCGGGACACCTCGTAGGTGAAGTCCACGTGCCCCGGTGTGTCGATCAGATTCAGCTGGTACTCCTCGCCCGACTCCGCCGTGTACTCCATCCGGACCGCGTGCAGCTTGATCGTGATCCCACGCTCGCGCTCCAGCTCGTTGGAGTCGAGGACCTGTTCCCGCATGGCTCGGGAATCCAGGGCACCCGTGGCCTCGAGGAGCCGGTCCGCGAGGGTCGACTTTCCGTGGTCGATGTGGGCTACGATGCAGAAGTTGCGAATGTGGTCGGTGTGCACGGGATCCGGGGGAAGAGCGGCGAAAGGTCTCGACGGGTCGCCGGCCACTCCCGGGCACCTCCGGAAGCCTCCGACGAATGGGAAACATAACCGGAGGCGGGATCGAGGATCAATCAGCACCCCTCGGCGATCCGCGGTCGGGGAGCCATGGCGGTCTGGCCCCGTACCGCCCGAGATGCTAGCCTTCGCAGGGGTGTCCGAACACTCACGTCCGGAGTTTTCATGCGAAGCCCGCGCGACACAGATGATCGATCCACGGCCATGGCCGTCGGCGCCGTCCTCCTGCTCCTGCTGCTGATCACACCGCCCGCCGCGGGGTTCGCAGGCTCGGAGCTTCGGGCGCAGTCGCTCGAGGACGAGATCCGATCGCTCGTCGGCGCCAACGCGGAAGGGTATCTCAGCCCCCTCTCCGACGGCCTCAACTTTGCGCTCACAGGGGGGATTTTCGACTCCCCCAGCGCGCGCGATGCCCTCTCGTTCGATCTCAGCATCCGCGTGCTCGGTGCGATCCCCGACGCCTCGGCGAGGGAGTTCCTGGTCGCGCTCCCCGACACGGTCCGCTGGAGATCTCCCCAGGGAACCGAGCGACTCTACACCGACCCCTACCAGTCGGCCGATCCCGACGGCTCCCTGCGCACTCCGTCCGCCCTGGGAGAGGGGCCCGGACTGGTCCTGAAGCCCCGGGGAGCCTTCCGCGACGACCTGATCGCGGCGGGCGAGAACCCCGACGACTACCGGATCTCGATGCCCGAAGGACTCGACCTGCGGGCGGTTCCCACGGCGATTCTCGGCCTCTCGGTCGGGGTGGGACTCGGAACCGAGATCTCGCTTCGCTACCTCCCGACGGTCCAGGTCAACTCCGAAGTCGGCAAGGTGGGAGCCCGCGGCTGGGGGATCCAGCACACGCTCAGCCAGTGGTTCTCGTCCCCACTCGACATCTCTGCCGGAATCGGTCGGCAGGAGTTCCAGATCGGCTCCCTGGTGGACGCCACTGCATCGGAAGGCTGGCTCCTGATGGGGAGGGGCATCGGGCCACTCACCCTCTTCGGCACCGCGGGCCTTCGCCGGTCGGCGGTCGACGTCGAGTACGAGGTCCGGAACCCGGAAGGCCTCCCCGGACTGCCCGCCGACGGGACCACGGTTCGCTTCCGGTCGGATCTCGACACCACGACGGCGCTCGGGGCCGGCTTCCGCCTGCAGCTCCTCTTCATGAACCTGTCGGGCGTGTACACCGCCGGGGACTTCGACACCTTCGCGGTCAAGGTGGGCTTCGGCCTGCCCTGACCCCCGGATCCATGCCCTCCCCCTCCCCCACCGCACCCCCCGATGTCGTTCGCCGCGCCGACCTGCTGAGCCCGGCCGACCTGGCGCAGCTGGGCGGGCTCGAAGTGATTTCGAAGCGCGTGGTCGACGGCTTTCTGCTGGGCGTGCACCGCTCGCCCCGGCGGGGTCTCTCTGCCGAATTCGCCGAACTGCGCGCCTATCAGCCGGGCGACGACCTCCGGCACGTCGACTGGCGGATGGTCGGGCGCTCCGACCGCTTCTTCGTCAAACAGTTCGAAGAAGACACGCACCTGGGCGCCTACATCCTCCTCGACGTGAGCGGATCGATGGCCTGGAGCTCTGACCCCGAGAGCCTTCCGACCAAGCTCTGGTACGGCAAGCTCATGGCGGCCGCGCTCGGCCTCCTGCTCTTTCGCCAGGGAGACCGCGTCGGGCTGGGACCCTTCGACCACGAGACCCGCGAGTGGCTCCCCGCTCGCGGGGGAGGCCGTCACCAGGCCGAATTCCTTCGTCGCGTCGCCTCCCTCGAGGCCCGGGGGGAGTCCCGCGCCGAAGGCGTGCTGCGGGAGTCCGCGCTCCGCCTGCGCCGCCCCGGCATGGTGATCCTCATCTCCGACCTCCTGATGGACGCTTCGGAGACCGCCACCGCCCTCCGGTACCTGGCGCATCGGGGCCACCAGGTCGTGGTCCTGCACCTGCTCGATCCCGGGGAGCGGGAGCTCGAGGGGACCGGAACGCTCCGCTACCGCGATCCCGAGACCGGCGACGAACTCCAGGTGCCGGTGGGCGAGGTCCGCGCCGCCTACCGCGAAGCCGTCGATTCGGCGCTCCTCGAGTGGCGGCGAGCGCTGGTCCCGGCAGGAGTCGACTACCTGATCGCCGACACCTCTCGGCCCTTCGGACCGGCGCTCCGCGATCTCCTTCGCTCCCGGGCCCGGCGCTGACGAGATGGCCTTCCTGGCCCCCCTCCTCCTGCTCGCGGCGGTCTCCCTCGCGGTACCCCTCCTGGTCCACCTCCTCCGCCGCGAGGACCCCCGCACCCGGAGCTTTCCAGCGCTCCGCTACCTGGCCCGAACGGTCGAGGCCCGAAGCCGCACCCTGCGCATCCAGCAGCTCCTACTCCTGGCGCTTCGCCTGGCCGCCCTCGCCCTCCTGGTACTGGCCGCGGCCCGGCTCGTCCTCCCGCTGGGAAGCGGGGATCACCCCCCCGCATCCTTCGTGATCGTGGTCGACAACGGAGTGCACAGCGGCGCGATCGTCGACGGAGAGCGGGTGCTCGACCACCTGGTGCGCCGGGGCGCCGAGGCGCTCGAAGCGCTCGGCCCGCTGGATCGGGTGTGGGTCGTTGCCGGGGGCGAGCCGTGGAGGGCCTCTCCACCCCTCGATGCGGACCGGGCGAGCGAGGCCCTCCGCTCCCTTTCCTCGACCGGGGTGCTCCCCGAGCTTCCGGCACTCCTCGAGCGCGCCTCGGCACTCCTCGAAGCGGCGGGAGGGGGACCCACCCAGATCCTCGTCCTCTCGTCGCTCGCCTCCGGAACGCTCCCCCCTGGCGATCCCACCCCCGAGAGCTCCGGCCACCGCGAAGATCCCCGACCGGTCCCGACGCCCCACCCGATCCTGATCCAGGGTCCGGGCCTGCCCCTTCCCCCGAATCGGGGGATCGCATCGGTCCGCCTTGGGGGCGGCCTTCCGCCGCGGGCGGGCGACGAATCCACCGTGGATGTGACCGTCGCGGGAGAGGAGGTCGCGGAGGTCCCCGTCCGTCTCCTGCTCGACGGTGAACTCGTCGCGGCCGGAAGAACCGACGCATCGGGGCTCGCATCGCTTCCCTTCCCCGCCCGGCCCGAATCCTGGGTCCGGGGGGTGGTCGAGATCGACCCCGACCCCCTGCGTGCCGACGACCGCCGGGAGTTCGCGGCGGCGATCCGTCCGCCTCCGGTCGTGAGCACCCCCGCCGAGCCACATCCATTCCTCGACGAGGCGCTGAGCACCCTCGAGAGTGCCGGCCGCATCCGCCTGCTGCCCATCGGTTCGGCGGGCGCCGAGATCCTCCTCCTGCCGGGCTCCCCGCTGGCCTCGGGGGGCCTGCCGGAGCCCGCGTCGTCGGGAGTCACCCGGGTCGTCACCCCTCCCGACGACCCGGCGCTCCTGCCGGCCTTCAACCGGGTCCTCGAAGGGTGGGGCGTCCCCTGGCGGCTCGAGCTGGATCGCCCGGAGGCCCGCTCCACCCTCGTCGCGGCTCCCGGGTACCCGCCGAGCCTCGAGGGCGTCGAGGTCTCGCTGCGCTACCGACTGGTGCCCGTCGGCAGCGCGTCGGGGGTCGAGCTCCTCCGCGACAATGGCAGCCCCTGGCTGGTGCGCACACGGATCATGGAGGCGCCCGGCGGCCCCCTCGTCCTCCTGGCGAGTTCGCTGCACCCGGATCAGTCGGACCTCCCCCTGAGTGCGGCAATGATCCCCTTCCTCGATCGGCTCCTCACCCCCGAAGGCCCGGTCGATGCCGGGGGGCCCACGACCGGCCACCCCGCGGGGGCGCCCTTCGCCCTCCCCGAGGGGACAGTCGCGGTCCGACGGCCCGACGGCACGCGGCACCCCACCGCCGGCCTGGGGCGCCTCGTCGATACGGGGCAGCCGGGGCTCCACGAGATCCTCGACGCCGATGGCGACCCGATCCGACCGTTGGCGGTCCAGATCCCGGAGCCGGCCGTTCGGGGCTCCGACGGCCTCTCCCCCGTCGATGCCGCTGCCCGGCTCGGCGCCTCGGTCGAGCCGGCCCCGGCGGGCGCCCGCTGGACCCGGGCCATTCTACCCGATCGACGGGGTCGCGAGGTCGCCCTCCCCCTCGTCCTGGCGGCCCTCCTGCTTCTGCTTCTCGAGGGATGGGTCGCGTCGCGCTCCATCGGGGGTCGGTCCACGTCGAAGCCCGGCGATGCGCCCGCGCCGCGCACCGCGAGCTGACCCCACCCCCTGCATCAATCTTCGAATTCGCTAGATTCTTCTGCTCGAGATGTCATCGATCCTGTTCAGTCCGTCCCTCGGACCCGCTGTCGTGACCCCTAAAAAGCACACTGTCGTGGAGGCCCTGCTCTCCACTCCCACCGTCCGGGAGCTGATCCGAACTCCTCCGGCCCCCGCCTCGCGTACGGTCGTGACGGGAATGCACGGGTCCTCGGGCGCAGCCCTTCTCGCGGCACTCCACGAGGCGATCCCGGGTCGGCTCTGGGTGGCAATCGCCGACAGCCCCGACGACGCGGCCCGACTCGAGGCCGACCTGGTCTCGCTCGTGGGCGAGGACCGGGCCCCCCTCTTCCCGCAGAGCGAGGTCCTCTTCTTCAACGCCGAGAGCGACCCCCGCATCGGCGGGCTGCAGGTCGAGGCCGTCGAGGCGCTCTTCAGTGGCGCCGCCCGTCTCTTCGTGACGACGCCCCGGGCACTCCAGGAGCGGATCGCGCTGCCCGACCGCCTCGCCCGGCTCCGTCTCGAACTCGAGACCGGCGAGGAGATCGGCTTCCAGCTCCTGGTCGAAGAGCTCGAGACGATGGGCTACACCCGGGTGCCCCTGGTCGAGGAAGTCGGACAGTTTTCGGTACGGGGCGGCCTCGTCGACGTCTTCTCGCTCGGGGCCTCGGACCCCGTGCGGATCGAGTTCTGGGGCGACGAGATCACCTCGATCCGACACTTCGATGTCGCGGACCAGCGCTCCACCGGAGAGAAGGAGCGCGTGCACCTGCTCCCCCCCTCCTTCCGCGCGGGATCGGGAAGCGAGTCCGCCGCCGACCGGGATCCCGACGCCCCCACTCCCCCTTCCGACGTCCGGAGCCTCCTCGAAGTCCTCCCCGAGGAGGCGATTCTCGTGCGTGTCGGGGGTGCCGAGTGGACACGGGAATTCCGGAAGCACTGGGACCAGGCGGAGCAGATCCGGCTCGATCGCGAGCAGGGCGGAGAATCCCTGCCCCCCGTCGAGGCCATCCTGCTCCCGCCGGACGAGGGGGTCCGGATCAGTGGCCGCCACCCCCTCCTGGAGCTCCACCGCGACGGCCGGGGAGAGCTGTCGCTCGACGCCGGTGCGCCGCCCGAAGTCGACCGGAAGATGGATCGACTCACCGCGTTTCTCCGGGGCGAGGCGGCCCGCGGCGCGACCACCGTGATCCTCTGCGACAACAGTGGGCAGGTCGAACGGCTCGAAGAAATCCTCGCCGAGGCGGGGCAGCGGATCCCGGGGGTGCAGGTGGGGGTCGGGACGGTCGAGGGTGGATTCCGGCTCCCCGAGGCCTCGCCCCCCCTGAACGTCCTCACCGACCACGAGATCTTCCGGAGGTCCCGCCGGGTCCGCACCGGACGACGCTTCCGGGGCGCGGTCGCCGTCGAGAGCCTTGCCCAGCTCACCCCGGGGGACTACGTGGTCCACCTCGACCACGGGATCGGACAGTTTCGCGGGCTCGAAAGGATCGAGATCGCCGGGGAGCCGCTCGAGGTCCTCGCGATCGAATATTCGGGGGGCGAGGTCCTGCGGGTCCCGGTCTACCGGCTCGACCTGGTCGAGCGATGGGTCGGAGAGTCCGACGACGCCGAGCCCCCTTCGGTCCACCGGATCGGGGGGAAGCGCTGGAAGACGCTCCGTCGCAAGACCGAAGAGGCGATCGAGCGGATGACCCAGGAGCTCCTCGAGCTCTACGCCGAGAGGGAGCTGCTCGAGGGGTTCGCCTTCTCCGAGGATTCGAAGTGGCAGCGAGAGATGGAGGCCTCGTTTCTCTACGAGGACACTCCGGACCAGGCACGCGCAACCCGCGAGGTCAAGAAGGACATGGAGTCGCCACGCCCCATGGACCGACTGATCTGCGGCGACGTGGGATTCGGGAAGACCGAGGTGGCGATCCGCGCCGCCTTCAAGGCGGTCCAGGACGGGCGGCAGGTCGCGATCCTGGCCCCCACCACCATCCTGGTGGAGCAGCACCTGCGAACGTTCGAGGAGCGGCTGGCGGACTTCCCTGTTCGGGTCGCCGCACTCTCGCGCTTCCGCTCCCGAGGGGAGCAGGAGGAGATCCTGGTCGGACTCCAGACCGGAGAGATCGACATCGTCGTGGGGACCCATCGACTCCTCTCGAAGGATGTGAAGTTCAGCTCCCTCGGGCTCCTGATCATCGACGAGGAGCAGCGGTTCGGCGTGAAGCACAAGGAGCGCCTCAAGAAGCTGCGGGCCTCGGTCGATGTCCTCACCCTGACCGCCACGCCGATCCCGCGTACCCTGCAGCTCTCGCTCTCGGGGGTGCGGAACCTGTCGCTGATCCGGACCCCTCCGCGCGACCGGCTGGCGGTGCAGACGCAGGCGATTCCCTGGAGCGACGCCCTTCTGGCCGAGATCATGGGCCGCGAACTGGATCGCGGTGGGCAGGTCTTCTTCCTGCACAACCGGGTCGAGACGATCTACTCGATCGCCGAGCGGGTCGGCAGGCTCGCGCCCGAAGCCCGCGTCGAGGTCGCGCACGGGCAGATGGGCGCCGGTGAGCTCGACCCGGTGATGAAGGGCTTCATCGAGGGGGAGATCGACATCCTGGTCTGCTCCTCGATCGTCGAGAATGGGCTCGACGTTCCCAACGCGAACACCCTCGTCGTCGACCGGGCCGACCGATTCGGACTCGCGCAGCTGTACCAGATCCGGGGTCGTGTCGGTCGCTCCGACCGCCGCGCGTACTGCTACCTCGTGATCCCCGAGGCCATGAGCGACGACGCGCGTCAGCGGATCCAGGTGCTGGAGCACTACACGCAGCTCGGCAGCGGGTACCAGGTGGCGCTGCGCGACCTGGAGATCCGCGGTGCCGGGAACCTGCTGGGGGCGAACCAGTCGGGCTTCGCCCACGCAGTCGGGATGGATACGTACCTGCGCCTCCTCGAAGATGCCGTGCGACGGCTTCACCTGGGTCGCGAGCATCAGGGTGAGCGGTTTCCGGAGCCCGAGGTCTCACTGCCCGGATCCGCGTACCTTCCTGACGGGTATGTTTCGGATTCGAGTCAGAAACTGCATCTTTATCGCAGGCTGTCGAAGTTCGAGGACCGTGCGGAGGCGGAAAACCTGCGCGAGGAACTGGTGGACCGCTACGGTCCGCTCCCCGACGAGGTGGAGCGGCTCGTCGACGCCCGCCTGCTCCGGCTGCTGGGAGCAGAGCTGGGCATCGAACGGATATTCATTCGCGGTCGCGAAGGCCGGATCAGCTTTCGCGCCGCGGCAACGCCCCGGATGGCCCTCCTCGAGGGACCGTTCCGGAGTCGACAGGTCGAGGTTTCGGTCCGACGGATGGTCCCGCTGTCACTGGGACTGCGCCAGGCCGGCACGGAACCGCTGACCCGAACCCTGATCCGGGCCCTCGAGGAGTGGCTGCAGGCCCGGGAGAAGGCGGCCTGATCGGTCCCGGACCGATCGGCCCCGGCTTTCATTCACCTTACGGAACGAGTTCACAGTCATGCGTCGCACCAGCGCGCTTTTCCTGTCCCTGATTCTTCTCACCCTCATCGCGTGTGATCGCGACACCGTCCGGGTCGACTCCGACTCGGTGGCCCGCGCCGGCGAAATCCAGCTCGAGATCGAGGAGGCGGCCCAGCTGCTCGCCCCGGTCCAGGGACTCCCGAACGACGCACCCGTCGTCGAGGCGCTCGCCGACTTCTGGGTCGACTACACCCTGCTCGCACTCGCGGTGAACCGTGAAGGAGAGCTGGACCGGGTCGACCTGTCCTCGATCCTGCGGCAGGAAGAGAACCAGGAGCTGGTCCTGCGCCTTCGCGAGGAGGTGATCGAGGTCGACGAGGAAATCACCGATGAGGAGCTCGAGGACTTCTACGCCACCGAGCGTCCGGGAGAGCAGGTTCGCGCCCGCCACATCCTCGTCCTCTTTCCGGAACAGTCCAGCCCGGACCAGAGGGACTCGGTCCGCGCCCTCGCCGAGGAGCTTCGGGACCGGGCCCGGGCCGGCGAGGATTTCGCGCAGCTGGCCGAAACCTATTCCGACGACCCCGGCAGCGCGCAGCGGGGCGGTGACCTGAACTGGTTCAGCCGGGGTACCATGGTCCCCCCCTTCGAGGAGGCGGCATTCGCCATGGAGCCCGGCGAGGTCAGCGACATCGTCGAGTCCCAGTACGGGCTTCATGTGATCAGGCTCGAGGACCGTGACTTCCCCTCGCTCGACGATATTCGCGAGCAGCTCCGCTTCGACCTGCAGATGGATCGGACGGCACAGGCGGAGTCGATCTTCGTGGCCGGCATCGAGGAGTCGGCTTCGGTCCGGATCCAGGACAACGCCATCGACGCCATTCGTCAGATCTCGGAGAATCCCTCGGCCGAGCTTTCGTCTCGCGAGGCCGGCCGCGCGCTCGCCAGCTTCGAGGGCGGCGCCTACACGAAGGCACACTTTCGTGAGTTCATGCTGGGCCAGCCGTCGCAGTTCCGCGACCAGGTCCTGATGGCCGATGACCCGCAGCTCGACATGTTCCTGCGCAACCTCACCCGGAGTGAACTGCTCGTCGGCGAGGCCCGGCGCAGGGGGATCACGGTCGACGAAGAGGAGATGACCGAGCTCCGCCGCGAGATCCGCGAACAGTACCGTGAGATCGCCGGGTTCCTCGAGATCGACGGTATCAGCCCCGCCGAAGGGGAGACCCTGGAGATCGCGGTGAAGCGGGAGCTTCTCGACCTGCTCGGCCGAATCGTCACCGGCGAGATCGACGTCTTCCCGCTCGAGACGCTCGCGATCCCCCTGCGGACACACTTCGGCGCCGCGATCTCGGATTCCGGCGTCGAGCGAGTCGTCGAGAGGGTGGCGGCGATCCGAGGGGAGTCGCCCGACACCCAGGAGTTCGACATGGAGGAGCTCCAGGACCTGCTCGACGATGCTCAGGTCCCCGAGGGTCCCGATGGCGAGAGATGACGCTCCCTCGGAGCACTCGGCCCCGGAACCGAGCCCCGGAACCCGGTTTACCAGTTCGGGAATCCCTGTTCGTGCACGTCGTCTCCCTATCGATCGAGGTCCCATGCGGATCCGCCTGACATCCCTGTTCTTCGCCCTTACCATCGCGGCGGTCCTGCTTCCGGTCCCCGCCATGGCCCAGGACCTCCAGACCCCGGCCTTCGACACATCCGAGCCCGGTGAGGAAATCGTGGATCGGGTGGCTGCGGTGGTCGGAGACTCCGTGGTGCTCTACAGCGAGGTTCTGGAGTTGCTGCAGCAGCGGCGCGCCCAGTTCGAGGCCCAGGGTCAGCCGTTCCCCACCGATCCGGCAGCGCTCCAGTCCCTCGAACGAGAGCTCCTCGACGAGATCGTCGACAACCAGCTCCTCGTGCAGGCCGCTGCCCGGGACACGATGGTGGTCGTGACCGACGACCAGGTCGACCGGGCCTTCGACCAGCAGTGGCAGCAGCGCGTCAGCCAGCTCGGCGGCGAGTCCAACCTCCGCGAGGCACTCGAGCAGCAGGGGCAGAGCCTGGCGGGATTTCGTTCGAATCTGCGGGATCAGACCCGCACGCGGCTCCTCGTCGAGCAGTTCATGGGGCTGCGGCAGCGTGACTCCGGGGTCATTCCCGTCGACGAGTCCGAGGTCGAGGCCTACTTCGAGCGCGAGCGCGCCGGGTTTCCAGCGCGTCCGGCCACGGTCGTCTTCCGCCAGGCGATCATCGAGCCACGGCCATCCGAAGCGGCGATGGAGGAAGCCGTCGCCGAGGTCGAGCGGATCCTCGAGATGATCCGGGGTGGTGAAGACTTCGCCAACCTGGCTCGCCAGTTCTCGGACGACCCCGGTTCCCGACAGGAGGGAGGTGACCTCGGCTGGTTCCGCCGGGGATCGGACCTAGCCAGTGAGTTCGAGGATGCGGCCTTCCGCCTCCGCGAAGGCGAGGTGGTCGGGCCGGTGGAGACGAGCTTCGGGGCCCACATCATCAAGGTCGAACGGATTCGAGGTCCCGAGCGGCGGATCCGCCACATCCTGATCGGCGCCGATGGAGATCAGGATGGAGCACTCGCCCGGGCTGAAGAGATCCGGGACGCCGTCGAGGGTGGGGCCCCGATGCGGGAGTTCACCCGGGAGTACGCGACCGAGCAGCGTCCGGATTCGCTCGAGCTGGGATTCGACCGGCTCGAGGAGTTTCCGAGTGGATACGCCTCGGCGCTCCGCTCGGCCGAGCCCGGCACGGTCGTCGGGCCGGTACAGCTGCCGCTCAGCGAGGACGGCTCGCGCCTGGCCTACGTCGTGATCCAGGTCCTTCAGGTGAGAGAGCAGGGAGAGTACACCCTCGACGACCTCCGGGGCCAGATCCGGGAGTTCCTGCGCGCCGAGAAATTCCAGCAGAGACTCATGGACCGGATCCGCGCTCGAACCTACGTGGAGATCCGGATCTGATCCGCTCGTCGTCGAACCCCGGGCCGGCGGGCCCCACCACCCTCGCCGTCACCCTGGGTGATCCCCGGGGGATCGGCCCGGAGATCACGGCCGGGGCGCTCAGCACCTTTCTGGCGGAGGACCGGGACGTCTCGGTCGTTCTCCTCGGCGACGACCGCGGCCTCACCGAGGTGATGGAGTCGTTGCCGGAAACCAGGGTGCGGACCGAGGCGACCGGCACCGGGGGCCCGTCGAGTTCCGACCTGGACGCGGGAAGAGTGTCGGTCGAGGCGATTCGACGGGGGGTGGCGCACTGCCTCGAGGGCCGTGCGACGGCGCTCGTGACCGGTCCGGTGCACAAGCCCTCGCTGCGTGCGGCGGGCATCGACACCCCGGGGCAGACCGAGTACCTGAAAGCGCTGACCGGGTCTCCCTGCGTCGGCATGCTCATGGCGACCGAGAGCTCTCGGGTCGACGTGCCCCTGCGCATCCTTCTCGCAACGACCCACATGCCTCTCAGAGACGTCGCCGCGGCGCTGACCGCCGAGCGCCTGAGCGAACAGGTCCAGCTCCTGGCCGATGGTCTCGAGCGCGGCTGGGGAATGGAGGAGCCGCGCATCGCGCTGTGTGCGTTGAATCCCCACGCCTCCGACGGGGGTCTGTTCGGCGACGAGGAAGCCCGCGTACTCACCCCCGTGGTCGAGGCGCTCCGGGCCACCGGCCTTCGGCTCCAGGGCCCCGTCCCCGCCGACACGGTCTTCCAGAAGCTCCTCGACCGAGACGTCGACGGCGTCGTGGTGCCCTACCACGACGTGGGGATGGCCGTCTTCAAGACGCTGGCCTTTGGCCAGGGCGTCAATGTCACCCTCGGACTCCCCTTCCTCCGGACCTCACCGGACCACGGCACCGCCTTCGACATCGTCGGAACGGGAAGAGCGAGAGCGACGTCCACCCTCGAGGCCCTTCGCCTCGCCGCCCGCCTGGGACCGGGACTCAACCGGGTTCATGGGGAGATCTCCGTCGGAAACAGATGACGTCGGGCCTTTGACACACCCCCTTCCGGACCGGTAGATTTTTCCGGTTGTGGACGCCTCCTCCTCCTGCCGGTAAATACCACGGCCCGTGATCAAATTCAACAAGGTGACCAGGGATTTCGCCCGACGGGGTCGGGCCCTTGACGAGGTCTCGTTCGAGCTACGGAAGGCGGAGTTCGCCTTCCTCACCGGCCACTCGGGATCGGGAAAGTCCACGACCCTCCGACTCCTCCACCTGGCCGACCGGCCGACCTCGGGAGAGGTCCGGGTCTGCGGGTTCTCGTCGGACCTGACCTCGGACCGGGAGGTCTGGAAGCTCCGGAGGCGGGTCGGGATGGTCTTTCAGGACTTCCGGCTCCTGCCCGGCCGCACCGCGCGTGAGAACGTGGAGTTCGCTCTCGAGGTCACCGGTGCGTCGCGCAGCGAGATCCTGCCGCGGGCGAACCGGCTCCTGGCGCAGGTGGGGCTTTCGGCGAAGGGCGGGGCCCGGGCCGAGGAACTCTCCGGGGGAGAGCGCCAGCGCGTGGCGATCGCCCGGGCCCTGGTGAACGAACCCCAGGTCCTCCTGGCCGACGAACCCACCGGCAATCTCGACGAGCGGGCCTCCCGCGGGATCATGGAGCTCTTTCGCGAACTGAACGCCTCGGGGATGGCGGTCCTCATGGCGACACACGACCTCGAACTGATCCGTGCGTTCCCCTCGATCCGCACCCTCGAGCTGTCCGAGGGTCGCCTGGTCTTCGATTCCTCGCTGAGCCCCGCCGCCACGACCGGGGGAAGCTGACGATGCACGCGATTCGCGAAGCGCTCGCCGCGGTCCGCCGGGCCCCCCTGCTCACCGGTCTCTCCGCCGGAATGGTGGCGCTGGCCCTCTACGTCGTGGGGCTGTTCGGCCTGGCCACGTACAATCTTCACCAGGCGCTGACCCGCGTCGAGGAGCGCGTCGAGGTCGTGGCGTATGTTCGAGACGATGCGCGCGACGAGGAGATCTCGATGGCCGAGCAGGATCTTCTCGCGATGGAGGAGGTCGAGCAGATCCGGTTCATCTCGAAGGAGGAAGCCCTCCTGGCCGCCCGCGAGGACCTTCCGGAGTTCGAGGATCTCTTCACCGGGATGGACGTAAACCCGCTGCCCGCCTCGCTCGAGATCGTCCTGCGCCCCGGCTTCCGGACCCCGGACGTGGTGGCCCGCGTCGCGAATCGCCTCTCGGTCTACCCCTTTGTCGAAGATGTACGATATGGGCAGGAGTGGGTGGATCGACTCTACCTGCTTCAGCGGATCGGAGCCATGGCGACGATGTTCCTGGGGGGAGCCTTCGCCCTCGTCGCCGGCCTGATCATCGGAACGGCGATCCGGATCGCAATCTTTGCCCGGCGTGAAGAGATCTACATCATGCGCCTGGTCGGGGCGACGAACGGCTTCATCCGCAGACCGTTTCTCCTCGAGGGAGGGCTCACCGGGCTCCTCGGAGGGATCCTGGCGGCCGCCTTCACCTTCGGCTCGTACCTGGTGGTGTCGAGGGCCGTCTTCCAGCTCGACTGGATGCCCCTCGACTGGATCCTGATGGGGATCGTGGCGGGGGCTCTCTTCGGGGTCATCGCGAGCGCCTTCGCGGTACGCAAGTATCTCCGGGAGGTCTAGATGACACGCGCGCTGATCATTCTGCTCACCACATTGCTGCTGGTCCCCTCAGGCGTCGACGGGCAGCAGTCCGCCGAGGAGCTGAGTCGGGAGATCCGAGAAAGCCAGCTCAGACTCGAGGAGATTCGCGCGGAGCGAGCCCGACTCCAGTCGGAGATGGGTGCGCTGCGCGACCGGGTGCAGAATGTCTCCGGTCAGCTGCAGAACATCGAGCGCCAGATCTCGACCTCGCGCGGCGTGCTCGCCGAGATCGACTTCCAGGTCGAGGCCACCACCGAGCGCGCCCAGGTCACGACGGGCAACCTGCTGCGAACCCGCGAAGAACTCCGGGAGAGGCAGGCCGTGCTCACCGTCCGCCTGCGGCAGATCTACAAGCGGGGGCCCCTCCTGACTGTGCAGGTCCTCCTCGGAGCCGACTCCTTCGTCGATCTCCTGAACCGGTATCGCTACCTGCAGATGATGGCCTCCTACGACCGGACCCTCATGACGGGAATCCAGGAGCTGGAAGCGGCGCTGGAGGCGCAGAATCAGGATCTCCAGGAGAGCCTGGTCGAGCTCCGACGCCTGCGTGAGCAGCAGCTCGGAGAGGTCGCCGAGCTCCGCCAGGTCGAGACCGAGCACCAGCGGACGCTGGACCAGTTCCGGACCCGGGAGCGTCAAACCATGACCCGGATGGAGCAGCTCGAGGCCGACGAGGCCCGACTCTCTGGGGTAGTCGACGACCTCGAGCGCCGACGGATCGAGGCCGAGAACCGCCGCGCGGCCGAGGGCCGGGCCGGTGACACCCCCCCGACCACCCTGAGCGCGGTCGATCGAGGGGTGCTCGACTGGCCGGTCGACGGAGACCTGGTGTACCGCTTCGGTCCGGAGCGACGTCCGAACGGCACGATCTTCCGCTGGAACGGGATCGGGATCAGGGCCTCGCAGGGAACCCCGGTGCGCGCGGTGCGCGACGGGACCGTGGCGCTCGCCGGGCCCTTCGAAGGGTACGGCCCCACCGTGATCCTGAGCCACGGAGACGGCTTCTACTCGCTCTACCTGTACCTCGAGGACATCGGGGTCGTCGAGGGTCGCCGGATCTCGGCCGGACAGGTCGTCGGTACGGTGGGCGGCACCAGCACCCCCGAAGGGCCCCACCTGGAGTTCCAGCTCCGCGTCCCTGGGGCCGCCGGAACCCCCGAGGCGGTCGACCCGCTGGAGTGGCTGCGCCCCCGGGGTGAGCAGGAGTGACCTCTCCCCCGACCCTGAGCGGCCTGCCCCCCATTCACGGGCACGAGGAGCTGCGCCGGGCGCTCGCCCTCGCCCATGCCCGCGATCGACTCCCCCGGGTCCTCCTCCTCCATGGACGCCCCGGTATCGGCAAGCAGCGCATGGCGCACTGGATCGGCCAGCTCGTGGTCTGTGTCGAGCCGCGGCTCGAGGGACCCTGCGGAGAGTGCCGGGAGTGCCGACTGGCGTTGCGGGTCGAGCATCCGGAGCTCCACTGGTACATGCCCCTTCCCCGACCGAAGTCGAGGGGCAGCCGCGAGCGCGAGGACGAAGCGCTCGAGGAGGCCCGGATCGAGTGGATCGAGGAGGCCCGCCGCACCCCCTTTCGCCCGTCTCACCAGACCGAGCTGCGGGGGCTGCAGATCGGGACGATCCGGAACCTCCGCAAGCGGGTCGGCAAGGGAGCCGGTACCGGCGGACGCCAGCTCTACCTGGTGGCCGATGCCGAGGAGCTGGTCGCCCAGGAGGCCAGCCAGGAGGCTGCCAACGCTCTCCTCAAGACCCTCGAGGAGCCGCCGGCGAACACATGGATCGTCCTGACCTCGAGTGAGCCCGGCCGACTCCTCGACACGATCCGATCGCGCACGACCCCCCTGCACCTGACCGGTCTGTCCGAAGCCGTTCTGCGGCGGATGCTCGAGGAGGAGGTCGGGGCCGAGGCGTCCGAGGCCGCCCGGGCCGCCCGGCTCGCCGGCGGCTCGATCGGGCGGGCGCTCGGCCTTCTGCCCTCGGGGGGGGAGCCGGGGCCCCTGGAAGTGGTGCGCCAGGACGCCTTTCACCTGCTCCGGGCCGCGCTTCAGGAGAGTCCGGGGGCCCGTTTCGCGAAGGCGATGTCCTACCCGGCGTCGGGCGCCAGAACCCTCACCGAACTCTTCTCGGCACTCGAGGTCTGGCTCCGGGACCTGGGCGCCGCGGGAGCCGCGAGCGGATCGGCGATCCTGAACCAGGACGCCGCGCCCTGGCTGACCCGACAGGCCGAGGAGCTGCCCCTGGACCCCTCCGGCCCCTCGCGCGCCCTCGGGTGCGTTCAGGAGGCCCGCGAGCAGGCGGCGGGGAACGTGAACCCCCAGCTCCTCCTCACCGGCCTGTTGACCGCCATGCACCGCGAGCTCCGACACGATCGGAGCTGAACCCCGAAGCTCGGCGTCACATGCGCCCGACTCAGGGAATCTGGATCTCCTCGCCGACCCGGATCACGTCGCGCGTGGTCCGCCCGTTCGCGCTCGCCAGTTCGGAGGTCCGCACCCCGAACCGCTCCGCGATCCCGCCCCAGGTGTCTCCGGGGCGTACCTCGTAGCTGCGGGGGTTCCCCGAGATTCCCACCCCGACGATGAGCCTCATCCCCGGCTGCAGAACCGCGTTCGCCGACAGATCGTTCCACCGCCTCAGATCCGCGACCGACACGCTGTAGCGGCGGGCAAGGATCCAGAGGCTCTCACCGGAACGGACCTCGTGCCGGAAGGAGGACTCCGACTCCGAGGAGGCGGCATTGGCGCTCTCGGCGGAGTCGTCGTCGGCCCCGGCCGTGACGGCCGCCATCGCCGTCGCCCCCGTGGGCCGGGCCCCGGCGACCGGCACGACGAGCCGTCGGCCGACCTGGAGCCTCCGCGGATCGACGCTCCCGTTGGCGGCGCTGAGATCGTTGACGCTCACGCTGTAGCGGCGTGCGATATGGGTCAGCGTCTCCCCGCTCGCGACGACATGCTCGAGGAAGCTGATCCGCTCCTCCGGCGGGATCATGGCGTAGTTCACCTCGAAGTCCGCACCCCGTCCCGGGGGAAGCCGGATCGCGCGGGCCTCGCCGGCCGGGGTGAACCCTCTCAGGAAGTGCGGGTTCAACGCGCGGATCTCGGCCTCGTCGACGCCCGCGGCACGGGCCAGCACGTCGAAGGAGGTCGCGTCGGGCACCAGGACCTCGTCGAAGGCCATCTGGGCGATCCCGACGGGAAGGTCGAAGCCGTAGCGCTCCGGATCGCCAGCGATCGCGGCCGCCGCGAAGAACCGGGGAACGAACTCGCGGGTCTCCGCCGGGAACCGCGCCCGCAGCATCAGATAGAGTTCATCGCCCGAGATCGTGTCGTCGTCGGGGGCGTGCTGACGCAGGATGTTGCCCACGCGCCCCGGCCCGGCATTGTAGGCGGCCAGCGCCAGGAACCACGAGTCGAAGGTCAGATACAGCTGCTGCAGGTAGTCGAGCGCAGCTCTCGTCGAGAGCAGGGGATCACGTCGATCGTCGACCAGCGACGAGACCGACAGCCCCAGGTCTCGCGCGGTCGGGGTCATGATCTGCCACATTCCCGTGGCTCCGACCCGGCTCACCGCTCCATGGTGGTACCCGCTCTCGACCACGGGCAGGAAGCGGAGGGACGGGGGCAGCCCCCGGTCTTCGAGCTCCCGGTCCACCACCCCGTGATAGCGCGCCATCCGCTCGATGTAGCGCCCGAAATGCCCGGCACCCCGGGTGGTCCAGAACTGGATCCAGTAGTCGATCCGCTCGTTGAGCAGGGGGTCGTCACGCACGACGGAGTTGAGGATCGGATCCACCTCGTCGACCGCCAGCGGCGGATGGTCGAGGATGCGCGTCGGTCCGACCGGCGCACCGACCCGATCGGGGACCACGGGCGACTGCACGATCGGCTGCGGCGGCCCCTCGGCTCCCGGACCCCCGGGGCCCGAATCGAACCCGACCCGGCTGCACCCCGCGGCGATAAGGAGAACCGCAATCACCCCAACGCACCGCATCGGCCCATTGCGCAGGGCCACACACTTCGCTCGTTGAATCATACGTCATCCTCCAGCAGGGAGTCGACAGCCGCGACGAGACGATCAACAGAGGAGCGTCGCGCGCCCTCCCCCATCAGTCCGATTCTCCAGATCTTTCCACTCACCGGTCCCAGGCCCCCACCCACCTCGATGCCGTGGTCCTCGAGGAGGCGTCGCCGCAGGGGAGCCTCGGCGAGCCCGTCCGGCAGATACGCCGAGGTGAGTTGCGGGAGCCGGTGCCCCTCCTGTGCGAAGGGCTCGAACCCCCGCTCCCCCAGCGCTTCCTGCAGCTGCCGGCCCACCTCGCGATGCCTGCGGTACCGGGCCTCGATCCCTTCCTCCTCGATCTCCACCAGCGATTCGTGGAGGGCGTAGATCAGGTTGATCGGGGCGGTGTGATGGTACCGGCGCTCCGAGCCCAGGTACCCCGCAATCAGCGAGACGTCGAGGTACCAGGACGAGGGAGCGGCCGTGCGACTCCGAACCCGGCCCAGCGCCTTCTCCGAGAAGGTGATCGGCGAGAGGCCCGGAGGCACCCCCAGGCACTTCTGCGTTCCCGAGTAGCAGACATCGATCCCGACGGCGTCCACCGCGACCGGGACCCCGCCGAGCGAGGTCACCGCGTCGACCACCAGGAGCGGCTCCCGCTCCCGCATCCAGGCCCCCACCTGCTCCAGGGGCTGAAGGACTCCGGTCGAGGTCTCCGCGTGCACCACCGCCAGGAGACGGGCTCCCGGGTACGCCTCGAGCGCATCGATCAGGCGCTCCTCCGGCAGGATCTCTCCCCAGGGCGCATCGATCGTCACCACCTCGGCGCCCATCCGCCGCCCCATCTCGGCCAGCCGCGTGCCGAAGACCCCGTTCACCCCGACCAGGACCTGGTCGCCCGGAGCGATCAGGTTCACCATCGCGGCCTCCATTCCCGCCGACCCGGTGCCCGAGAGAGGAAAGGTCGTCTGGTTCCGCGTCCCGAAGAGGGTGCGCAGCCGCGCGTTCACATCGTCGAGCAGCCCCAGGAACTGGGGGTCGAGGTGCCCCAGGGTGGGCCGGGCCATCGCCTCCCGGATCCGCTCCGACACGGGAGAGGGGCCGGGACCGAGAAGCAGGCGGGGCTGTAGGGTGGAGACGCGCATAGACTCTGGAGTCGGATGGAAGGCGCCGTATCGGTGTGCGACGTGGAACCGCAGACGACCATGGGACAGCCCATGGAAGATATCGGCTCCCGGTCAGAGACGATAGTTCGGAGCCTCGCGGGTGATCGTCACATCGTGCGGGTGCGACTCCCTCAACCCGCCGGGGGTGACGCGGCAGAAGGTCGCCTCGGTCCGCAGCGCCTCGAGATCCGCCGCTCCGACGTATCCCATCCCGGAGCGGAGGCCGCCAACGAGCTGGAAGACCGTGTCCTCGACCGGTCCCTTGTACGGGACCCGCGCCTCGATCCCCTCGGGCACGAGCTTCCGACTGTCCGACTCGGACTCCTGGAAGTATCGGTCGGCCGAGCCCTCCTCCATCGCCGAAAGCGACCCCATCCCCCGCACCAGCTTGTAGCGGCGCCCCTCGAGCAGGAAGCTCTCTCCCGGCGATTCCTTGGTCCCCGCGAACATCGATCCCATCATCACCGTGTGGGCCCCGGCGGCCAGCGACTTCACGATGTCGCCCGAGAAGCGCACCCCACCGTCGGCGATCACCGGCACCCGCCCCTCGACGCCCTCGACCGCATCCATGATGGCCGAGAGCTGAGGCACCCCCACCCCCGTCACCACCCGGGTGGTGCAGATCGAGCCGGGCCCGACCCCCACCTTCACCGCATCGACTCCCCGATCCACCAGGGCGGCCGCACCCGAGGCGGTCGCGACGTTCCCCCCGATCAGCTGCAGGTCGGGGAAGGCCTGGCGGGTGCGTGCCACCGCCCGGAGCACCCCCTCGGAGTGCCCGTGCGCCGTGTCGATCACCACGGCGTCGACTCCCGCGTCGACCAGGGCGCGTACCCGTTCCAGGTCGGCCTCTGACGCCCCCACGGCGGCTCCCACCCGAAGTCGCCCCCGCTCATCCTTGCAGGCGTTGGGGTGCTGCCGCCGCTTCACGATGTCCTTCACCGTGATCAGCCCCGCCAGCGCCCCGCCCTCGTCGACCACGGGGAGCTTCTCGATGCGGTGCCGGTGCAGAATGGCCTCGGCCTCCTCGAGGGTGGTCCCGACGGGCGCCGTCACCAGCTCCTCGCTGGTCATCACCTCGCGCACCGAGCGATCCAGCTCCCGTTCGAACTGCAGGTCCCGGTTCGTGATGATCCCCACAAGCTCGCCGGCCTCGGTCACGATCGGCACTCCCGAGATCGAGAAGCGGGCCATCAGTTCGTGCGCGTCGCGCAGGGTGGCCTCGGGCCGGAGGGTGATCGGCTTCAGGATCATCCCCGACTCCGAACGCTTCACCCGGTCGACTTCACGGGCCTGGAGCTCGATGCTCATGTTCTTGTGGATGATCCCCATCCCGCCCTGCCGGGCGATCGCGATCGCCATCTTCGACTCGGTCACGGTATCCATCGCCGCGGTGAGCAGGGGGATCGAAAGCTCGATCGATCGGGTCAGCCGCGTCTGGATCGAGGTGTCCTTCGGGTGGACCGTGGAGTGGCCGGGAAGGAGGAGGACGTCGTCGAAGGTGAGCGACTCGGCTACGATCTTCGAGCGGTGGCGGGAATCGTCCGCCATAGGGCCTCCATGGGTGGTGTTCATTCGTGATTGGGGTCGACCGCCAAACAGAAACGCCCGCCGCGAATCGCCCCCGTTTCGGGGGCAGGACGCGGAGGGCGCAGGTTCAACCGGGCTCAGGACTGACTCGATTCATGGGAAAGCTTATCCGGGCCGGGATGGGGGTGTCAACCCCGCTCGGGCCGGGAGCGGGGCCTCTCGCTGTCTGCGGGCGAATCCCCGGGTTTTTCCGGCGTGTCCTCCTCCGGCGGCCGGCTCCGCGGGCGCTCGCGATCCCACCCCCGCTCCCCGTCGCGCTCCTCGAGGGGGACCTGGAGCTCGTCGAGGATCTGGCGTCCGGCGTTCGACACCGACGACAGGACCCGGTCCGCCGCCGAGATCAGCTGAAAGGCCTCGCGCAGGTTCGAGGGATTCATCGTCCGCTTGCGGAGCCCGTCCTCGAACCTCTCGGCCAGCTTCTGGAGCGCGGTGGCATCGTCGACCACCCCCCGGTTGTAGCGCGATTCCAGGAACTCGATGTAGTCGAGCACCTGATAAATTCGATCTTCGGGGAGGCTTTCCAGCTTCCGCAGAATTCTCGTTCGCAGGACATCGTTCATCGGGATTCCTCCCCTCTCTCTTCAACACCCGCCGGTCAGGCGGGTATATTGGTGGTTTGAACCTTCGGCCTCACCCAACGCAACCATGAATCACTACCCGCTCCGATCCGTTTCCCTTCCGGACGCCACCCGGCGCGAATACGACGCGTGGCTCGACCAGATCGACCGGGCGCTCGCGCAGCCCGACTGCGACCGCAACGAACTGTGTCGGCGGGTCCTGACCGAAATCTACTACCCGCAGCTCGTCGACCGGGACCCCTCGGAGCTCGCCCCGGCAACCCGGATCGCGCTCCTCCAGATGGATCCGCGCAACATCACCCTCGAGCCCGAATACTACCACGAACTCGACACCGAGCGGTACGCCCAGGTCAAGCCGCTGATCTGGCTGTGGGAGATGTTCGACAAGAGCCCCCTGGGCGAGAACATCCAGCTGGGCGTGCGCTTCCGTCGCCTCCTGGCCCGCCGGATCTTCAAACGGTGCGGACGGAACTTCAAGGCCTTCCACTTCGTCAAGCTCTCCTTCGGCTACAACCTCGAGGTGGGAGACGACGTGGTCATTCACCGCCACGTCCTGCTCGACGATCGCGGCGGCATCCGCATCGGACACGGCGCCTCGGTCTCGGACTTTGCGAACATCTACTCGCATACGCACGACATCGACGACCCGAAGCTCGTGGCCACCCCGCAGACCGTGCTCGAAGACGGGGTCCGCATCACCTATCACGCCACCGTCCTGGCCGGGGTGACGGTCACTCGCAACTCGATGGTCGGCGCCATGGCCCTCGCCACGCGCGACACCGAAGAGTCGACGGTGCATGTCGGGATCCCGGCCAAGCCGGTCAAGAGGAAGCCGGGCACCCCCCGGCGTCCGGCACCCCCGGATCCGCTGGCGGACCGCGACGATGCGTAGGGGCTACCCCTCCCCTTCCTCCTCGTAGCGGGCCTTCAGCCGGCTCACCACCGCGGGGTCGGCCAGCGTCGTGGTGTCGCCGAGCGCCTTGCCCTCGGCGATGTCCCGCAGGAGCCGGCGCATGATCTTGCCCGAGCGGGTCTTCGGCAGGTCCGCCGTGAAGATGATGTCCTCGGGCTTCGCGATCGCGCCGATCTCGGTGGCCACATGCTCCCGGAGCGCCACGATCAGCTCGTCCGAGGGGGCCTTCCCGTCACGCAGGGTGACGAAGGCGGCGATCGCCTGCCCCTTCACGTCGTGGGACTTTCCGACGACCGCGGCCTCGGCCACGCCCGGATACCCGACCAGCGCGCTTTCGACCTCCATGGTGCCGATCCGGTGGCCGGCCACGTTCAGCACGTCGTCGACCCGGCCCAGCACCCAGAAATACCCGTCGTCGCCACGCTTCGCCCCGTCCCCCGGAAAGTAGATCCCCTCCCACTTCGACCAGTAGGTGTCGCGGAAGCGCTCGTCATCGCCCCAGATCGTGCGGATCATCGAGGGCCAGGGGCGCGTGATCGCCAGGTACCCGGAGCCGACCTCCTGGCCTCCCTCGTTCAGGATCGCGGCCGAGATCCCGGGAAAGGCCCGCGTCGCGCTCCCCGGTCGGGTGGCGGTGACCCCGGGCAGGGGGGTGATCATGATGCCCCCGGTCTCGGTCTGCCACCAGGTGTCCACGATGGGGCACCGCTCTCCCCCGATCTTCTCGTGGTACCACATCCACGCCTCGGGGTTGATCGGCTCGCCCACGGTCCCCAGAAGCCGCAGCTGCGACAGATCGTACTTCGCCGGCCACTCGTCTCCCCACTTCATGAAGGCGCGAATCGCGGTCGGCGCGGTGTAGAAGACCGTCACGCCGTACTTCTCGCAAAGCTGCCAGAAGCGCCCCCGGTCGGGAGCGTCGGGCGCCCCCTCGTACATCAGGATCGTCGCCCCGTTCGCCAGGGGCCCGTAGACGATGTAGGAGTGTCCGGTGATCCATCCCACGTCGGCCGTGCACCAGTACACGTCGTCGTCCTTCAGATCGAAGACGAGCTTCGTGGTCGTGTACGCCTGGGTCAGGTACCCGCCGGTCGAGTGGACCACGCCCTTGGGCTTCCCCGTCGTGCCCGAGGTGTAGAGGATGAAGAGGATGTCCTCGGCCTCCATCGACTCCGCCGGGCAGTCCGCCGACGCCGCGCTCACCAGGTCGTGGTACCAGAGGTCCCGCTTCGGCTTCATCGTGGTCCCCGTGGTCCGCGTCACATTCCAGCCCCGCGCAACCACGACCACGTGCTCGATCGAGGGCGTGTGCTCGAGCGCCTCGTCGGCGTTCTTCTTTAGCGGGATCACGTTCCCGCGGCGGTAGCCCCCGTCGGCGGTGATCAGGACCTTCGCCTCGGCATCGTTGATCCGGTCGGCGAGCGAGGTGGGAGAGAAGCCCCCGAAGACCACCGAATGGATCGCTCCGATCCGGGCGCACGCCAGCATGCTGATCGCGGCCTCGGGCACCATCGGCAGATAGATCGCCACGCGGTCGCCCCGCTCGACCCCGAGCTCCTTTAGCGCGTTGGCGAACTGCGAGACCTCGCGATGCAGATCCCAGTAGGTGTAGGTCTTCGTATCGCCCGGCTCGCCCTCCCAGATGAGTGCGGCCTGATTTCGCTTCGGGCCGTCCAGATGCCGATCCAGGCAGTTGTGCGCCACATTGAGCCGTCCCCCGTCGAACCATCGCGCCCGCGGCGGCTCCCACTCCAGGATCGTCTCCCAGGGCTCGAACCAGTCGAGCTCGCCGGCCCATCGGGCCCAGAACGCCTCCGGGTCGTCGTCGGCCTCCCCGTAGATCCGCTCGTCGGACACGTGGGCCGAGTCCGAAAACTCCGCGGGGGGAGGAAAGCTCCGGTCCTCGCGGAGCAGATCGTCGAAGGAGTTGTCCGGCGGGGTCATGGCGACTCCTCTGCAGGGGGGTGTACGGTTGATCGTCGGGGAGGCCTTCATCGGGCCTTCCCGGGCGCCTCGCCTCGCCAGACTACCGGGCTCCCGTGTCGCGGGCAAGCCGGATCCGGCGAGCGGTCAATCCATCACGGGAGGGAGGAGCTCCGCGATCTCGGGTCGCTCCAGGAGCTGCTCGAAGGCCGCCACCGCGGCCGACGCGAGCGCCGAGACCGCCGACGTCCCCGCCTCGATCGCGACCGAAGGCGCTGACAGCTTGACCCGAAGCTGAACCTCGGCCCGTTCCGGCGGATGCCCGGAGTCGGGCAGGCCGACCCGGAGAGAGAGGGGGGTGCGATACCCGTCGGGCAGGGTGTCCCCGACCGCCACCGCGATGCGGCGAAGCACGGGGGGAAGCAATCCCAGTTCCCCCAGTGAGGGTCCCTGGATCACGAGCGACAGGTTGGCCCGCAACCCCTGCGAGGTCTCGTCGACGAAGGCCTCCACAGAAAGGGTCTCGGGAAGGTCCTGGCGGTGGAAGAAGAGGTAGGCGCTTCGGGTGGACTCCCCCTCCCAACGTCCATCGAACTCCTGGCTCGTCGTCTTCTGGAGTCCGGAGAGCACCCAACCCGAGGACGAGATCCCGTCGCGGATCGACTCCACCAGGGGCTCCAGGGTGAGAATCGGACCTTGATCCTTGAGCATCATCGAGGCTTCACTGTCCTTCCGGTCATAGGCCGTCCACCGTCTCCCTTCATTGACACAGGATTTCGCTTCGCCTTAACTTTCAGTCGTTCCAGCCACCTTCTCCCCCCGTCGGTTCCGGGAGTTCCATGGCACAGCAGACCGAAACCAACCACGATGTTCTCCGGAAGGCGCTCGAGGCCAACGGACAGCGGTTCACCGAGCAGCGAGCGGCCGTCTACTCGTACCTTGCCTCGACGACCAGCCATCCCACCGCCGACGAGGTCTTCCTCGAGGTGCGTGGTGACGTCCCCGTCATCTCCCTGGCCACCGTGTACAAGAGCCTCGAGACGCTGGTCGGCTGCGGGCTCGCGGTGAAGCTGACGTACGGGGACGGTTCGGCGCGCTACGACGGCCGGACCGATCCGCATCATCATGCCCGCTGCCTCTCCTGCTCCCGGATCGTGGACCTCCCCGGGCATGTGCCAACCGAGGAGCTCGAGGAACTGCACGACGACACCGGCTCCTTTCAGGTGACCGGGTATCGCCTGGAGTTCACCGGGTACTGCTCCGACTGCGCGACCGAGGACGTCGCCGGGCGATGAAGCCGCTGCCTCCCCCGTCCGGATTCCGGGGGACGTGGCACACCGGGGACCGGGCCCGCTCGAGTGCGTCTCGCGTCTCCGGCCCGTTTCGGGCGACGCCCCGGGTGTACGCGGTCCCATCGGACCTCGACGATCTCGGGCGAATCGTCCGGATGGCCCGCTCCGAAGGAGTCCCCCTCGTCCCGCGGGGCGCGGGGACCGGGATGCCCGGTGGGAATCTGGGCGCCGGGATCGTCCTCTCCCTCGCCGAGTCCTTCCAGCAGCTCTCGCCGGTCGACCTCGAGGCTCGGTCGGTCCGAGCGGGCGCGGGGGTCTCGGGGGCCCGCGTCGACGAGGTGGCGCGCGCACACGGCCTCACGCTCCCCCCGCTCCCCTCGTCGGCCCGCTGGTGCTCGGTCGGGGGCATGGTCGCAAACAATGCCGCCGGAGCGCGAAGCTTCGGGTACGGGGCGATCCACCGCTGGGTGCGGGGGGTCGAGGGGGTCGATGCCTCGGGAGAGCCCTTCGCCCTCGGGGGTGGCCGGCCGAAGCCGCCGTCCTTCGAGGCCCTCGACGATCGACTCCCTTCGCGCGCTCCCGCATCCTCCTGGCCCGACGTCCGCAAGAACAGCTCCGGATACGCCCTCGACCGGTATCAGGCCTCGGGAGACCCCACGCAGCTGTTCATCGGAAGCGAGGGCACCCTCGGGATCATGACCGAGGCCGAGCTCCTTCTGCACCCGATTGCGGAGCAGCGGGGACTTCGGCTGATCTCGGTCCGCAGTGCACGCGAGGCCTCGGAGCTGGCGGTCGAGGCGGCGGGCACCGGGGCGGTGGCCTGCGAGTTTCTCGGGCACCGATTCCTCGAGATCGCCCGGCTCGCCGACGACGCTGCGCTCGCCCCCCTCGTCCGCGACGCCTGGGCCCTCTTCCTCCTCGAGTTCGAGGGCACGGCCGACGAGGTGGCCGAGGGGCTCGAGGCGACGGCCCCCGGGAGACCGGGCCGCACGACCGATGATACGGCCCGCACGATCCACACCACCGAGCCGGACGAGATCGAGCGGCTCTGGAGCCTGCGTCGGCGCGCCAGCCCCCTGATCGCCCGTGAGGCGGAACGGGGGCGCATCTCCACCCAGTTCATCGAGGACTGCGTGGTCCCGCCCGCCCGCCTCGGCGAGTATCTCGTCGGGCTCGACGAGATTCTGGCGTCGGCGGGGTTCGATGCGGTAATATTCGGGCACGCCGGAGACGGGAACGTTCATGTGAATCCACTCGTCGACGTGGAGTCGAGCGACTGGAGGGTACGAGTCCGCACCGTCCTCGACGAGACCACGACGCTCGTGGCCGGGCTGGGAGGAACGATGGCCGGAGAACACGGTGACGGGAGGCTGCGCGCACCCCTTCTCGAGAGGATCTGGGGGGCGGAATGGTTCCACCGCTTCCGCCAGGTGAAGGATCACTTCGACCCCCGGGGGGTTCTGAATCCGGGAGTGATCATCCCCCTGCCCGGTCAGGATCCGCTCGACGGCCTGCACCCCCGCAAACGGAGTTGGCCCACCTGATGAACGCCCTGTGCCCCACCGCCGGATCGACGTGATGGGACGCGGCCCCCTCTTCGTGGCGACCGCCATCCTGGTCGTCGGGGTGGTGCTCCCCGATCTGCGACCCGTCGAATGGGAGCGTGCGAGCACCTCGTTCTCGCATGGCCTCGCGGCTCTCCCCGACCGGCCGGTCGAAGCGGATCCGCCGCCGCACCGGACGCTCCTTCCCGAGGAAGCGGCCCCGGCGAGCGATGGCGACGCCTCGGTTCGGGAGCGCGCGGCCGCGGCGGCGGTCGCGGCGCTTCACGACAACGTGTCGGCCATGATCCGCTCCGGGAGCCCTGCATCGAGTGCCTGGGGAGTCCACGCGGTCTCGCTCACGACCGGCGAATCCCTCCTCGAGATGAACGCCGAGCTTCCCCTCGCGCCCGCCTCCAACCAGAAGCTGTTCACGAGTGCGGCCGCCTTGGAGCGCCTGGGTCCGGACTTTCGCTTCCCGACCTTCCTGGTGGTTCGGGGCACGGTCGACCAGGGTGTGCTCGACGGGGACCTGGTCCTCTTCGGGACCGGCGACCCCACCCTCGGCGCCCGCGACCCGGACCGGCCGACCGGGGCCTTCCGCGATTTCCTCGACGCCCTGGAGCGGGAAGGGATCCGTGAGGTCCGCGGGGACATCGTGGGCGACGGCAGCTTCTTCGGCGGGGATCCGCGTCGTCCCTCCTGGAACCCCAACGACCTGAACGACTGGTTCGCCGCGCCGGTCTCGGCTCTCTCGTTCAACGAGAACGTCGTGACGATGCGGCTCCTTCCCGGGCTTTCCGCGGGGTCCGCCCCCCGGGTTCTGACCATTCCCGACGGCGCGGGCATCCCGGTCTCGAATCTCGCCCGGACCGTCTCCTCGCGCCCCTCACCGACGCTCCTTATGGTGCGCGACGACCCGGACGACCCGATCGAGATCCGGGGCCAGATCCACCTGAACGGGGGCGACGTGTGGCGCAGTCTCACCGTCTCGGATCCACCCGCGTACGCGGCCTCGCTGCTGCGGGAAACGCTCGTCCGAAACGGGGTCGTCGTGACCGGAGGGGCCCGGAGTGTGTCGAGAAAGGACCCCGAGGCGATCTCGAACCGTTCGCTCACGGGTTCGGACTTCCCCCACGCCCGCACGATCGCCGTGCACCATTCACCCCCTCTCCCCGAACTCCTCGAGGTGGTGAACCGCCGGAGCCACAACCTGTTCGCCGAACTCCTCCTGTTCACCCTCGGACGCACCCTGGACGGCGACGGGACCTTCGAAGGGGGCGCGCGGGCGCTGACGGCCTATCTCACCGACGAGGTGCAGATCCCCCGGGACGACATCGAGATCATCGATGGGTCCGGGCTCTCCCGCCTCAACCGGGCGACCCCGTCCTCCTTCATCCGCACACTCGCGCACATCGAGAACTCCCAGGTCCGCGAACCGTTCTTCGCCAGCCTCCCGGAGGCGGGCAACGCCCGGCAGCTGAACCGAATGCATCGAAGCGCCGCAGCCGGAAACCTGCGCGCGAAGACGGGAACGATCCATCGGACGACCGCGCTTTCGGGGGTGGTCCGAACGGCATCGGGTGAGCCGGTCCTCTTCAGCATCATCGCGAACGACGTCCCGTCGCCCTGGGCGGCCAAACGGGTCGAAGACCGGATCGGTATCGCCCTCGCCGACTTCCTGCGCCCCGATCCGACCCCCGAACTGCGACCGATCCGTTCGCTCCCCGGCGTCCTCCCCTCCCGGTCAGCCGACGACGGCCAGTAACGCGTCGATCTCGTCGGCCGTGTTGTAGAGGTGGGGCGCCAGGCGAAGCCGTCCTCCACGAACCGCCGCCGCGATGCCCGCCCGCTCCAGGGCGGCCGCCGGCTCCCCGATCTCGTCGAAGGCGAGCGAGAGGATGCCGGCCCTTCGGGCGGCGTCCCTCGGGGTAACGACCTCGACCCCGGGGCGGTCCACGGCCCACTCCAGAACCCGGTCGTGCAGCGCGTGCACGTGACCTCGAATTCGGTCGACCCCCACCTCCAGAAGCAGTTCGATCGAGGCCGCCATCGCCTCCAGGTCGTGCACGGGGAGGGTCGCCGGCTCGAAGCGGCGGGCATCGGGCAGGAGTGGAGACTCGTAATCGAGCAGCTTCTCGAAGTCGAGCGCCGACTCGAAGCCGAACCAGCTCACGAAGGGGGGGTGGATCCGTTCCAGGTGCCGGGGGTGCAGGTAGACGAAGCCCGTGCCCCAGGGGGAAAGCAGCCACTTCTGGGCTCCCGAGGTGAGCAGATCCACCCCCAGCGCCCCGGGTCCGTCGAGGGGACTCACCCCGAGCCCCTGGATGGCGTCCACGGCCAGAAAGACCTCCCGCTCACGGCACTTCGCGCCCCACGCCTCCAGATCGGCCAGCACGCCCGTCCCGAACTGCACCATCGAGATCGCCACCGCGCGAACCGAAGGGTCGGCGGCCAGCCGCTCCTCCATCGCCCCGAAGCGGGGGAGTCCCTGCGAATCCGCCGGAACGACCTCGACCTCGAAGCCCCTCTCGGAGAGGCGCTTCCATGGGAGCACGTTGGCGGGAAACTCTCCGTCCGACAGGAGGATGCGGCCGGGAGCTCCGGCCCCGACGATCTCGGCTGCGAGATTCACCCCGTACGAGGTGTTCGGGGCCAGGGCGATCGCCTCCACCGGCTCTCCGATCAGCTGGCCCGCGGCCGCGCGAGCCCGCGTCAACGCCTGGTCGAACCGCTCCGGGTCCACTCCGACCCCGGACGCCCGATCATGCGACCATCGGTCGATCACGGCCCGGGTTCTAGCGGGAAGTAGACCGAAGGAGGCGGCGTTCAGGTAGATCCCATCCGAGGCGTCGGGGAACTCCTCGGCCCGGAGGCGGGCACCCCCCGGAACGAGGCCCTCGGGTGGGTCGGCCTCTCCGGTCAATCGGCTGAGGGCACGGGGCGGGCCGCCCGCCCCCGGGCGGAACGCAGACGCCGGCGCAGCTCCACGTCGGACATCGTCTCGAGCGTCCGTCGCGCGGTCTTCTCGGAATTCCATCGCACGTCCTCGAGTCTCAGCCGGGGTGCCTCCTCGCCCGTGGGGTGGAAGACGAAGAAGTAGCGGCCCTTGTAGTCGAGTCCATCCCTGTTCCCGACTGAAGCCGTCCAGGATCGTCCCTGCTCGTCATTGAATTCACGCACCGTATTGTCGCTCCCGAAATAAGATCGTGTTCACGAACCGTCCTCGTAGGGCTTCGAGCGCCGGAAGAGTTCGAGCAGCGTCCCGGCGTCGGCCTCGTGCAGGATGCGGGCGGCATCCTCCGAGGCCTCGGCCGCCAGCAGCGTCTGTCGGGCCCCACTCCCTTCTCGCGGAACGAAGAGGGCGTGAAAGGCCCCCCACGAGGCCCGGCCCAGCGCGACATCCCATCGGCGCCCATCGCTGTCTTCGAACTCGCGAACCACCCGAACGCTCCCCGCCGCAGATCCGTCGAGGCTCCATCCCGACGGCCCCCTCGTGGAGCCGTCGAAGCCGGAAACAAGATAGGACCGATCACCCCTTCGGAGGAATCCCCGCTCCGGGCCGACCCCATCGGCATGGACATCCGTTCTGAGCTCCCTATCTTCCGGATCCTGCGACCCGGCCCTCCCCTCCGCCCCCCATCCCCGACCTTCTTTTCCGACCCCCAGAGGTCAGACGCGGGCATCCCCCCCACCCCTCCCCCCACCCCGCCCCCCGGGC
>SLBA01000009.1 GCA_007126575.1 Gemmatimonadota bacterium | reverse complement strand
TCAGTAGCGACGCCACGCGGTGGACACCCGGCATCGTCACGTGGGCCGGGTCGTTCGACTTCGACTGGTTCACGACCTCATGGTTGTAACCTAGCTGCTTGAGGTTCGCGTATCCGGTCCAATGCATCGGTCCGCACGGTCGAGCCTCGCTCGATCGCTTCGACGGCAAAGGCTCCAAGGGTGCCGCGGCGCACGTTCGGTATCCGTCGCAGACGAACGCGCCCGAACCCTTCCGACTTCAACTCGACAGCGATGGCCACGATGGCCTTCGTCTCGGTGTAACGCCCCCGCACTCCCTCCTCCTCTCCTCCGACATATGTCTCGTCTGCTTCAACAACACCGTGGAGACGACTGCGACCAGGTCGGACCATGGCCCGGCGGAACTTGTGGAGCCAAGCCCAGGCTGTTTTGTAGCTCTTCAGCCCGATCATGCGCTGGACCGTCAACGCGTTCGCCCCATACTTGTGGCCCATGATCTCCCAGGCGGCGATAAACCACAGTTTGAGCGGTTACCGTGTACCCTCGAAGATCGTGCCAGCCGTGACTGAAGTCTGGCCTCGGCAGGCGCGACAGAGAAGCAGACCCCGCTTCATGCGCCACGGCTCGCCCCTGTCTGAACACTTCGGGCACACGAAACCTTCTCGCCAACGGATGCGCTCAAGGTAGCGTACGCACGCCGCCTCATCGGGGAAGAACTGGTCGAATTCAGCTAAATTCTCTGGGTAATCCACGCCCGCCTCGAGACGGGCCGCATCGAGGGTCTCCATACCACAACATATGGTACCCGGTTGAGCGAAGGGAATACCCCCTTTACCGAAAATCGTACACGGCTCGAGGAGCCGTGACCATCCATGTCATATTTCCGGCAATTATTGCCGGAAATAGTACAAACGCCCCTTTCGCTGCGACGTTTGTCCCCTTTCCGGTCACCGGTAAGGCGGGTTGGGTGCCGGGGAACGGGTGGTGCGGCCGGAGCGGCGCGGTCGCGGTGACACCTGCCGCTCCAGGCGACACCCGCTACGAGTCCGTCGGATGAGCATCGCGGACGCGGAACCGCGCAGAGCCCTGGTTCCGGCGGCGACGCGACGTTCTTTGACAGCGAATAGGGGAGCCGACAGGTTCAAGGCATGCTCCACTCCGCCCCGGGTCGGGGGCTGCTCCTCTCGGTCCTCGTGCTCCTGATCTTCGCCGCCTCGGCGTGCGACCGGTCCCCCGTGGCCCCCGTCGCCGAGGCGTGCGAGAGTGCGACCACCCCTCCTCCCGTTCGGGTCTCGCTCGAGCCGGGCGAGTCGCTCTCGCTGGGCGCCGCCTCTCTCGCGTGCCTCGAATTCCCCGGCGGCGGCTCGCAGTTCGTCCTCGCCTATGCCGACCACAGCTGGATCCGGGCAGCCAAGGCCACCCTGCCGGGACTCGCACCCCAGGACTTCGCGGTGGAGATCGGAAGCATGCGCCGCCCCATCGCCCCCGCGGAGGCTGCGACCCACCTGGATGCCCGGGATCACCACCCTCCCATCGTGCAGCTCACCCTTCCCGGTGCGGACTTCGAGCCCGAGCGGGCCGCATCGTCCCCGCTTCCCACCCGGCGCGGCACCCCCTGGGAGGAGGGCGAGATCTGGGAGTTGTTGGACCCGCTGAGTTCCAGCCTGCGCCCCATCCGGGTTCACCAGGTCCAGGACGAGTACCTGGTCATCGCCTCGATCGACGATGTCGAGATGCCCACCCTGGACTGGACACTGGCACAGCTCGACTCGGCGAAGGCCTCCTTTGCCGACGTCGGGATCCCGGTCCTTCAGGAGGCCTTCCCGGGCGCCCGGCCCATCACCAGCGATGGCTCCGGCCAGATCCTGCTGATCATCCATCCCGAGCTCCGCGAGCGCCGGGGGGCCGTGGGCACAGCCTACTGGTATCGGCTGAACGGAGAAGCGCGCTCGGTTCTCATGATCAGCCCCAACGATCCGGCCAGCCGCAGAACCCCGGTCAGCCTGGGCGATCTGGTCATCCACGAGCTGGCCCATGCGTACCAGGCCCGCTACCACGTCGATCAGCATGGAGTCCTCCCCAACGTCCCCGTCTGGGCCCTCGAGGGAGGCGCCAGCCTCCTCCAGTTCGAATTCGTTCGACGGTTGGCCGGGATCGGGCTATTCGACAATCACGACTGGCGGGATCAGTCGGGCTCGACGGCCGAGACGCGCTACAGCCGGGTCATGCATCCACGCGATGGAGAGCTCATGCGGGGCTATGTTCGCTCCGCCGCCTTCCTGAAGGACCAGGTCCACCGACGGATCGCCGCGGGCGAGCCCTCCTCCGAGGCCTTTGCCGCGATTTCGCAGGGCGTGCTTCACGGGTGGCGGCACAATCCGGCCAGCCTCGCCAACCGGCAGCGCGAGCTTCTCGAGGACTGGACTCCCATCGAGGCGATCCTCACCTGGGTTCTCAGTCGAGCGGCGGACGATCTCACGGAGTCGCCGATCTATCAGAACCCCACCTTCCGCAACAGCTGGGATGTTCGGTTCGGGGAATCCGGCTGGCGATCGGACGGCGCGTTGCTTCTCGGGCGCGGCCAGGTGCGGCGGAGTGAGAATGAAGGGGGCAGCGCAGGGTACTTCCGCATCGATGCCTCGGGCCCCGGAGGCGTCGTGGGTCTCACGGCCACGTCCGATGACATCCACTGGAAGCTCCTGCGGGTCCAATAGCTCGCCCATCCGGTGTCCGGCGCATCCGGGGCGCTCGGCTCACCACGGCGAGGGGGGGCCACGGTCAGGCGGTGTCCCATGGTCAGGCGGGGTCTCAAGGGCAGGGGGGTGTCCCCCGGGCAGGGGGGTGTTCCGCGGGCAGGGGGTGTTCCACCGCCATGAGGTGTCGCTCCGTCAGGGGGTGTCCCACCGTCAGGGGGTTTCGGGGAGGTCTTCCCGGGCGGCCCGCTGGAGCTGGCCCCAGCAGCGCTCCAGGTGCTCCCGGCGCGTGCGCAGGTTTCCCACCGAGAGTCGCAGCGCCACGCGGCCGGCGACGCGGGTGTGCGAGAGGAACGAGTCACCCGACGCGTTGACCCGGTCCATGATCGCCAGATTGTGGCGATCGAGCGCCTCGCCGTCGGTGCCGCTCCCGAGCCCGCTACCGAGCCCGGTCCCGCTCCCCAGCCCGCTCCCGGCCCCGGTCCCGGTCCCGGTCCCCATCCCCATCCCCATCCCGGAGGTGCGGCGGAACACCACGGTCGCGAAGGGAACGGGCGCCGCGAGCTCCCAGCCCTCGGTGGCCTCGATGCGATCGGCGAACTCCCGGGCCATCTCGATGTGCTCCCGGATCCGGGCTTCGAGCCCCTCGGCTCCGAAGTAGCGGAGGACGAACCAGAGCTTCAGCGCCCGGAACCGCCGCCCCAGCGCGACCCCGTAGTCCATCAGGTTCACGACCTCGTCTCCCTCGGCGGTCCGCAGATACTCGGGCACGAGGGAAAAGGCGTCGCGAATGATCTCCGGATGCGGAGAGTAGAGGACCGAGCAGTCGACCGGGGTGAAGAGCCACTTGTGGGGGTTGAACAGCAGCGAATCGGCCCGCTCCCAGCCCGCGAACCAGGGGCGCAGCTCCGGGAGGATCGCGGCCGACCCCGCGTAGGCGGCGTCGACGTGCAACCAGACCCCGTACTCGGCGGCGATCTCGGCGATCTCGGCGATCGGGTCCATCGAGGTCGTCGACGTGGTCCCGAGGGTGGCCACGATCGCCACGGGTCGCACCCCCGCCTCGAGGTCGGCGGCGATCGCCCGGCGCAGCGCGTCGGGACGCATCCGGAAGGTGTCGTCGACCGGGACCTTCACGACCCCGGAGCGGCCGAAGCCCAGGGTGAGCGCGGCCTTCTCGATCGAGGAGTGTGCCTCGACCGAGGTGTAGATACGGCCCGGCGGCAGCCCGAAGATCCCCACCTCCCGGGCCTCGGGATAGGCACGATGCCGTGCGGCCGCGAGCCCCACCAGCGACGAGGTGGACGCCGTGTCCTGGATGACGCCGAACCAGTGGTCGGGAAGTCCCAGGAGCTGGAGGGCCCACTGCAACACCAGCGCTTCGAGCTCGGTCCCGGCCGGAGAGCTCTTCCACACCATCGCGTTGATGTTCAGCGTCGCCGAGAGCAGCTCCCCGATGATCCCCGGACCGGATCCCGTGACCGCGAAATACCCGTGGAAACCGGGGTGATTCCAGTGCGTGACGGCGGGCATGACCAGCGCGTCCAGATCGCGGAAGATCGCCTCCATGCTCTCGGGGCGGCTCGGGGGCGAGGGGGGTAGCGCGTCGAAGAGCTCTCCGGGGGTCACCCGCGAGAGCACCGGATACCCCTCGACCCCGTCCAGATACTCGGCGGACCAGTCGGCGGCCCGTTGGATCCAGCGCAGGAACTCGTCGGGCGGCATGTCGCCGGAGAGGGCCGGATCGGTGGGACGATCGCCGGAGAGGGCCGGATCGGTCGGACCATCGCCGGCGTCCGGCCTCGGCGGATCCCCATCCGGTTCCGGCGGTCCGGAGTCAGGCAAATCGCGATCCGTTCGGGCAGAATTCACCGGTCAGGTGGAGCTGACCGCGGTCAGTTCGACGGTGGGGCATCGCCCACGTCCGCAAGCGGCCGGATCTCCTCGAGCT